>MESD01000001.1:0-11216 GCA_001770815.1 Burkholderiales bacterium RIFCSPHIGHO2_12_FULL_69_20
CGCGTTCATGAACATCGCCAGGATGCTGGGCGCGGGCCCGTTGATCGTCATGCTGACACTGGTGGCCGGGTGGCACAGGTCGAAGCCCGAGTACAGCACCTTCAGGTCGTCGAGCGTGGCGATGCTCACGCCCGAGTTGCCCACCTTGCCGTAGATGTCGGGCCGGCGGTCGGGGTCGTTGCCGTACAGGGTGACCGAGTCGAAGGCGGTTGACAGGCGCTTGGCCGGCATGCCCTCGCTCACCAGCTTGAAGCGCCGGTTGGTGCGGAAGGCGTCGCCCTCGCCGGCGAACATGCGCGTCGGGTCTTCGCCCTCGCGCTTGAAGGCGAAGGTGCCGGCGGTGTACGGAAAGCTGCCGGGCACGTTGTCGAGCATCAGCCACTTGAGCAGCTCGCCATGGCATTCGTACTGCGGCAGCGCCACCTTGCGGATCTTGTTGCCCGACAGCGTGGTGTGGACCAGCTGGGTGCGGATCTCCTTGTCGCGGATCTTCACCACGTACTCGTCACCGGCGTAGGCGCGCTGCATCTCGGGCCACTGCACCAGCAGCTTGGCGGCGGCCGGGTCTTGTTTGACCGCGCGCTCGTCGGCCAGGCGCAGCACGGTGTTCTTGGCGCCCGAACTCGTCGAGTTCTGGGCGGCGGCGTCGTCAGCCAGCATCTGCGCGGTGGCGCGCAACTGCTGCAGCTCACGCGCCAGCCGGGCCTGGGCGCGGGCGCGGGCCTTGTAGCCGCGCACCGTGTCGGTGATCTCGGCCAGATAGCGGGTGCGCGCGGCCGGCACCACCGGCGTCTGGTGGGTGCTGTGCTTGGTGTCGACCAGCGGCAGCCGGCCCTCGGTGACTGGCAGCCCCAGCGCGGCCAGGCGGGTCTTCAGCGCCTGGTACAGCGCGGTCACGCCGTCGTCGTTGAAGCGGCTGGCCATGGTGCCGAACACCGGCATCTGGTCGGGCATCACGGTGAAGGCTTCGCGGTTGCGCTGCACCTGCTTGGCCACGTCGCGCAGCGCGTCGGCGGCGCCCTTGCGGTCGAACTTGTTGATCGCCACGAACTCGGCGAAGTCGAGCATGTCGATCTTCTCGAGCTGGCTGGCGGCGCCGAACTCGGGTGTCATCACGTACATCGGCACATCGACCAGCGGCACGATGGCCGCGTCGCCCTGGCCGATGCCCGAGGTCTCGACGATCACCAGATCGAAGCCCGCCACCTTGGCGGCGGCCAGCACGTCGGGCAGCGCGGCACTGATCTCGCTGCCGGTGTCGCGCGTGGCGAGTGATCGCATGTAGACCCGTTGCCCATCTCTCCAAGGCCCGGTGGCGTTCATGCGGATGCGGTCGCCCAGCAGCGCACCGCCGCTCTTGCGGCGCGATGGGTCGATCGAGATCACCGCGATGCGCAGCGCATCGCCCTGGTCGAGGCGGATGCGGCGGATCAATTCGTCGGTCAGGCTGGACTTGCCGGCGCCGCCGGTGCCGGTGATGCCCAGCACCGGCGCCTTGGCGGTCTGGGCGGCGGCGTGCAGCTCGGCCACCAGGCCCGCGAACTCGGGATCGGCAGCCTGGCCGGCTGCCGAGGCCTTGCCGTTCTCGAGTGCGGTGATCAGCTGGGCCAGCGCGCGCCAGGCGGCTTCACTGTGGCCCTGGATCGCCGACAGCGACTTGGGCGCGTGGCCGGTGATGTCGCGGTCGGCGCGCATCACCATCTCGCCGATCATGCCGGCCAGGCCCATGCGCTGGCCGTCCTCGGGGCTGAAGATGCGCACGCCGTGGCCGGCCAGCAGCTTGATCTCCTCGGGCACGATCACACCGCCACCGCCGCCGAAGACCTGGATGTGCTCGCCGCCGCGTGCCTTCAGCAGTTCGACCATGTAGCTGAAGTACTCGTTGTGGCCACCCTGGTAGCTGCTGACGGCGATGCCCTGAACGTCCTCCTGCAACGCGGCGGTCACCACCTCGTCGACCGAGCGGTTGTGGCCCAGATGGATCACCTCGGCGCCCATGCCCTGCAGGATGCGGCGCATGATGTTGATTGCGGCGTCGTGGCCGTCGAACAGGCTGGCCGCGGTGACAAAGCGCACCTTGTGGGTCGGGCGGTAGTTGGCCAGGGCCTTGAATTCGGCGGACAGATCGGTCATCGGGCAAGTCTCCATCAGGGAAGAGCGCAGCACCGCGCAAGGCATGGCGCCAGCTGGCGCCCAGTCTAGGGCGCCAGGGCGCGGCGCGCGATGGCGCAAACGCTCGGCGCCCTGATGTTTTTTGCCAGAATGCGCCCATGCCCGCCACCCCCACAGCCCCCGAGCGCAGCGTGTCGATCGCCTTCGTGCGCAGTGCCGTGCGGGCACTCGATGCGGTGCAGCGCCAGGCCGTGCTGGCCGAGGCGCAGATCGACGCGCAACTGCTGGCGCAGCCTGCGGAGCGGGTGCCCGCAGCGGCCTTTGCCCGGCTGTGGATGGCGGTGGCGCGGGTGCTGGACGACGAATTTTTCGGGCTGGATGTGCGCCGCATGAAGGTGGGCACATTTGCCATGCTGTGCCATGCGCTGGTGGGCCAGCCCACCGTGGGCGCGGCGCTGCAGCAGGCGCTGCGGGGCTTCGGCCTGTTCTTCGACGACATCACTGCCAGCCTGCGGATGGCTGCCGGCACCGCCACGCTGATCATCGACAACCGCATCGCCGCGGGCCGGCACGACGAAGCGGCTGACGATGCCCGGCGTTTTGCCGACGAGACCCTGCTGGTGATGCTGCACGGCCTGCTGTGCTGGCTTGCCGGCCGGCGTGTACCGCTGAGCCGGCTGGATTGGGCCCATCCGATGCCGGCGCATGCCGACGAGTACCGGCGCATGTTTTCGCCGCTGCAGCGCTTCGACATGCCGGCCACCGCCGTGCAGTTCGACGCCCGGGTGCTGGCGGCGGCGGTGACCGTCAACGCCGCCAGCCTGAAGGCCTTTCTGCGCGACGCGCCGCAGTCGGTGTTCTTGAAGCAGGTGGTGGCCACCGGTTTGGGCGACCGGGTGCGCCGGCTGTGCCGCGCCGCACTCGATCGGGGTGACGCGGCGCCCACGCTGGCCTTGCTGGCCGAGACGCTGCGGCTGTCTCCGGCCACGCTGCGGCGCCGGCTGGAAGGCGAAGGCGCCAGCTGGGGCCAGCTGAAGGACGAGGTGCGCCGCGACCTGGCGCTGCAGTTGCTGGCCGAAGGTGTGCTCAGCGTGGGGAGCATCGCCGCGCGGCTGGGCTTCGACGACGCCAGCACCTTCTACCGCGCCTTCCGCAAATGGACCGGCAGCGCGCCGGGGGCCTGGCGCAGTGCGGCGCGTGCCTCGGCGGCGGCTGGGTAGACTGGCGATGAATCAACTTTCGACGCGAGCGGCGGGCCGAGCGCCGGGCCGCCCCAAGCCGGACCGCATCCCCTTGGGGGATCGGCCGACGTACCCGTCGGACGAGGGGCACGAATGAGCAAAGCCTTCACCAAGGAATCCGACGGCGACGACGACGATGAAGACGGCGGCGGCGGCCTGCCACCCTTGCCGCCCGGCGGCAAGAACTACATCACCCCGGCCGGCTACCAGCGCCTGCGCGGCGAGCTGATGAGCCTGATCGACGACGAGCGGCCGAAGATGGTGGAGACCGTCTCGTGGGCGGCGAAGAACGGTGACCGCTCGGAGAACGGCGATTACCTCTACGGCAAGAAGCGGCTGCGCGAGATCGACCGCCGCATCCGCTTCTTGACCCGCCGGCTCGACATCGCCGAGGTGGCCGACCCGTCGGCGCACCACGGCCATGACCAGATCTTCTTCGGCGCCACCGTCACCTATGCCAACAGCAAGGGCGAGCAGCGCACCATCACCATCAAGGGCATCGACGAGGCCGACAACCTGGCCGGCGAGGTGAGCTGGATCGCGCCCATCGCCCGTGCGCTGCTGAAGGCGCGCGAGGGCGACGAGGTGAAGCTGCAGACCCCCGGCGGGGTGGACGTGCTGGAGGTGCTGGAGGTGCGTTACCCCGAGCCCGGGCCGGCGGCCTGAATCAAGGTTTGATGCGCGCCGCTCGCAGCACCGGTGGCGATCGTTTCAGCGTGCGCAGCACCTCGGCCAAATGCTGGCGGTCGCGCACGGCCAGCAGCAGGCGCAGCTCGGCGGCATCGTCGTGCTGTTCGCTGTCCATCTCGATGTGGCTGATGTCGCCCTCGGCAGCGCTGATGGCCGCGGCGATCTGGGCCAGCACGCCCTTGCCGTTCTTGACCAGCAGCTTGACGCTGGTCTCGAAGTTGCGCGTGGGCTGCTCGGCCCATTCAACCGCGATCCAGCGCTCGGGGTCGCGGTCGGCCAGGCGTTTGCCGACGCCGCAATCGGCGGTGTGCACCAGCAGGCCTTCGCCGCGGCCCAGATAGGCGCGGATCTCGTCGCCCGGGATCGGCCGGCAACAGGGGGCCAGCACCACCGAGGCGCCTTCGGTGCCGTCGATCACCACGCCCGGCAGCGGCGTGGCGGTGTCCTCCATCACGCCGAACTTGTTGAGCGTCAGCGTCACCGCATCGGGTCGGGTGCCGCGCTCGGCCATCTGTTGGGCCAGGCGCTTGGCCACGATGGTGGCGATCTTGCGGCCCAGGCCGATGTCGACCAGCAGGTCGGTGCGGCTGCGGTTGCCGCTCCAGCGGGTGAGCTGCTGCCACAGCGCCTGCGCGGGTGTGTCGTCCAGCTCGGCCGACGGCAGCAGCAGGCCTTCGGCCCGCAGCGCCTGGGCCAGCAGCTTCTCGCCCAGCCCGCGGGATTCCTCATGTTCCATGGTCTTGAGGAAGTGGCGGATCTTGCTGCGCGCCCGGCCGGTGCGCACGAAGTTCAGCCAGCCCGGATTGGGCCGCGCGCCGGGCGCGGTGACGATCTCGACCACGTCGCCGCTCTTCAACTCAGTGCGCAGCGCCACCGGCTCGCCGTTGAGCTTGGCCGCCACGCAATGGTCGCCCACGTCGCTGTGGATGGCGTAGGCAAAGTCGACCGCGGTGGCGCCGCGCGGCAGCGCCAGGATCTTGCTCATCGGCGTGAACACGTACACCGCCTCGGGCACCAGATCGATCTTGACGTGCTCGAGGAACTCGGCCGCGTCGCGGGTTTCGTCCTGGATGTCGAGCAGCGACTTCAGCCACATCGCGCCCAGGCGCTGCGCCTCGCCGGCGGCGCTGCCCTTGTGGCTCTTGGGCTCGTGCTTGTAGAGCCAGTGCGCGGCAATGCCGGTCTCGGCCACCGCATGCATCGGCTCGGTGCGGATCTGGAACTCGACCGCCGTGCCCAGCGGGCTGACCAGCGTGGTGTGCAGGCTCTGGTAGCCGTTCGCCTTGGGGATCGCGATGTAGTCCTTGAAGCGGCCCGGCACCGGCTTGTAGAGCTGGTGCAGGATGCCCAGCGCCAGGTAGCAGTCCATCAGCTGCGGCACCACGATGCGAAAGCCGAAGATGTCGTTGACCTGCGCAAAGCCGTCGTGCTTCTCGCGCATCTTGCGGTAGATGCTGTAGACGGTTTTCTCGCGGCCGGTCACCTGCACCTTGATCTTGTGGCTGGTGAAGGCCTTCTCCACCTCGGTGCGCACCCGGTCGACGATGTCGCGCCGGTAGCCGCGCGCGCGCTGCACCGCCTTGGCCAGCGCGCCATGGCGCCACGGGTACAGGTGCTCGAAGCTGAGCTCCTGCAGCTCGCGGTAGATCATGTTCAGGCCCAGCCGGTGGGCGATGGGCGCGTAGATGTCCAGCGTCTCGCGGGCGATGCGCCCACGCTTGTTGGCCGGCATCGCCGACATCGTGCGCATGTTGTGCAGCCGGTCGGCCAGCTTGACCAGGATGACGCGCACGTCGCGCGCCATCGCCAGCAGCATCTTGCGGAAGCTCTCGGCCTGGCCTTCTTCGCGGGTGGAAAACTGCAGCTTGTCGAGCTTGGTCAGGCCATCCACCAACTCGGCGGTGGGCGCGCCGAACTTCTCGATCAACTCCACTTTGGTGATGCCGCAATCTTCCATCGCGTCGTGCATCAGCGCGGCCATCAGCGCCTGGGCGTCGAGGTGCCAGTCGGCCACCAGGCCGGCCACCGCCAGAGGATGGGTGATGTAGGGCTCACCGCTGGCGCGGAACTGGCCCAGGTGGGCTTCGTCGGCGAACTTGTAGGCCTCGCGGATCAGCTTGATGTCGGCCTTGCCGAGGTAGCCCAGCTTGTCGCTCAGTGCTGCGAAGGTGGTGACTTCGTCCTTGGCCGAGGGCGCCGGCGTGGTGTTGCGCGACCTCGCTTGCAGCACAGCGGGCAGCAACAATTCAGCGGCGAAGGATCGGATGCCCATGCCCGAATTTAGCCTGCTTTGCCCCGGGGCATCGCCACAACGACAAAGGGCGCCCGAAGGCGCCCCGACAACGGTGCTCGAGTGGGCTTTACAGCGGCACGCGGCGCAGCATCTCGATGCCGATCTCGCCGGCAGCAATCTCGCGCAGCGCGGTCACGCCGGGCTTGTTCTTGCTCTCGATCTTGGGCGCATGGCCCTGGCTCAGCATGCGGGCGCGGTAGGTGGCGGCCAGCACCAGCTGGAAGCGGTTGGGGATCTTGGTCAGGCAGTCTTCGACGGTGATGCGGGCCATGGGCTTGCCTTTATGGGTGTTGCAGGTGGGGTGATCAGATCAGCTCGAGTGCTGCAAACACCTGCGACTTGTTGCGCAGTTGCGCCGCGTATCGCAGGCGCTGGGAGTGCACGACGGTCTTCAAATCGAACAGCGCCGTCTCGAACAAACCGTTGATTATAACGAAATCGAAGTGCCGGGCCTGGGCCACCTCGATGCGGGCGTTGGCCATGCGGCGCTCGATGACCTCGGGGCCGTCTTCGCCGCGGCGGGTCAGGCGCTGGCGCAGTTCGGCCCAGCTGGGCGGCAGGATGAAGATCAGGATCGCATGGGCAAAGATCTGCTTGATCTGCAGTGCACCCTGCCAGTCGATCTCGAGCACCACGTCCTCGCCGCGTGCCAGCCGGTCTTCGATGGCGCGGCGCGAGGTGCCGTACAGGTTGCCATGCACCTCGGCCCATTCGAAGAAATCACCCTGCGCCGCCATCTGGCGGAAGTCGGGCGCCTCGATGAACCAGTATTCGCGGCCGTGCTGCTCTTGTCCGCGCGGTTGGCGGGTGGTGTGCGAGACCGAGACGGTGAGGTGGGAGTCGAGTTCCAGCAAGGCCTTGACCAGGCTGGACTTGCCAGCGCCGCTGGGCGCGGCGACGACGAACAGGTTGCCAGGGGTGTCCATCCGGCGGCATTTTCGCTCAGCGCACGGCAGGCCCGGCCAGCATCGGCGGCGGCGGCGGTTGCGCGGGCAGCATTCAACCCCCAAAACCCAGTTGACATGCAACATACTTCCGGTAAAACTATCAGCACACTGATCATCAGCAATCAACTTGAGAGGCGCGCATGAACGCAACACAGTCGGCAACTCCGTCGGACCTGCCGGTCCTGGTGGCCGGTGGCGGTATCGGCGGGCTGGCCGCGGCGCTGGCGCTGGTGCGCCAGGGTTTCCGGGTCAAGGTGCTGGAGCAGGCGCCCGAGATCGGCGAGATCGGCGCCGGCATCCAGCTGGGCCCCAATGCCTTCCATGCGTTTGATGCGCTGGGCATCGGCGACAAGGCCCGTGCCCGCGCCGTCTACACCGATTACATGGTGATGCACGACGCGCTCGACGAGTACCAGGTCGGCAAGATCCCGACGGGCGAGGCCTTCCGCCAGCGCTTCGGCAACCCTTACGCGGTGATCCACCGGGTGGACGTGCACCTGTCGCTGCTCGAGGGCGCGCAGGAGACCGGCCGCGTCGAGTTCCTCACCTCCACCCGTGCCGAGCGCATCGAGCAGGACAACGACGGCGTCACCGTGGTCGACCAACACGGCGTTGCCCATCGCGGTCTTGCGTTGATCGGCGCCGACGGCGTGAAGTCGGTGGTGCGCCAGCAGTTCGTCGGTGATCCGGCGCGGGTGACCGGGCACGTGGTCTACCGCGCGGTGGTCGACAAGAACGATTTCCCCGAGAACCTGCAGTGGAATGCCGCCAGCATCTGGGTCGGCCCCAACTGCCACCTGGTGCACTACCCGCTGCGCGGCGGCGAGCAGTACAACGTGGTGGTCACCTTCCACAGCCGCCAGCAAGAGGCGTGGGGCGTCACCGAGGGCAGCAAGGAGGAGGTGCAGAGCTACTTCCAGGGCATCTGCCCGAAGGCGCGCCAGCTGATCGACCTGCCCAAGACCTGGAAGCGCTGGGCCACCGCCGACCGCGAGCCGATCGGCCAGTGGACCTACGGCCGGGTCACGCTGCTGGGCGATGCCGCGCACCCGACCACCCAGTACATGGCCCAGGGCGCCTGCATGGCGATGGAGGACGCGGTGACGCTGGGCGAGGCGCTGCGCGTGAACGCCAACCACTGGGCCAAAGCGCTGGCCCTGTACCAGCGCTCGCGCGTGGCGCGTACCGCGCGCATCGTGCTCAGCTCGCGCGAGATGGGCCGCATCTACCACGCCAAGGGCGTGGAGCGGCTGGTGCGCAACGACCTGTGGCGCGGCCGCACGCCCGAGCGCTTCTACGATGCGATGGAGTGGTTGTACGGCTGGAACGTCAAGAACTGCCTCGCCTCGGCCTGACCGCCCCACCTGCAACGGAGACAAGCCATGAATGACCTCGGACGCCTCGAAGACCTGCCCGCCGACTACCTGGCCGAGCTGAAGGCCCTGAACCTGGTGCCGCTGTGGCCCAGCCTGCGGGCGGTGCTGCCGCCGGGCCAGCCGCGGCCCAACACCCGCGCCACCTTCTGGGCCTACAAGGCCCTGAAGCCGCTGCTGCTGAAGGCCGGCGAACTGACGCCGATCGAGAAGGCCGAGCGCCGCGTGCTGGTGCTGGCCAACCCCGGCCACGGCCTCGAGAGCATGAAGGCCAGCGCCGCGATGTACCTGGGCATGCAGTTGCTGCTGCCGGGCGAGTGGGCACCGTCGCACCGCCACACGCCCAACGCGGTGCGCATGGTGGTCGAAGGCGAGGGCGCCTGGACCACGGTGGACGGCGAGAAGTGCCCGATGTCGCGCGGCGACCTGATCCTCACGCCCACCGGCCTGTGGCACGAGCATGGCCACGACGGCGACCAGCCGGTGGTGTGGCTCGACGTGCTGGACCTGCCGCTGGTTTACTACATGGAGGCCAGCTACCACATCAACGGCCAGCGCCAGACCCAGCTGCCCGGCCGCGGCGACCGCGCCTACCTGGGCGGCGGCATGGTGCCCACGCCGGTGTTCGGCCGCTCGGGCAAGGCCTACCCGATGCTGCGTTATCCCTGGGCGCAGGCGCGTGCCGCGCTCGAGGCCCTGGCCGCCGACCGGCCCGACCTGGGCGCGGTGCAGATCACCTACGTCAACCCCGAGACCGGCGGCGACGCGCAGAACATCCTCGGCTTCTACGCGCTGATGCTGCGCCCGGGGCAAACGCTGCAGCTGCCGGCACGTTCGCCCGCGTCGGTATTTCACCTGATCGAGGGCGCTGTCGAGGTGGCCATCGAGGCGCAGCGCTTCACGCTGGCCGAGGCCGACACCTGCTGCGCGCCCGGCTACACGCCGATCACGCTGCGCAACGGATCGGCCACCGCGCCGTCGTTCGTCTTCATCGCCGACGAGGCGCCGCTGCACCGCAAGCTGGGCGTCTACGAAGTGCGCGAGGCGAACGGCCAGTAGGCCAGTAGGCCGGTAGCCGCTTCGCTTGCCTGAGTTTCCCGTCTGAAAACCGGGCGGCCCGCGGGCCGTCCTGCTTTGCCATCGCCTGCTCACCAGGACCTGTCATGACCACCTACCTCTGGAACCCGCCCGCCGTTCAATCGCTGCCGGTGCGTGGCAAGGCCGAGCGCCTGCCGATCAACCGCCTGTTCTTCGTCGGCCGCAACTACCACGCGCATGCGGTGGAGATGGGCAAGCCGGTGGACAAGTCGGTCGAGCGGCCGTTCTACTTCACCAAGGCACCGCAGACGCTGACCGCCTCGGGCGCCACCGTGGCCTACCCGCCCGAGACGAAGAACTTCCACTTCGAGATGGAGTTGGTGCTGGTGATCGGCGCGCCCGGTTTCCGCGTCAAGGCGGAGGCCGCTCACCAGCTGATCTACGGCTACGCTGCCGGCCTGGACATGACCCGCCGCGACCTGCAACTGGCAGCCCGCGACAAGGGCCGCCCCTGGGACCTGGGCAAGGACGTGGAGCAATCGTCGGTGTGTGGCGAGATCGTGGCCATGCCCGGCGTGGTGATCGAGCAGGGCGAGATCGCGCTGGCCGTCAACGGCGTGCGCAAGCAGCAGTCCAACGTCGACAAGCTGATCTGGAACATCCGCGAAATCGTTGCCGACCTGTCGCTGTTCTACCACCTGCAACCCGGCGACCTGATCTACACCGGCACCCCCGAAGGCGTGGGCGCGGTGGTGCCGGGCGACCACATCACCGGCCATGTGGCCGGCGTGGGCGAGGTGGCGCTGACCATCGGCGCGGCGGCGTGACGGCGCCGGGCGCCGCGTTGGTTGCTAACGCCGACGCAACACCTGCTCGGCGATCTGCAGCAGCCGGTCGCGCACGGCCACCAGCTTGATGCGGTCGTCGACCAGCCACTGCAGCATCACGCCGCGCATCGCGCCCAGCAGGATCACCGCCGAGACGGCGGGGTCGGTGTCGGCCGCGATCTCGCCCTGCTCGATGCCGATACGGATGTGCTGCTCGAACCAGGCCAGCGCATCGCGGTTGTAGGCCGCCACCTCGCCGCGCAGCTCGGAGGCGGGCTCCATGCAGCTCTCGGTCATCATCACCAGCAGCGCGCGGGTGGCGGTGAAGGCGTCGCCCTTCCGGCTGAAGTAGAAGTGGATGTTGCCGAGCACGGCCTCCAGCCCGGGCTTGAGCGCCGGGCCCTGTTTGCGCTGCTGGCCGAAGCGTTCGCCGATGTAGCCCGCCAGCGCATGCACCAGGCCCGCCTTGCTGCCGAAGCGGTGCGCCGGCAGGCCGCGGCTGTAACCGGCGGCCTCGCCCACCTCGGCCAGTGTCATGCGCACCGAGCCACGCTGGGCCACGATCTCCATCGCCGCTTCCAGCAGGCGCTGCTCGGCCTCTTCGCGCCGCGCGGCCTGGGTGCGGCGTGGCGCCGGATTGGGCTGATCGCCCGCGCGTGATGTGGCCATGCCTAGGTGCCAGGCGTGGTGCTGGT
>MESD01000001.1:11302-16885 GCA_001770815.1 Burkholderiales bacterium RIFCSPHIGHO2_12_FULL_69_20
AACAAATTACATCCAGAATGGCCCCACCCGAACTGGAGACGACGCTATGCAGGGCTTGTTGATCGACCCCGGCGCGCTGCCGCCCGAATGCGAGGCCCTGCGGGCCGAAGTGCGCGCCTTTCTGGCCGAGGAGATGCCTGCGGTCACGCCGCTGCGGCGCAACCGCAACTGGACGGGCGCCGACGCGGCGTTCAGCCGCAAGATGGGCGAGCGGGGCTGGCTGGGCATGACCTGGCCCAAGCGCTACGGGGGGCATGAGCGCTCGATGCTGGAGCGCTACGTGGTGCTCGAGGAGATGCTGGCCGTCGGCGCGCCGGTGGCGGCGCACTGGATCGCCGACCGCCAGAGCGGCCCGCTGCTGATGCGCTACGCGCCCGACACGCTGGCACCGCGCATCGTGCCGCTGATCGCCCGCGGCGAGGCCTTCTTCTGCATCGGCATGAGCGAGCCCGATTCGGGTTCCGACCTGGCCTCGATCCGCAGTCGGGCCGAACGTCGTGCGGACCATCGCGGTGAGGGTTGGGTGATCAACGGCCGCAAGGTCTGGACCTCGGGCGCGCACCGGGCGCATTTCATGATCTGCCTGGTGCGCACGGGCCAACGTGACGCGGGTGGCAGCGACAACCGCCACGGTGGCATGTCGCAGTTTCTGGTCGACATGACGACGCCGGGGCTCACCGTGCGGCCCATCATCAACCAGCTGGGCGAGCACGACTTCAACGAGGTCACCTTCGACGACGTGTTCGTGCCGGCCGACCACCTGATCGGCAACGAAGGCGACGGCTGGAAGCAGGTGGGCGCCGAGCTGGCCTTCGAGCGCAGCGGCCCCGAGCGTTACCTCAGCAGCAGCCAGCTGCTGCTGGAGATGCTGGACGTGGCCGACGCCGACGACCCGCGCCACGCGGTGGCGCTGGGCCGCGTGGTGGCGCAGTACGGCACACTGCGGCAGATGTCGCTGGGCGTGGCGGCCATGCTGGCGCGTGGTGAGAACCCGGCGCTGGCCGCGTCGCTGGTCAAGGACCAGGGCGCGCTGGTCGAGCAGGCCATGCCCGACCTGGCGCACGAGCTGTTCGGCGGCACCGTCGAGCCCGGCTCCACCCTGCATCAATCGATGTTGTACACGACGCTGGCGGTGCCCTCGTTCTCGCTGCGCGGCGGCACGCGCGAGATCCTGCGCGGCATCATCGCCAAGGGGCTGGACCTGCGATGAGCACCACTTCTGGAACGGCCATGAACGACTCGATGATCGAAGACAGCGCCGCGCGGCTCTTTGCCGAGCAGGTGGACAAGGGCCAACGCCTGCGCGCCGAAGCCGGTGAGCTGGACGCGGTGCTATGGCAGCAGGTGAGCGACAGCGGTTACCCGCTGCTGCTGGCCACCGAGGCCGCGGGCGGCTTCGGCCAGGGCTGGACGGCGGCCTATCCGCTGCTGCGGGGCATCGGCTACTGGCAGGTGCCGCTGCCGCTGGCCGAGACCCTGGTGGCGGCGCAGCTGGCCTCGCTGGCAGGCTTTGATCTGCAGGACGTGATGCCGGGCCCGCTGACGCTGATCGAACAAGGCCAGGGCAACCAGCTGCAGGCCGAAGGCCAGGCCGGTGCGCTGACGCTGAGCGGCGTGGCACACAGCGTTCCCTGGGCCCGCCATGCCGAGGCCGCGCTGGTGTCGCTGGCCGATGGCCGGCTGGCGCTGCTGGGCCTGCGCCACAACCCCAGCGTGACGGTGGTGCCGCACGTCAACCATGCCGGCCTGCCGTCGGACACGCTGCAGCTGCAGCAGACCCGCGTGATGGCGGTGGCCGACAACCCCTTGCCGCTGCGCCAGCCGGTGTGGACGCTGGGCGCCATCGCCCGCAGCGCGATGCTGGTGGGTGCGCTCGAATCGGCGCTGGAGCAGGCGGTGCGTTATGCCGGCGAGCGGGTGCAGTTCGGCAAGCCCATCGGCAAGTACCAGGCGATCCAGCAGAACCTGGCGCTGATGGCCGGCGACGTGGCCGCGGCCCGGGTGGCGGCGATGGTGGCCGCCGCCGATGCGCCCGATGCCACGTCGAGTGCCTGCAGCGCCACGCCGTTCAGCGCCGCGGTGGCCAAGGTGCGCGCCGGCGAGGCCGCCACCCGCGGCACCTCGATCGCGCACCAGGTGCATGGCGCCATCGGTTTCACCCACGAGCATGCGCTGCACTTCGCCACGCGCCGGCTGTGGGCCTGGCGCGAGGAGTTCGGAGGCGATGCGCACTGGGCCGCCGAGCTCGGCCGCGCCGCCATCCAGGCCCGCGCCGCCGGCTTCTGGCTCGGCCTGACCCGCAAGCAATTCTGAGACCCTTGAAAGCACCCAAGATGAGCGACTCCCACAACGACGTGCAGATCAGCTTCGACGGCCCGGTGGCCACGGTCGAGATCTGCAAGCCGCCGCACAATTTCTTCACCATCCCGCTGATCCGGCAACTGGCCGATGCCTTCGAAGACCTCGAGGCCGACCGCCGCTGCCATGCCATCGTGCTGGCGGCGCAGGGCAGTTCGTTCTGCGCCGGCGCCGACTTCAGCAACCGCGACGCCACGCCGCCGCAGCGCAGCCCGCGCGCACTGAACCCGATCTATGACGAGGCGATCCGCATGTTCGCCTGCGCCAAGCCGGTGGTGGCGGCGGTACAGGGCCCGGCCATCGGTGGTGGGCTGGGGCTGGCGCTGGTGGCCGATTTCCGCGTCAGCTGCCCCGAGGCCAAGTTCTCGGCCAACTTCAACCGGCTGGGCTTCCACCCCGGCTTCGGTCTGTCGGTCACGCTGCCGCGGCTGGTCGGCGTGCAGCAGGCGGCGATGCTGTTCTACACCGGCCGGCGCATCGGCGGTGAAGCCGCCGCGGCGATGGGGCTGGTCGATGTGCTGGTGGCACAAGAGCAGGTGCGCGTCGAGGCCGCCAAGCTGGCGCGCGAGATCGCCATCTCGGCGCCGTTGGCGGTGCAGTCCACCCGCGCCACGCTGCGCCAGGGCCTGGTCGAGCAGATCCGCCTGGCGGTGGCCCGCGAAAGCACCGAGCAGAACGCCCAGTTCAAGACCGCCGACTTCAAGGAAGGCGTGGTCGCGATGGCGGCGCGCCGCGAGCCGCAGTTCAAGGGCGAATGACGCCCCAGGGCGGCGGGTGCTGCGGCGGCCCACGCGCTGCAGCACCAGTGCCGCCCGGGCGCTGCAGCGCCCTATGATCGATCGGATCCTCCACCCCCCCCCGAGGCACTGCCGATGACCGCCACCACTGCCGATGTGTCACCCGCCGGGCGCAGTGACATCGCCCACCACCTGCACCCCTACACCCAGTTGCGCCAGCTGGAGCGCGAAGGCCCGCTGGTGATCGTGCGCGGCGAAGGCGTTCACGTCATCGACGAGCATGGCAAGCGCTACCTCGAAGGCATGGCCGGGCTGTGGTGCGCGTCGCTGGGCTTCTCGGAATCACGGCTGGCCGATGCCGCCGACCGGCAGATGCGCACGCTGCCCTACTACCACGCGTTCTCGGGCAAGGTGCCCGGACCGGTGACCGAGCTGGTGGCCAAGCTCTCGCAGTGGGCGCCCACGCCGGCGCTGGCCGCCGGGCGGGTGCTGTTCGCCAACTCGGGGTCGGAATCGAACGACACCGCCTTCAAGCTGGTGCGCTACTACAACAACGCGCGCGGCCGGCCGCTGAAGAAGAAGATCATCGCGCGCCAGAAGGGCTACCACGGCGTCACCGCGGCGGCCGCGTCGATGTCGGGCCTGGCCACGATGCATCAGCATTTCGACCTGCCGCTGCCGGGCATCCTGCGTGTCAGCGCACCGCACTTCTACGGCGGTGGCCGGCCCGGTGAGACTTCAGGCGAGTTCGTCGATCACCTCGTGCAGGAGCTGGAAGACCTGATCGCCGCTGAGGGCGCCGAGACCATCGCCGCCTTCATCGCCGAGCCGGTGCAGGGCGCCGGCGGCGTGATCATCCCGCCGCCGGGTTACTTCGAGCGGGTGCAGGCAGTGCTCAAGCGCCACGACATCCTGCTGATCGCCGACGAGGTGATCACCGGTTTCGGCCGGCTGGGCCAGCGCTTCGGCACCAACGTGTTCAACCTGCAACCCGACTTGATGACGGTGGCCAAGATGCTGACCTCGGCCTACGTGCCGATGTCGGCGCTGTACGTGTCGGATGCGATCTACCAGACGGTGGCCGATGCCAGCGCCACGGTGGGCACCTTCGGCCACGGCTACACCTACAGCGGCCACCCGCTGGCCTGTGCGGTGGCGCTGGAGACGCTGCGCATCTACGAGAGCGATGACGTGATCGGCCATGTGCAGCGCGTGGCGCCGCGCCTGCAGGCCGGCCTGCAGCGCTTTGCCGGCCACCCGATCGTCGGCGAGGCGCGTGGCCTGGGGCTGATCGGCGCGATCGAGCTGGCCGAAGACCCGGCCGCGCGCAGGCCCTTCGATCCGGCGCGCGGCGTTGGCGCCTACTTCGTGCGCCGCGCGCAGGCACACGGGCTGATCGTGCGCGTGCTGGGTGGCGACGTGATCGCCTTCTCGCCGCCGCTGGTCATCACCGAGCCACAGATCGACGAGATGCTGGCCAAGGCCACGCTGGCGCTGGCCGACACGCTGGCCTGGGTGCGCGGTGGGTTCGTGCCCGCCGCCTGATGCGGCGATGGTGATCTTCGACTGCGACGGCGTGCTGGTCGACAGCGAGCGCCTGAGCCACACCGTGCTGTGCGAGATGATGGCCGAGCGCGGCGTGGCGCTGGGCTTCGACGAGGCGGTCGAGCTGTTCATCGGCGTCTCGCTGCCGGTGGGCATGGTCAAGGTGCGCGAGTTGCTGGGCGGCAGCGTGCCAGCCGATTTTCTGCCCGAGATGGGGCGGCGCACGCGCCAGGCTTTTCTGGCCGGGCTGACCGTGGTGCCGGGCATCGTCGGCGTGCTGGATGCGCTGCGCCGGCCGTATTGCGTGGCCTCCAACGGCAACCATGCCAAGGTGAGTTTCACGCTCGGCCACACCGGCCTGCTGCCACGCTTTGCCGGCCGCATCTTCACCGCCGACGACGTGGATCGACCCAAACCCGCGCCCGACCTGTTTCTGCATGCCGCGCGGATGATGGATGCCGAGCCGCGCCACACCACGGTGGTGGAAGACACGCCCACCGGCATCACCGCCGCCAAGGCCGCAGGCATGCGGGCCATCGGTTATGCCGCGATGACGTCCGTCGATCGCCTGCACGCGGCCGGTGCCGACGTGGTGGTGCAGACCATGGCCGAGGTGCAGGCCTTGCTGGCCCGCCCGCACCCCTGACCCACCCGACCCGGGCCCACCACAGCCGCACCATCGCCATGGACTGCCGCCACTGGCAGACCCCACGCGGCGCGCTGGCGCAGGGCATCCACCGCGTGAGGCTGGACAACGGCGCGATCCACCAGCGCGACACGCCGCGGTTCAGCGAACGCCCCGCGGCGCGGCCAGGCCGCGCCAGCGGTCAGGACAGCCTGCTCTGCTTGTTCAGGAAGCCGGCAATGCGCGCGTCCATGTCGGGCCCACGGCCCTCGGTGCGGTGGATCTCGTGCGACAGGCCGGCGCGCAGCGGCAGGCCTT
>MESD01000002.1:0-3456 GCA_001770815.1 Burkholderiales bacterium RIFCSPHIGHO2_12_FULL_69_20
TGTGGTGCATCCCGGCGATCAACGACAAGGCCTGGCTGTTCGTGCCGATGATCGGCGTCGGCCTGGCCTGGGCCAGCATCATGGGTAACCCCTACATCTTGCTGGCCGGCAGCATCCCGCCCGAGCGAGCCGGCGTGTACATGGGCATCTTCAACATGTTCATCGTCGTCCCGATGATCATCCAGATGCTCACGCTGCCGCTGTACTACCACCGCCTGCTGGGTGGCCAGCCCGACAACGTGATCCGCCTGGCTGGCGTGCTGCTGCTGGCCGCGGCGGTGGCGGTGTGCTTCGTCAAGACCTCCGAGACGCGTGTCCAGCGCGCCGCATCCACATGAAGAACCAGGTCCAACTCATCACCTACGTCGACCGCTTCGGTGGCGGCGGCATCGCCCAGTTGCAGGCACTGCTGGCCGGCCCGGGGGCCCCCCTGGCCGGCGTGTTCGGCGGCGTGCACCTGCTGCCGTTCTACACGCCGATCGACGGGGCCGACGCCGGCTTCGATCCCAGCGACCACCTGCAGGTGGACCCACGGCTGGGCGACTGGCAAGACGTGCGCGCGCTCACCGCCGACATCGACGTGATGGCCGACGTGATCGTCAACCACATGTCCAGCGATTCGCCCCAGTTCGCCGACTTCTCCCGGCGGGGCAGCGCCTCGGCCTACGATGGCCTCTTCCTGACGATGGGCGCGGTATTCCCGCAGGGGGCCAGCGAGACCGAGCTGCTGGCCATCTACCGTCCGCGACCGGGCCTGCCGTTCACCGTGGTCACGCTGGCCAATGGCGAGCGCCGCATCCTGTGGACCACCTTCACGCCCAAGCAGGTCGACATCGCCGTCACCCACCCGCTTGGCCAGGCCTACCTGCTGGACATCCTGGACACCCTGGCAGCCGCAGGCATCCGCATGGTGCGGCTGGACGCGGTGGGCTACGCCATCAAGAAGGCAGGCGCCAGCTGCTTCATGATGCCCGAGACCTTTGCCTTCATCGACCGCTTTGCCGCCCAGGCGCGCAGCCGCGGCATCGAGGTGCTGGTGGAGATCCACGCCTACCATCAGCGCCAGATCGAGATCGCCGCGCGCGTCGACTGGGTCTACGACTTCGCGCTGCCGCCGCTGGCGCTGCACGCGCTGTACTTCGGCACGGCCGAGCCGCTCAAGCGCTGGATCGCCATCCGACCGCACAACGCGCTGACCGTGCTGGACACGCACGACGGCATCGGCGTGATCGACATCGGCGCCGATGCCGCCGACCGCCAGGCCCACCCAGGCCTGGTGCCGCCAGACGAACTCGACCGGCTGGTGGAAACCATCCACGCACGCAGCGGCGGCGCCAGCCGCCAAGCCACCGGGGCTGCGGCCAGCAACCTGGACCTGTACCAGGTGAACTGCAGCTTCTACGACGCCCTGGGCCGCGACGATCGGGCCTACCTGATCGCGCGGGCGATCCAGTTCTTCCTGCCAGGCGTGCCCCAGGTGTACTACATCGGGCTTCTGGCGGGCCACAACGACCTCGAACTGCTGCGGCACACCGGTGTTGGCCGCGACATCAACCGCCACCACTACACCCGCGCCGAAATCGACCAACAACTGCAGCGCCCGGTGGTGCAGGACCTGCTGCGCCTGATCCGCCTGCGCAACACGCATCCGGCCTTCGGCGGCCGCTTCGAGCTGCTGCCCAGCGCCGCCGATACGCTGGTGCTGCACTGGACACAGGGCGCTCACGAGGCCTTGCTGCGCATTGATCTGGTTCGCCACGCCTGCGAGATCGATCTCGTCGACGCACAGGGCCGGCGCAGCCATGCGCTGCAGGCCAACGCCGAACCGGCCCCGCCCGGCTGACCGGTGCCCGGCAACCACGGGACGCACATCGACGGGAAGAATCGTTTGCAGCCCCGCCGGTCAAGGCTGCACCGTCCGACCGGCCTGTAGCAACTGAACAACGAGTTGAAAGAACGGAGGTTTACCCTGCTTAACAATCGATTGCATTAAATCCAGAATTTAGACAACTCTGGGGTGCGCGCAACGGCGCTAGAGCCCCCATCGCCCCGCCAATAAAGGAGACGCCCATGAACCGCCACCCCCGCCCCGCCCACCGCGCCCTGCGCCCGATCGCGCTGGCCGCCAGCCTGAGCCTGATGCCCACCTGGGCGCTGGCCCAGGCTGCTGACGCTGCAACCGCCGGCGACGGACTGAAGTTCGAAACCATCGTGATCACCGGCACCTCGACCGCGCGCACGAAGATGAAGCAGAGCGTGTCGGTCAGCACGCTCGATGCCGACGAGTTGCAGAACAGCGTGGCCTCCAGCGCGGTCGACCTGTTGCGCACAGTGCCCGGCCTGCGCGCCGAGGCCAGCGGCGGTGAAGGCAATGCCAACCTGGGCGTGCGCGGCCTGCCGATGTCCGACGGCGGCGGCCGCTACGTGCAGTTGCAGGAGGACGGGCTGCCGGTGCTGTTGATCGGCGACATGTCGTTCGCCACCGCCGACCAGTTCGTGCGCGCCGACTACATGACCGACGCGCTCGATGTGATCCGCGGCGGCTCGTCGTCGACGCTGGCCACCAACGCGCCGGGCGCCATCGTCAACTTCCGCAGCAAGACCGGCAAGACCAGCGGCGGCGCGTTCGGAATCAGCACCGGGCTGGACTACCGCCAGCAGCGGCTGGACTTCGCCTATGGCGGCAAGCTGTCGGAATCGCTGAACTACCAGTTCGGCGGCTTCTACCGCACCGGCGAAGGCACGCGCAACACCAATGTCAACGTGGAGAGCGGCGGCCAGTTCCGCGCCTCGCTGACCAAGAGCCTGGACAACGGCAGCTACATCCGCGTCAGCCTCAAGAGCCTGAAGGACAACACGCCCACCTACCTGCCGGTGCCGGTGGTGGCCACAGGCAGCAAGATCTCCACGATCGCTGGCATCGACCCGCGCAGCGCCTTCTTCATCGGCTCGAAGTTCGGCGGTGATGTCACCGTCGACAAGAACGGCAATCGCGTCAACAGCAGCCCGGCCAACGGCCTGTCGGTGGACGTCACCTCGATCGGCGTCGAGGCGCAATTCAACCTGGGCCAGGGCTGGCAGCTGACCAACCGATTCCGCAAGAGCGCCATCAGCGGCCGCTTCCTGGGCGTGTTCCCGGCCGGCAGCCAGCCGGCGGCCAGCGGTTACGCCACGGCCACCGACAACTACACCGGCACCATGCCGGTGTTCTCGGCACACATCTTCAACTCCTCGCTCGACGACATGGGCAACGTGTTCAACGACCTGCGCCTGCAGAAGGCGATGAAGCTGGCCGGCAACGACAAGCTGACGCTGACCGGCGGCCTGTTCAGCGGCATCCAGCACGTGGGTCAGACCTGGTACTGGAACCGTTACAACATCGGCCTGACCGGCGACAACCCGGGCATCTACGACAGCACCGGCGCGGCCACCAGCAGCCCGGTGGGCGATGCCACC
>MESD01000002.1:3475-23342 GCA_001770815.1 Burkholderiales bacterium RIFCSPHIGHO2_12_FULL_69_20
GCTTTCGCGCCATCGACGTGAAGGTGGCGGCCACCGCGCCCTATGCTGCCGTCACTTGGGAGTCAGGCCCGCTGAGCATCGACGGCAGCGTACGCTACGACAAGCAGCGCGGCACCGGCACCCAGCGCTTTGGCGACGCAGCCAGCGGCAACAACTGGAACCCCACGCGCACCGGCACCATCGACTACACCACCGATGCCACCTCGTACTCGCTGGGTGGCAACTACGAAGTGAGCAAGGCCATGGCCGTGTTTGCCCGCGCCAGCCACGGCGCATCGTGGAAGTCGCCCGACCGCGTGGTGTGGGACGGCGACGTCAACAGCGGCAAGGCACCGTATCCGGTCAACGAGATCGACCAGCTGGAAGCCGGCGTCAAGTACCGCGGCAAGGGCCTGTCGGCCTTCGTCACCGCCTTCTTCGCCAAGACCAAGGAAGGTGCCGGCTACGAGCTGACCACCCAGACGGTGAAGAGCAACTCGTACGAGTCCAAGGGCGTCGAGGCCGAGGTGGCGCTTAGCTTTGGCGACCTGCGCTTGACCGGCGGTGCCACAGTGACCGACGCATCGATCACCTCGGGCGCCAACAACGGCAAGACCCCACGCCGCCAAGCCAAGCTGGTCTACCAGCTGTCGCCCAGCTACAGCATCGGCGCGCTCGAGATCGGCGCGTCGGTGGTCGGCACGACCAAGTCCTATGCACAGGACGACAACGTGGTGGTGCTGCCGGGCTTTGCCACGGTGAGTGCCTACGCCAACTACGAGTTCGCGCAGAACACGGTGGTGTCGCTCGGGGCGAACAACCTGTTCAACACGCTGGGCTACACCGAAGCCGAAGGTCAGAACAACCTGGGCAACAACCCGCTGTACATCGCCCGCGCGGTGAACGGCCGCAGTCTCAAGCTGTCGCTGAAGCACAGTTTCTGATCGCGCACGCGCCACCGCGCGCGCTGACGGGGAGCCTGCGGGCTCCCCGCCTGCTTTGGGGTACCCGTGCGTGGCTCATGCCGACTTGTGGTGTTGCACCGTACACGCGCTCGAACGGTTCGCCGCATGGCGCTCTGGCATGATGCGCTGCCTGTCCATCGGCCCCGCCTGGCCCACCGGATTTGTTCTCGCCGCCGACACCCGATGCCGCGCCCCCAGCCTCCCGCCGCGCCTCCAGCCCCTGTCCCCCCCCGCCCGTCCAAGGTGCAGATGGCCGACATCGCCCGGCTGGCCGGCGTGTCGGTGTCCACCGTCTCGCGCGCGCTGGCCGGCAGCACGCTGGTCAACGCCGAGACGCGCGAGCGCATCGCCGAGCTGGCCCGCTCGCTGAAGTACAGCATCAACGTCGGCGCGCAAAACCTGCGCCTGGGCCACAACAACACCGTGGCGGTGATCGTGCCCTACGACCCGCAGACGCGCCAGCACCTGTCCGACCCCTTCTTCCTCAGCCTGATCGGCAGCCTGGCCGACGCACTGACCGAGCGCGGCCACGACATGCTGCTGACCCGCGTCGACGCCGACCGGCTGGACCAGGCCGCCGGCCTCTACCACACCGGCCGGGCCATGGGCATCGTGCTGGTGGGCCAGTGGCACCACCACGACCAGCTCAACGCGATGGCGGTGCAGGGCGTGCCCTTCGTGGTGTGGGGCGCGCAGCTGCCGCAGCAACTGTATGCCACCGTGGGCGGCGACAACCGCGCCGGCGGGCGGCTGGCCACCGCCCACCTGCTGGCCAGCGGCGCGCGGCGGGTGCTGTTCATGGGCGACCCCGAGCTGCCCGAGATCGGCCTGCGCCTGCAAGGCTATGCCGATGCCCACGCCCAGGCCGGCGTGCCGGCCGATGCGCAGCTGGTGCGGCCCGTGCCCTTCGTCACCGAAGCGATCCAGCAGGAGGTGCGCTCGCTGCGCGAGCGCCACATCGGCTTCGATGCGGTGTTCGCCGCCAGCGACCTGATGGCCATGACGGTGATCAGTGCGCTGCGCCAGGCCGGCCTGCACCTGCCCGAGGACGTGCGCGTGGTGGGCTATGACGACATCGCGCTGGCGGCGCACTTCCACCCATCGCTGAGCACCGTGCGCCAGCCGATCGACACGGCCGGCCAGGCGCTGGTGCGCTCGCTGCTGTCGCAGTTGGCCGGCGAGCGGGTGCAATCGATCCTGCTCGATACCGAGCTGGTGGTGCGCGACAGCAGCCGCGCCGCCGCGGCATCGGCCCCCTGCGCCGCCTGATGTCGGGCTTCATGCCGAAGTTCACGTCGATCTCGCATGGCGCCGCCTCGGCAAGGCCGCGCGCCGGCCGCCGCGCCAGCCCGGCTTGGCTACTGGCCCTGGCCCTGCTGCTGACCGGCCCCCCGCTGGCGGTGCAGGCCGCCGCCGCGCGTGAACGGCCGCTCGTCAGGAAGCCGGTCGCCAAGAAACCGGCCCCCACGGGCCAACGCAAGGCGGCGCCGAACAAGCCGGTGCGCAGCGACCACGAGCCCGACCTCGTCACCTACGGCCGGCGCGACGACGCGATGCAGCTGGCCGACACGCTGGCCGAGCGCCACGGCCTGGACGCCGACTGGACCCGCGCCCAGCTGGCCCAGGCGCGCTACCTGCCGGTGGTCGCCCGGCTGATCATGCCGCCGCCGGCCGGCACGGCCAAGAACTGGGCGGCCTACCGGGCGCGCTTCATCGAACCCGAACGGGTGCGCGCCGGCATCGCTTTCTGGGACGCGCAAGCGCGCTGGCTGGACGCTGCAGAGCAACGTTATGGCGTGCCGGCCTCGGTGGTGGTGGGCATCGTCGGCGTGGAGACCTTCTATGGCCGCGTGACCGGCAACTTCCGTGTGCTGGACGCGCTGGCCACGCTGAGCCTGGACTTTCCCAAAGGCCGCAAGGACCGCAGCGAGTTCTTCCGCGACGAACTGGGCCAGTTCCTGCGGCTGGCCGCCACCGAGCAGCTGGCAACCACCGCGGTCAAGGGCTCGTTCGCCGGCGCCATCGGGCTGGGCCAGTTCATGCCCGGCAGCATCAACCGCTTCGCGGTGGATTTCGACGGCGATGGCCACATCGACATGGCCAACGACCCTGCCGACGTGATCGGCAGCGTGGCGCATTACCTGGCCGAGCATGGCTGGCAGCGTGGCCTGCCCACGCACCACGCGATCAAGCCGCCGGTGGACACGGCCGACCGCGCCGCGCTGCTGGCACCCGACATCCTGCCCAGCTTCACTCCCGCGCAGATGGCCGGGCGCGGTGCCGCGCTCGACGAGGCCGGTGCCGCCGGGGCTGGCCCGCTGGCGCTGGTCGAACTGCAGAACGGCGACGCCGCGCCCAGCTACATCGCCGGCACGCAGAATTTCTATGCGGTGACGCGCTACAACTGGTCGAGCTATTACGCGCTGGCGGTCATCGAGCTGGGGCAGGCGGTGGCGTCGGCACGCGCCGCCTCACGCTGAGCCCGGACCGAGCGAGCCCGCTGCGGGCTCGCGAGTGCCTGGCGAAGGATCTGCCCGCATGCTTGCGGGCAAACTCTTGAGCCCGGACCGAGCGAGCCCACTGCGGGCTCGTGAGTGCTCAGGCGTTGGATCTGCCCGCATGCTTGCGGGCAAGCTCATGAGGTCCGGCGACGCAGCCCCAGCGCCAGCAGCGTCAGCACGCAGATCACCGCCCCGACGATGAAGGTCCAGCCGGCGCCCCAGCGGTCCCACACCGCGCCGGCCAGCAGACTGGCCAGCAGCAGCGCCACACCGCTGACCAGGTTGAACAGGCCGTAGGCCGTGCCGCGCAACTCGGCCGGCGCGGTGTCGGCCACCATCGTGGCCAGCAGGCCCTGGGTCATGCCCATGTGCACGCCCCACAGTGCCACGCCGGCCAGCACCACCGCCCAGTGCACGCTGGCGGCCAGCACCAGGTCGGCAGCGATCAGCATCAAGAGGCCCAGCACCAGCAGCGTGCGGTGGTCCATGCGGTCGGCCAGGCGGCCGAAGGGGTAGGCCGACACCGCGTACACCGCGTTCATCGCCACCATCACCAGCGGCACCGCCGCCAGCGGGATGCCGGTCTGCTGGGCGCGCAGCACCAGGAAGGCTTCGCTGAAACGCGCCAGCGTGAACAGCCCGCCCACGATCACCACCCACCAGTAGGCCGGCGGCAGCCGGCGCAGCGCGGCGCGCGATATCGGGTTGGTGCGCCGCAGCGCGGGCTGCGCCGGCGGCGGCTCCTTCACACCCCACCCCAGCAGCGCCACCGAGGCCAGGCCGGGGATCACCGCCACCCAGAAGATGGCGCGAAAGTCGTTGGCCCACAGCAGCATCAGCGCGGCGGCGATCAGCGGTCCGGCGAAGGCGCCCACCGTGTCGAGCGACTGGCGCAGGCCGAAGGCCGCGCCGCGCTGGTCGGGCGGCGCGATGTCGGCCACCAGCGCGTCGCGCGGCGCACCGCGGATGCCCTTGCCGACGCGGTCGATCAGCCGCGCCGTCACCACTGCACCCAGCCCGCCGGCCAGCGCGAACAGCGGCTTGCTCAGGGCCCCCAGCGCATAGCCGAGCAGGGCCAGGCCCTTGCGCCGACCGAGCCAGTCGCTGAGCGCGCCGGAGAACACCTTGACCACCAGCGCGGTGGCTTCGGCCAGGCCTTCGATCAGCCCCACCGCCAGCGCACTGGCGCCCAGCGTGCCAACCATGAACAGCGGCAGCAGGCTGTGGATCATCTCGGACGAGATGTCCATCAGCAGGCTGACGAAGCCCAGCACCCAGATGCCGGCCGGAAGCGCGGCGCGCGGCGGGCGGGGCGCTGCGTCGGGCGGCGGTGCAGGCGGCATGCTGTGTCCAGGCGCTTGCCGGCGCGGCGTGGATCAGTGCGCGCTTGCGCCGCCGCGCAGGCGCTGCACCACCATCACCGCGCCCAGCACCAGCGCGCCGGCCACGACGCCCACCACGGCGTCGGCCAGCAGCGGCAGCAAGGTCGCCATCAGCGCCCCAGCGCCCGCGGTGAGCGACTCGATCGCGTGGTGGATCGGCGCGATGCCATGCGTGAGGATGCCGCCGCCCACCAGGAACATCGCCGCCGTGCCCACCACCGACAGGCCCTTCATCAGCCACGGCGCGCCCACCAGCAGGCCGCGGCCCAGCGCCTGCTGCGCGGCGCCCGCCCGGCCGGTGAGCCACAGCCCGGCGTCGTCGAGCTTGACGATGCCGGCCACCAGGCCGTAGACGCCCACCGTCATCACCAGCGCGATGCCGGCCAGCACGGTGAACTGCTGCAGGAAGGGCGCGCTGGCCACGGTGCCCAGCGTGATGGCCACGATCTCGGCCGAGAGCACGAAGTCGGTGCGCACTGCGCCCTTGATCTTGTCCTTCTCCAGTGCCACCAGGTCGATGTTCGGATCGGCCAGCGCCTGCACCAGCGCCTCGCGCTGGGCGGCATCGTCGGCCGCGCTGTGCATGAACTTGTGCGCCAGCTTCTCGAAGCCTTCGAAGCACAGGTAGGCGCCACCCACCATCAGCAGCGGCGTGATCAGCCACGGTGCCACCGCGCTGATGGCCAGCGCCGCCGGCACCAGGATGACCTTGTTGAGCAGCGAGCCCCGGGCCACTGCCCACACCACCGGCAGCTCGCGGTCGGCGTTGACGCCGGTGACCTGCTGCGCATTGAGCGCCAGATCGTCGCCCAGCACGCCGGCGGTCTTCTTGGCCGCCACCTTGGTCATGGTGGCCACGTCATCGAGCACGCTGGCGATGTCGTCGAGCAGGGCAAGCAGGCTGGTGGCCATGGGCGGGGCAGTTCAGGCAGGCGCCACGATGGGCAGGGCCACCATGCTATCCGCCCGCCACTGGGCGGCTCGGTGCGCCAGCGCCCGCATCGGCCGCCGGCTCAGCCACAACGCTCAAGGCTTGTCGGCGATGCGGCGATTGATCTCGACCAGCCGGTCGTTGTAGTCCAGGATGGTGCGCTGGCACTGCACGATCATCTCGGCCAGCAGCCGGTCGTGCGCGGCGCAATCGCGCAGCGCCTTGCGATCGAGCTGGTGCAGCTGCAGCACCTCGCCATAAGTGGCGCCGTTGGCGATGGCCTGCGGCGCCTGGCAACGCCGGGCCAGCTGCTCGGCCGACACGGGGCAGTTGATCGGCGCGACCACCACCGGCAGCGTGGGTGCGCAGCCGGCGAGTGTGTGCAGACCAGCGAGCCAGCCGGCTGACAGCGCGGCCCGGCGGACGAACGAAGCTTGAAGGATGCGGCGGGCCATGCTCAGCTTCCTTGCAGCGGTGACAGCAGCGGCGCGGGCACCGGCAGCTTCGAGCATTCGAAGCCGGCAATCTGCGTCTCCTTGTCGGCCACCTCCTGCTTCAGCCGCGTATTCTCGGCCAGCAGGCGTTGCCGCTCTTCGGCCGAGGTGCCGGTATCCTGGAGCCGGGCCTCGTTGCGGCGGATGGTGGCCTGGCCGCCGTCGCGCGCACGGCCCAGCGCGGTGATGGTCTTGTCGCGCTGGGCCAGTGCGCCGGTCAACTCGTCCTTGACCTTGACATGCTCGGCATCGCGCTGCTGCTGGCCCTGCTGAAACTCGTTGGTCAAACGCGCCAGGCTTTGCTTGAGGTCGCGGTCGAGCTTGTCGCGCTCGGCGATGGCCTGCTCGCCCACCGCCTTGGCCTTGTCCAGCGCCTGGATCGCGTCACGCCCCTTCCAAGAGCCGCCGTACCAACCGGCCCCACCGGCCAGCGCCATGATGATCAGGTAGATCAGGTTCTGCATGCGATCCTCGCCGTCTGGTTCAGCGTCGTGCATGCTGACACGATTTGCCAGGGGCGGCTATGCCCGCCACCCCCCACGAACCACCGCCCGCCCGCCCGCCAAGCTAGCGCGACAGCGCCAGCTTCAGCCCGAAGCCCACCAGCAGCGTGCCGGCCAGCCGGTTGAGCCAGCGCACCGCCACAGGGCTGGCGCGCAGCCGCTCGGCAAAGTGCCAGGTCAGCCCCACCGCCAGCGCACCGTACAGAAACGTGAGCACCGCCACCGTGGCCGCCATGAAGCCGAAGGTCAGCAGCCCCTGGTGGCGCGCCGGGTCGACGAACAGCGGAAAGAAGGCCATGTAGAAGACGATGGCCTTGGGGTTGAGCAGCGTGATCGTCAGCGCCTGGCGGAAGTACTGGCCGGCGCGGATGTGCAGCACCGGTGCATCACCCGGCTGGGCGGTGATCATCTTCCAGCCCAGCCAGGCCAGGTAGCCGGCGCCCAGCCACTGCACGCCGGCAAACAACATCGGCGAGGCCGACAACAGCGTGGCCACGCCGGCCACCGCCAGCCACATCAGCACCTGGTCGCCGGCGATCACGCCCAGCGTGGCGGCCAGCCCGCCCAGCAACCCGCCCTTGCCGGTGGAGGTGATCAGCGCCAGGTTGCCCGGCCCCGGGATCGCCAGGAACACAATCACCGCCACCACGAAGGCCCCGTAATCCGCCACGCCGAACATGCCCGCTCCTCAACCCGAATCTGGTCGCCGATGATGCCAGCCCTGCACGGACTGTCGGGCCTGGCCGGCCACCCCCGCGAGGACGAGATCGAGTTCAGCGCCATCCGTGCGCAGGGCGCGGGTGGGCAGAACGTCAACAAGGTCAGCAATGCGGTGCACCTGCGCTACGACATCGCCGCCAGCAGCCTGCCCGAGGCGGTGAAGGCCCGGCTGCGGGCCTGGCCCGACCAGCGCATCAGCGGCGACGGCACCGTGGTGATCAAGTCGCAGGACCACCGCAGCCTGGAGCGCAACCGCGCCGACGCCGTAGAGCGGCTGCGCGAGCTGATCGAGGCCGCCGCCCATGTGCCCAAGGCGCGGCGGGCCACCAAGCCGACCAAGGGCTCGCAACGCCGGCGGGTGGAAGGCAAGGTGCAGCGCGGCCAGATCAAGGCGCTGCGCGGCAAGGTGGGTGGGCGCGGCAGCGAGTGATGCGCGCGGCCACGCGGGCGATCAGTCGGCGCCGCCGCCGTAAGGCCGCACCAGCCGCAGCCACTTGCGTGCCTTCAGGCCGTAACGGTCCTCGATGGCATCGGCACGGGCGCTGAGGATCTCGCGGTCGGGCAGCACCACCTCGCGCCCGGCCACCAGCACGGTATTGCCCTCCTTGGTGGGCGCCAGCTGCCACACCTGGTCGGCACCGAAGGCTGCCGCCACCCGCTCGGCGCTGCGCTCGAAGCTGGCGTCGCGGCCGAACAGGTTCACCGTCACCAGCCCGCCCGGCGCCAGCACGCCGCGGCAGGCACGGTAGAAGTCTTCATCGTCGAGCACCGGCGCGGCGGCGTCGTGGTCGTAGAGGTCGACGCACAGCGCGTCGGCGCTCTGCAGGTGCTCGTCCTGCAGCACCCAGCGGGCGGCATCGGCGTGCACCACCTGCAGCCGCTCGTCGTCGTCGGGCAGGTGAAACCACAGCCGGCAGGCCTGGATCACCGACGGGTTCAGCTCCACCACCGTGGTCGGCCAGCGCAGCACCTGGTGGGTGAAGCGGGTGATCGCCGCCGCGCCCAGCCCCAGCTGCACCGCGCGGCCGTGGGCCAGTGCGTCGGTGGGCCGCCACAGCAGCCAGGCCATCATGCGCTGGATGTATTCGAGCTCCAGCTTGCGCGGCGCGCGGATGCGCATGGCGCCCTGCACCCAGTCGGTGCCCAGGTGCAGGTAGCGCACGCCGTCGAATTCGCTGATCGTCGCGCCCGCCAGCAGGGTCTGGGATTTCTTCTTGGTCGTCGTCATGAGATGCCGTGGGCAGTGAACACCGCGCGCCAGGCGGTGAGTTTGCGGTCGAACGACCAGCTGGCATTGGCCGGGCTGGTGGACGGCAGGCGGTAGACCGGCACGCCCAGCGCGCCGGTGATCCGCATCGCGCGTGCCGACTCACCGCCGTTGTGGGCGATGGCCTGCAGCGCCGGCAGCCGCGCCACCAGGCCGGCCAGATCGTTGGGCTGCGCCTGCTTGATCGCGCTGTCGAGGCTGCCTTCGCGCTGACAGGCAGCGTACACGTCCCACAGACCCAGGCCGTGCGACTGCATCGCCTGCAGCCGCGCCGCATAGGGCAGGGCCAGCAGGTCGACCGCCCACAGCGCCGACAGGATGGGCCAGAAGTGGTTGCGGGCATGGCCGTAATACTGCTGCGCGCGCAGCGAGGCCACGCCCGGAAAGCTGCCCAGCACCAGCAGCCTCGTGAGCGGCCCGGCCACTGGCGCCAGGCCTTGCAGGTGCGGCGTCTTGTCGGCCGCAACGCCGGCCACTGAAGCCCCACAAGTGGGCAGGAATGCACGCTCGCCCGCGTTGTCAGGCCCGTCAAGTCCTGCAATCATCCGGCGCGCCCAGCGCGACAAGCCAGCAACAAGGACGGGAGGGTCCGACTCATGAACGTGGAAGCCATCATCAGTTTTCTCAGCACCGAGGGTGCGGATTTCGGTTTGAAGATCCTGGGCGCGATTGCCGCCTGGATTGTCGGCCGCTGGCTCATCAGCCTGGCCCTGCGCGCCCTGGGTGTGGCCTTGGAGCGGGGCAAGAAGGTCGATGCCACGCTGGCCAACTACTTGCGCTCGATCCTGAACGTGGTGCTGAACATCGTCCTGGTGCTGGCCATCCTGGACATCTTCGGCGTCAGCACCACCTCGTTCGCGGCCCTGCTGGCGGGTGCCGGCCTGGCCATCGGTGCGGCCTGGAGCGGCCTGCTGGCGCATTTTGCCGCCGGCGTCTTCATGCAGGTGCTGCGCCCGTTCAAGGTGGGTGATTTTGTGCAGGCTGGCGGTGTCACCGGCACGGTGCAGGAGATCGGCCTGTTCGGCACCACCATCATCACCCCCGACAACGTGGTGACCATCGTCGGCAACAACAAGATCTTCTCCGACAGCATCCAAAACTTCAGCACCCTGCCCCTGCGCCGGGTGGACTGCGTGGCCAAGGTGGCCAACAGCGTCGACCCACTCGACGCCATCGGCCGGCTGAAGACGGCCATCGCCGCGATCCCCAACGTGGCCATCAGCCCGGCGCCCGACGTCGAGATCCTGCAGTTCACGCCCGAGGGCCCGCTGTTGTGCGTGCGGCCGTACACCCACACCGACCACTACTGGCAGGTGTACTTCGACACCCACAAGGCGGTGGTGGCCACCTTTGGTGCCGCCGGCTACCCGCTGCCCGAGACGCCGATCGCGCCGCGCAACCGCTGACAGCCGGCCGGGATCTGCTGGCGCCGATGGCCGCTTTGCCGCGGCACGCGCCTCGCGGCCGCTGGCCGTCTGGCGCCTAGGGTCCGCCCTACCTGCACATGGGGGATGCCAGCGCCTGGCCGGTGGAAAAGATGTGATGAAAGTCTCGCCAACCCACAGAATCGATTGATCGGAGTCATTTCTCACCTGTCGGAGCGACCGCCATGAAATCCATTCTCGCCACCCTCGTCGGCGCCACGCTGCTGGCCGCCGTGCCCGCCCAGGCCGCCATCGATCTCTACCTGAACATCGACGGCATCAAGGGTGAGTCCAAGATGAAGGGCTACGAAGGTGCCATCGAGGTGCTGGCCTGGTCGTGGGGCGTGTCGAACTCGGGCCACCCCCTCTTCGGTGCGGGCAAGACCAACGTCCAGGACTTGAGCTGGACCCAGTACCTCGACAGCAGCTATCTGGATCTGTTTTCGAAACTGACCACGGGCACGGATCCCGGCAAGGCCACGCTCTACGCAGTGAAGCCCTGGGCCGGTGGCAACAGCTACAACTACTTCCAGGCGATCTTCGAGGGCAACCTCATCACCAGCATATCGACGGGGGGCTCCGGCGGTGAAGATCGCTTCACCCTCAATGCCTCGATGGCGATGACGTCGATCACCTTGCGCTACCTCCCGGATCCGAACAAGCCGACGCAGTGGGTCGAGGCTTCCTTCGATCAATCCAAGACCGCCAACCTCACTTTCAGCGGCGATCCGCAGGCCCTGCACGGCTTGAGCCTGGCGCTGGCCTCAGCCGTGCCCGAGCCCGCCAGCTGGGCCCTGATGCTGGGCGGCCTGCTGCTCACCGGCGTGGCGCTGCGTCGACGGCTGCCGAACTGACCCCGGCCAATCGTGGCCCCTTGCCTCGCACCAGCGCTGCGGGCCGCCCACCGCCATGCCGCCGCCCCTGCTGACCGTCAGCGTCAAGCTGCCGGGCCGCCGGATCAAGGTCGCCCACCCCGCGCCCGGTGGCCCAGCCCGGCCCGACGAGTTGCTGCCCTTCATGTATGCGGTAGACAATGCAGTGATCGCCGTCGGCGTAGCCCAGCAGCGCGCACAAGGCCGCACGATCACCTGCAGCAAGGGCTGCGACACCTGCTGCCGCGCACAGCCGGTGCCGGTGACGCCGGCCGAGACGCTGGCACTGACACGGCGGGTGCAGGCGATGCCGGCGGCACAGCAGGCCCGTGTACGGACGCGCTTTGCCGACGGCGTGGCCCGCCTTCGGCAAGCCGGGCTGTTCGACACCTTGATGCGCGACGAGCCCACCACCAGCCCGCAGCAGGCGCTGGCGGTCACCGCCACCTACTTCGGCCTGGGGCTGGCCTGCCCCTTCCTCGAGGACGGGGCCTGCAGCATCCACGCCGACCGGCCCTTCGTCTGCCGTCAGTACCTGGTGACGTCACCGGCAACGCTGTGCGCCGACCCGCTGAGCGCGCCGGTCGCCGTCGTGCCGATGCCGCTGCGCCCGGTGGGTGCGATGCTGAAGGCGGCCACCGCGGTGGCCGGCCGACCGCAGCTGACGGTGCCGCTGATGCTGGCGCTGGTTTATGCCGAGCGGCACCACGACGAGCTTCAGCACACCGCCGACGCGCGCAAGACGCTCACGGCCTGGCTGGAGAACCTGTGACCGCGCTGGCCGCATCGGCCGCACCCGGGATGCACCGCGCCTGGACGATCTGACCCAACCTCCCGAGAAGCCCATGACCCACCCTGCCCTGCGCCCCTTGCTGCTTGCCCTGTCGATCGCGCTGTTGCCGTACGGCGCGGCTGCGGCCACCAGCGGCTTGTACCTCGAGATCCCGTCGATCCCGGGCGAGTCCACCGATGCGGGACACCTGGGGCAGATCGACGTTGGCAGCCTGAGCTGGGGCGTGAGCGTCGCCATCGCGCGGCAGTCGGGGTCGCCACCCGTCGTCGGCAAGCCGTCGGTCCAGGACTTGGCCTGGATGCAGGGGCTCGACCAGAGCGTCCCGCCGCTGTTCAGCAGCACGACGGGCGGCCTGCAGCAAACCAGCGCCCGCTTCGAGGTCGTCAAGCCGGGCACGCCAAAACAAGCCCCTTATCTGACCTTGACGGCTGAGCAAGCGTCGATCAGCTCGATGTCGTTCGGCGGCAGCAGCGGCGACGATTCCTACATCGCTGCAAGCCTGAGTCCATCGGCGGTGACGCTGCGCTACGACCCCGGCGCGCTGGGCGGCAGCGGGCCGATGCAGGCCACCCGCTACGACCTGCTGAAAGACACCACCACCGGCCCGTCGGCGCGGCCGCCGGTCGACGGACGCGGCACGGCCCCGGCCCGCGCGGGGCTGTACCTGCGCCTGGGCAACGGCGCATCGGCGATCGCCGGTGACAGCCGCGCCATTGGTTACGAGAACTGGATCAACATCGGCAGTTTTTCGATGGGTACGTCGAACGCCGTGGGCCTCGGTGGCCAGGTGATCAGCAAGCCATCGGTCAGCGAGCTGAGTTGGTCGCAGTTGCTGGACGCCTCGGCGCCCGCGGTGCTGTTCAATCTGCTGAAGGGGCAGGCCATCGGCCAGGCGACGATCGAACAGGTGGCGCTCGACCAGAACGGCCGCCCGGTGACGGTGATGCAGCAAGCGCTGAACGACGTGCTCTTCAGCAGCTTCAGCCTGTCGACCGACGACGCCAGCAGCGTCTACTTTGCGGGCTCGATGAATTTCACCAGCTTCACGCAGACGCTGTGGCCGACGCTGGCCGACGGCAGCCGCGGCGAGCCGTTCTCCTTCGGCTTCGACGTCGTCACCGGCAAAGCCATCCCCGGCACCCTGGCGGGCAACGTGGACGGGTTCGGCAACGGCAACCTGGACGGCACGGCGGCGCCAATTCCCGAGCCGCAGACCTGGGCCCTGATGCTCGCCGGCATCGCCGGCCTGATGAGCTTGGCACGCCGCCGCCGCGCCGCGGCCTGATCCGGCGCGCCGGCTACAACAGCGCCAGGCGTGGCAGCGCCGCCCGCGCATTGGCCACAGTGACCGCGGCAGTCTGCTCCGGTGACCAACCGCGCAGGCCGGCCAGCACCGCGCCGATGTGCGGCAGCTCGGCCGGCTCGTTGCGGTGGGTGGCGCCGGCGGCACGCTGCTCAGCGGTGCGGTACAGCCATTGCGGCGGGATGTCAGGCGCGTCGGTCTCCAGCACCAGCGCCGTGGCGGGCAGCTCGGCGGCCAGCCGGCGGATCTGAAGCGCGCGCTCGAAGGTCAGCGTGCCCCCAAAGCCCAGCTTGAAACCCAGCCCGATGAAGGCCTCGGCCTGCACCCGACTGCCATTGAAGGCGTGGGCGATACCGCCGCTCACGGCAATGCGCCGCAGGCCCTTGAGCAGTGCATCGGCCGAGCGCCGCACATGCAGGATCACCGGCAGGCCGGCGTCTCGCGCCAGCTGCAGTTGCGCGGTGTAGAAGCGCTCTTGGCGCGCCCAGTCCAGGCCGGGCACGAAACCGTCGAGGCCGATCTCGCCCACGGCCACCAGCCGCGGGTCGTCGCGGTGGCGGGCCAGCGCCTCGGCCAGCCGGTCGAGGTCGGCCTCCTCGGCGCGGTCCACGTACAGCGGGTGGATGCCCAGCGCATAGGCCAGCCCGTGGTCATGCGCCAGCGCGCACACGGCGTCGAAGTGCGCAGCCGCCACGGCCGGCAGCACCTGCATCACCACGCCCGCGGCCCGCGCACGGGCCAGCACCGCAGCGCGGTCGGCGTCGAACTCGGGCGCATCGAGGTGGCAGTGGGTGTCGATCCAGGGGGTGGGCTTGCCGTCCATGCCGCCATGATGCCCCGAGCGGTGCGCAGCCGGCGTTGGGCCCTGGGGCACCGCCCCCCGGCCTGCAGGCGCTGCGCTGCCGTGATACTGTGGTCACGGGTGGCCGCTGGTGGCTGCCGGAGCCGGTGACGATGGCCCGCCCCTCGCTGTACAGCCGATCCCCTGCACGCGCCGCCGGCACCGCACCGGCCGCTGCGGTGCCCGCTGCCGACGCCGCAGCGGGCACCGCGTCCACGGGCACCGCCACCGCCTCGGACCCTGACCGCGCGGCGGCCCAACGGCCGCCTCCGTTGACCTTCGTCCAACGCCTGCACCGGCGCGAGCGCTGGCTGTGGGCCGGCGCGATGCTGCTGCTGGCGCTGCTGGCCGGCTGGCCGGCCTGGACCGCCAAGATCCAACGCCCGCTGGGCATAGCGCAGATCGACGCGGCGCTGCGCGAATCCATCGCCAAGGAGCCGTTGGTGGCACCGGGTCTAGCCGCTTACGAGGCGATCCTGCCGTCGGTGGTGCGGGTGGTGGGCGAGAGTACGGCGGCGCCCGCCAAGGGCGCAGCGGCGCCCGGCCGAAGCAAGTCGGGCAAGCCGGTCGAGCGCGCACCCGATCCCGAAGAAGCCGATCCGATGGACGGCCGCAGCGTGGGCACCGGCGTGGTGATCGTCGACAAGGGCCTGATCCTGACCAACCTGCATGTGGTCGAAGGCGCGGCCCGTCTCACCGTCACCTTTGCCGATGGCAGCCAGAGCGAGGCCCGGGTGGTCAGCCTGCAGCCCCAGAACGACCTGGCGGTGCTGCAGGCGCTGACCATCCCCGACGACCTGCAGGCCGCCACGATGCGCTCGACCAGCGGGCTGGCGCCGGGTGATGCGGTGCTGGCGGTGGGCTTTCCGTTCGGCATCGGGCCGTCGGCGTCGCAGGGCGTGGTGTCGGGACTGAAGCGTGAATTCCGCTCACCCGAAGGCCGGCGCATCCTGACCAACCTGATCCAGTTCGACGCCGCCGCCAACCCCGGCAACTCGGGTGGTCCGCTGGTCACGATGGACGGCCACGTGGTGGGCATCGTCACCGCCATCATGAACCCCAACGAGCAGCGCACCTTCATCGGCATCGGCTTTGCCGTGCCGATCGAGAACGCCGCCGCCGGCGCCGGCCTGCCGCCGTTTTGATGACCCACCCCCGAAGCGCCTTCGGCGCCTCCCCCTCAAGGGGGCGCCGCCAGCGGCCCGGCAAAGCCGGTTCGGCGGCGTCCACTTGGCCAGAGCGCCTCACTTCGACATGCTGAGCACCCGATGAGCACTGTTCCCACCTTTTCCGCCGAGACCGCCCAGCTGATGGAGCGCATCCTCTACGAGGTCAAGCGCGTCGTGGTCGGGCAGGACCGCTTCCTAGAACGCGTGATGGTGGCGCTGCTGGCGCAGGGCCACCTGCTGGTCGAGGGCGTGCCCGGCCTGGCCAAGACGCTGACGGTGCGCACGCTGGCGGCCACGCTGCGCGGCAGCTACAAACGCATCCAGTTCACCCCCGACCTGGTGCCGGCCGATCTGGTGGGCACGCGCATCTACAACCAGAAGACTGGCGAGTTCGGCACCACGCTGGGCCCGGTGTTCGCCAACCTGCTGCTGGCCGACGAGATCAACCGCGCGCCGGCCAAGGTGCAGAGCGCGCTGCTGGAGGTGATGCAGGAGCGCCAGGTGACGATTGCCGGCGAGGCGCACAAGGTGCCCACACCCTTCATCGTGATGGCCACGCAGAACCCGATCGAGACCGAAGGCACCTACCCGCTGCCCGAGGCGCAGGTCGACCGCTTCATGATGAAGGTGCTGGTCGACTACCCCAGCGACGAGGAAGAGTTCGTCATCGTCGAGCGGGTGATCGGCCCGCCCATTGCGGCGTCGGCGGTCGCCAGCACCAGCCAGCTGGCCGAGCTGCAGCAGGCCTGCCGGCAGGTGTACGTCGACCCCAGCCTGATCCAGTACGCGGTCAAGCTGGTGGGCGCCACGCGGCGGCCCGACAAGCATGGCCTGGCCGAACTGGGCAAGTACCTCAGCTACGGCGCCAGCCCGCGCGCCAGCATCGCGCTGGTCGAGGCCTCGCGCGCACTGGCCTTCATGCGCGGGCGCGGCTACGTGCTGCCCGAGGACCTGGGCGACCTGGCCGCCGACTGCCTGCGCCACCGCCTGGTGCTCAGCTACGAGGCGCTGGCCGAAGGCTTGAGCGCCGACGCGCTGATCACCAAGGTGATGGCGCGCCTGCCGCTGCCTGAAAAGCCGATGCAGCACCAGACAGCATGAACGAATCCAGCGCTGATCGAAGCGCGCGGGCCGAGCGCCGGGCCGCCATCGGCCAGAGGCCGATGGCCCTCGGCAGGCAGGATCAGTCCGCAGGGACTGATCCTGTCCGGCCTCAGTTCACCAAGCCGGCCCGCGATCCCCTCCGGGGATCGGCCGACGTACCCGTCGGACGAGGGGCAGAAGTCACGCTGCTGCATCGGCTGGAATGGACCGTGCTGCGACGCCTCGACGGCCTGCTGCAGGGCGACTACCGCACGCTGTGGCGGGGCGCCGGGCTCGACCTGGCCGACCTGCGCGAATACCAGCACGCCGACGACGTTCGCCACATCGACTGGAACGTCACCGCCCGGCTGCAGGTGCCGCATGTGCGCCAGTTCACCGAGGACCGCGAGCTCAGCGCCTGGTTTCTGCTCGACCTGTCGGGCAGCATCGATTTCGGCTCGGGCGATCAGACCAAGCTGGGCCTGAGCGAAGGCTTCGTCGCCGCGCTGGCGCGGCTGCTCACCCGCCACGGCAACCGGGTGGGCGCGGTGCTGTACCACCCCGGTGCCGCCGATCCGCGCCAGCGCCTGGCCGTGCTGCCGCCCGGGCTGGGCCGCCTGCAGGTGCTGCAGTTGCTGGCGCGCATGCGCCAGCCGCCGCTGCAGGCCGCCCGTGGCCAGCGCCAGGCGCGCGGCAGGCCGCTGGCCGGACAAGCGGCCGCCGCTGACGCCGCGCCCACCCGCCTGGCCGATCTGCTGGCCCGCGCCGAAGGCATGCTGCGCCGCCGCTCGCTGGTGTTCGTGGTGTCCGATTTCATCAGCGAGCCGGGCTGGTCCGCGCCGCTGGGCCGGCTGGCACGCCGACACGAGGTGCTGGCGGTGAGGCTGGTCGACGCGCTGGAAATGGCCTTGCCCGACATCGGCCTGCTGACGGTGGAAGACGCCGAGACCGGCGAGCAGTTGCTGGTCGACACCCAGGACGCGGGCTTTCGCCAGCGCTTCGAAGCCCTGGCCGCCGCGCATGAGCAGCAGCTGCGCGACCAGCTGATCGACGCCGGCGTGGACGTGCTGGAGCTGGCCACCCACGACGACCTGCTGGCCGCGCTGCTGCGCTACGTGGCGCTGCGCCGCCAGCGCGCACTGGCCGTCAGCGGCCACCGGCTGCCCGCCGAACTGCGCACGCCGAGGGCGTCGGCAACGGCCCCCGCGTGAGAGGATGACCCGATGAACCTGTTATGGCCCGAGGCCTTGTGGAGCCTGCTGCTGCTGCCGGCGCTGGTGCTGGCCTACCTGTTGCTGCTGGCACGGCGCAAGAAGAACAGCGTGCGCCTGGCCAGCGTGGCCATCGTGCGGCAGGCGATGGGCAGCGGCCCGGGCTGGCGCCGGCATCTGCCGCCGGCGCTGCTGCTGGCCGCGGTGGCGCTGCTGCTGCTGGCCAGCGCGCGGCCGGTGCTCAAGCTCAAGCTGCCCTCGCGTGACCAGACCATCATCCTGGCGATGGACGTCTCGGGCAGCATGCGCGCCACCGACGTCAAGCCCAACCGCATGGTGGCCGCGCAAGAGGCCGCCAAGGCCTTCGTCGCCGGGCTGCCGCGCAACGTGCGCATCGGCGTGGTGAGCTTTGCCGGCACCGCCGCGGTGGTGCAGGCGCCCACGCTCAGCCGCGAAGATGTGGTGGCCGCGATCGACCGCTTCCAGTTGCAGCGCGCCACGGCCATCGGCTCGGGCCTGATCCTGTCGCTGGCCACGCTGTTTCCCGATGAAGGCATCGACCTGAGCCAGATCACCGGTGCGCGGGCGATGCCGGCGGCGCCGGGCGAGAAGAAGGAGAAGAAGCCCTTCACCCCGGTGGAGCCCGGCAGCTACAACTCGGCCGCGGTGATCCTGCTGACCGACGGCCAGCGCACCACCGGGCCCGACCCGCTGGAAGCCGCCAAGATGGCCGCCGAGCGCGGCGTCAAGGTCTACACCGTGGGCATCGGCACCAAGGCCGGCGAGACCATCGGCTTCGAGGGCTGGAGCATGCGCGTGCGGCTGGACGAAGACACCCTCAAGGCCATCTCCAATACCACCCGCGCCCACTACTTCTACGCCGGCACCGCCGAGGACCTCAAGCAGGTCTACCAGGGCCTGAGCAGCCGGCTGGTGGTCGAGACCAAGGAGACCGAGGTCAGCGCCCTGCTGGCCGCCGCCGGCGCGCTGCTGGTGCTGCTGGCCGCGGGCCTGAGCGTGTGGTGGTTCGGTCGGGTGATGTAGGCTCATTGCCTGCATCCGCCGCACAGGCGGCGATCCCCAATCCACCACGGAGACATCCTGAAATGAAACCCCCACGCGCACTTCGTTCGCTGCCCCCCGAGGGGGCGTGTCAGCACCTTCGGGCGGCCGGGCGGTACTGACATGAGCACCCTTGGATTCATCGGCGCGTCTGGCCTCATGGGCCACGGCATGGCGCGCAACCTGATCGCCAACGGCCACCAGTTGCACCTCACCGTGCACCGCAACACCGAGCGCGTGGCCGACCTGCTGGCTGCGGGCGCGCAGCGCGCCGGCAGCCCGGCCGCACTGGCCGCCGCCTGCGAGGTGGTGTTCATCTGCGTCACCGGATCACCCCAGGTCGAAGGCGTGATCCGCGGGCCGCTCGGGCTGCTGGCAGGTGCCACTCCCGGCCTGCTGATCGTCGACTGCTCGACCAGCGAGCCCGACTCCACCACCGCGCTGCGCGCCGAGTGCGCCGCCGCCGGTGTGGTGCTGGTGGACGCGCCGCTGGCGCGCACGCCGGTGGAGGCCGAAGCCGGCAAGCTCAACGTGATGGTGGGAGCCGACGCCGCGGTGTTTGCCCGGCTCGAACCGATCCTGCACGGCTTTGCCGAGAACGTGTTCCACGTCGGCGGGCCGGGCGCCGGGCATGTGATCAAGCTGCTGAACAACTTCATCGCCCAGGCCATCTGCACCGCCACGGCCGAGGCCTTTGCGGTGGGCCAGCGCGCGGGTGTCGACCTGCGCCAGCTGGTGGCGCTGATCAGCAAGGGTGCGGTCAACTCGGGGCTTTTCCAGGCCATGGCCAAGACGCTGGACGGTGACCTGGACGGCCTGAAATTCGAGCTGGACAACGCCCGCAAGGACATCCGCTACTACACCCACCTGGCCGAGAACCTGGCCGTGCCCACGGTGGTGGGCGAGGCGGTGCACCAGTCGCTGGCGCTGGCCAGCGCGCTGGGCTTTGGCGCTCGCTACGTGCCCTCGCTGGTGCAGGCGCAGGAGCGCCTGACCGGCGCGGTGATCGTGCCCCGGTCAGGCGGCTGAGTCAGCCGCCCGGCGACTCAGGCGAAGGTGTCGGCCATCAAGGCGCCGAACCACTCGTTCATGTCCTCGAAGTGGTCGGTCTTCCAGCCCACCGAGGCGGCCGACGAATCGGCCACCGGCGTCATCACCTTGGCCACCGGGTCGTACTGGAACACCGCCGTCAACCATGAGGCCTGCGTGCGCGTGATGGTCGAGTAGCAGGCCGAGTTGGTGACCGGCGCCGGATCGGGCTGGCCGCCGGCGAAGATGCGCGCCAGCGCGTCGGCACACACCTTGGCCTCCTGGTTGGCGATGTGGCCGGCCTTGGGCTGCGTGGTGGCGCTGGCGTCGCCGATCAC
>MESD01000003.1 GCA_001770815.1 Burkholderiales bacterium RIFCSPHIGHO2_12_FULL_69_20
CGCGGTCGCGGTAGGGCATCTCGAAGTGGACGACAGGGTTCATGGGCGTGGTCATGGGGTCTCCGGTCTGGGTGTCGGCACGGTCAGCGGCGGGCTTGCCGGACCGTGTGCGAAGCCGTCTAGGGGGCTTCAATCCCTACGACGAAGCAGCGTCCGGGTTTTCGACCAACCCGTCCTAAGTGAAAACCCCGGTCACCCCCAAGCTATCGTCGAAGCACGGCGCCAGCGCGCGCACCTCCACCGTGGCCCATTCGGCCGCCGGGCAGTCTCGGGCGAGGTCCACCGCCTCGGCCAGGCTGGCGCAGTCGACCAGAAAGAAGCCGCCCACCATCTCCTTGGCCTCGGCGAAGGGGCCGTCCAGCACCTGCGCCCGATGGCCGCTGCCGCGCACCCGCACGGCGCTGGCGTGCGAGGCCAGTGACTGCACCGCCTTCAGCCGGCCTTGCGCCTGCAGCGCCTCGCCGAAACGCTGCATGCGAGCGTAGGCCTCGCGGCCTTCGGCCTCGGTGCGGGTGCCGCGCTGCGCGGGCGGCTCGATGATCAGCAGCAGGTAGTCCATGGTGAGCCCCGGGTGGGTGCGGTGGGACGGTCCATGCTACAGGCCGGCGCGCCGTCGACGCAGCGCACGACGGCGCCATCGTGGGGAGATACGGGCCGGCAGGCACCCGATACATTCGGCGCCTCACCGTGAAGGACGCCGCTCATGAACGTTAGCAACGCCCTGGCCCTCGCGCTGGCCCTGTGCTCATGGGCAGGGCCCGCGACCGCACAACCGCGCTTCGACTTCGACCAGACCCCCGGCCTGCTGTCCAAGCATGTGCGGCCCTCGCACTATGCGCTGCAGTTGGTGCTCGATCCCGATGCCGAGCGCTTCAGCGGCGAGGTCACCATCGCGGTGACGGTGCGCCAGCCGGTGCCGCACATCGTGCTGCACGCGCATCAGCTGACGGCGCGCAGCACCATGCTGCTGGGCGGCGACGGTGAACGGGCGCTCACCGTGACGGCCGACGACAAGGCCCAGACCTGGCAGCTGCGGCCGACCGACGGCCAGCCCATCGCCGCCGGCACGCACCGCCTGCGCCTGGCCTACGACGGCCGGGTGCAGCGCAGCGGCGCGGGGTTGTTCGGCGCACCCCACCAGGCACTGGGTCAGCCTGCGCGTTTGCTGGCCACCCAGCTCGAGGCGGTCTACGCCCGCAGGGTGTTCCCAGCCTTCGACGAGCCGGCCTTTCGCAGCGTGTTCGAGCTGGCGGTGCGGGCACCCAAGGGCTACGAGGTACTGTCGAACATGCCCCCGGCCAGCGCGGTGGACGAAGGCGCGCAGGTGCTGCACCGCTTCGTGCCCACGCCGTCCATGCCCAGCTACCTGGTGGCGGTGGCCGTGGGCCGCTTCGATGCGCTGAGCGGCCAGGCCGCTGGCGTGCCGCTGCGCATCCTCACCGTGCCGGGCAAGCGTGACCGCGCCGCCTATGCACTGAAGACCACCGAACAGCTGCTGCCCTACTACAACGATTACTTCGGTGTGCCCTACGCGCTGCCCAAGCTCGACCAGCTGGCCGTGCCCAGCGGGCGCGACGGCGCGATGGAAGACTGGGGCCTGATCTCCTACTCCGAAGGCACCCTGCTGTTCGACCCCGCCACCGGCAGCGTGCGCCAGCGGCGCACCATCTTCAACATCGTGGCGCACGAGGTGGCGCACCAGTGGTTCGGCAACCTGGTGACGGCCGCCTCCTGGGACGAGATCTGGCTCAACGAGGCCTTTGCCACCTGGATGGCCCGCAAGGCCACCGACCACTTCAACCCCGACTGGCAGGGCCCGCTGCGCCAGCGCTCCTACGTCGATGGCGCGATGGAGCGCGACAGCGGCCCCGCCACGCGCGCCATCCGCTCGGGCAGCGTGCCCGAGAACCGGGTGTTCGAGGTCTTCGACGACATCACCTACACCAAGGGTGGCGCGGTGCTGAGCATGCTGGAGCAGTGGATCGGGCCCGCGAAGTTCCGCGCCGGGCTGGGCGCCTACATGCGCGCGCGGCGCTTCTCCAATGCCACGGCCGGCGACCTGTGGTTCCACATCGGCCAGGCCTCGGGGCGCGACGTGGCCGCGGTGGCGGCCAGCTGGACCGACCAGCGCGGCTTTCCGCTGATCCACCTGGCCAGCCGCTGCGTGGACGGCGCCACACGCATCGAGCTGTCGCAGCAGCGCTTCTCGATGACTGGCGCGGCCGATGGTTCGCGCTGGCAGGTGCCGCTGGTGATCCGCCATGGCGAGCGCACCGAGACGCTGCTGCTGAAGGGCGCGCAGCAGACCATCACCCTGCCCGGCTGCCCGACGCTGCCGCCGCTGCTCAACCCGGGCGGCGAGGGCTTCTACCGCGTGGCCTACGCACCGGCGCAGCATGCCGTGCTGGCGCAGGCTTTCGACCGCCTGCCGCCGTCGGCCCGCATCACGCTGCTGAGCGATACCTTCGCGCTGGCGCAGGCCGGGCAGACGACGATGGCCGCCTACCTCGACCTGCTGGCCGCGCTGCCGCGGGTGCAAGGCGCCGACAAGTCGGCCGCCTGGTCGGGCACCCGCTCGACGCTGGGCTTCCTGGACGGCGCCTTGATCGGCACGCCGGCCCGCGCGCCGCTGCACGCCGCCGCGCGCGCACTGCTGGCGCCGCAGCTGGCCGCCCTGGGCTGGACACCGCCATCGGGCGAGGACAGCGAGACCGAGGCGCTGCGCGGCAATCTCATCGTCGAACTGGCGCGCTTCGGCGATGCGGCCACCGTGGCCCGGGCGCAGGCACTGTTCGATGCCGACGAGGCCGGGCGCACGCCGCTGCCGGCGGCGCTGCGCGCCAGCGTGATCCGGGCCGTTGCACGGCATGCCGATCCGGTCCGCTTCAAGCAGCTGGTGGCACGGCTGAAGACCAGCCCGCACGATGACGACCGCTGGCTGTATGCGACGTCGCTGGCCCAGGTGGAGGACGCCGATCTGGCGCGCCAGGTGCTGGCGCTGTCGCTGGATGGCCGCTTGCCGCCCAACATCGCCTCGCGCCTGCCGGGCATGGTGGCCGACAACCCGGCGCATGGCGAGCTGGCCTACGGCTTCACGGTCGAGCACTGGACGGCGCTGGCGGATCTGGCGGGCACCATGTACGGCGCCCGCAGCTGGCTGCTGCCCGGTGCGGCCGGCGGCTTCAACCGGCCCGAGGACGCGCAGCGCCTGCTGCGCGACCAGCAGCGCCTGCTGGGCGAGACCGGTGCGGCGAACGCCCAGCGCATTGCCGCCCAGATTGCGCTGCTGGCGGCGGTGCAGGCGCGCGAGGCCGAGCGCCTGCGCGCGCCGCTGCAGTCGCTGGCCGCGCGTTTGCAGCGCCAGCCCTGACGCGAGCGCCGGGCGCGATGCGACCCGGGTTCAATCCAGCCCGAGCTGGATGCGCCGCGCCACCTCGCCCCATTTCTTCGAGTCGGTGGCCAGCCTCGCGGCGGCCTGTGCGGGCGTGCTGCCCACCACGGTCTGGTCACCGGCCTTGAGCTTGTCGGCCACCTCGGGCAGCATCGTCGCGTCGACGAAGGCCTGGCGGAAGCGAGCGACGATGGGCTCGGGCACGCCGCGCGGGGCGTACATCACCAGCGCGAAATCGGCCTTGTAGCCGGCCACGCCAGCGACACCGGTCTCGGCGATGGTGGGCACGTCGGGCAGGGTGGGCGAGCGGCGGCTGCCCGACACCGCCAGCGCCACCAGCTTGCCCGAGCGCACATGCGGCAGCACCGTGGGCCCGGCCAGCAGGCCGCAGGGCACCTGGTTGCCGATGACATCCTGCGTGGCCGGTGCCGGGCCCTTGTACGGCACATGCGTCATGTCGAAGCCGGCCATGGCCTGCAGCAGTTCCATCGACAGGTGGCCCGGCACGCCGGCCCCGCCCGAGGCATAACTCAGCGGGCCGGCCTTGGCCTTGGCCACCAGCTCGGCCAGCGTCTTGACGCCCAGCGCGGGGTGGCACACCAGGGTCTGGTTGAACTGGGTGCCGATGGTCACCGGCACCAGGTCGTCCACCTTGAACGGCAGGTTCTTGTAGACATGCGGGTTGACGGTGACCAGCGTGTCGGTGCCCCACAGCCAGGTGTGGCCATCGGGCGCGGCGCGGGCCACCTCGCCGGCGCCCAGGTTGCCACCGGCGCCCGGCTTGTTGTCGATGACGAGGGTCTGCTTCAGCGTGGCCTGCATCTTCTCGGCGGCCAGGCGCATCACGATGTCGCTGGGCCCGCCGGGCGGGAACGGCAGCACCACGCGGATAGCCCGGTCGGGCCATGCGGGCTGCGCCTGCGCCGCAGCAGGCACCAGCAGGCTGGCGGCCGTGGTCGCCAGCGTGGTGGCCAGCGCGGTGGCCAGCTTGATGAAGGGGCGGCTTTGCATCGAGGCATCTCCTGGGACAGCGGCGCAACCCGGCGGGCGCGACGCCTGCAATCTAACGGCTGCAAGCGGCCGTGGGCGCCCTCACCGGGGCGGGGTTTTCACCCAAGCGGCACCGCGCGGCGCTGCTGCAGGAAGGCCCGCACCGCCGGATCGCGCTCCAGGCCGATGGCGCGTGCATAGGCGGCATCGGCCGCAGCGGCCTGGCCCAGCCGCTGCAGCAGGTCGGCACGCGCGGCCCAGTAGGGCTGGTAGTCGGCCAGTCGGGCATCGCCGTCCAGCGTATCCAACGCGGCCAGCGCCGGCGCCGGCCCCTGGGTTTCGGCCAGCGCCACCGCGCGGTTCAGCGCCACCACCGGCGAGCCGGTCAGCTGGTGCAAGGCGTCGTACAGCCGCGTGATGGCCGGCCAGTCGGCCGTGCCCCGCAGCCGGCGCACGCCATGCGCCGATTGCACCGCCGCCTCGAGCTGGAAGCGGCCGACGCGCTGCACCGGCCCGGCCAGCGCCAGCGCGCCAGCGCGGCGCAGCAGGCGCTCGGCCTCGTCCATCATGCGGGCGTCCCAGCGCGTGGTGTCCTGCTCGGCCAGCGGCACGTAGCGGCCGGCCTCGTCGCGCCGCGCAGCGCGCCGGGCCTGCGCGAACAGCATCAGCGCCAGCAGCCCCAGCGCCTCGGGCTCCTCGGGCATCAGCGTGGCCACCAGGCCGCCCAGCCACAGTGCCTCCTCGGCCAGGTTGCGGCGCTGGGCGTCGGTGCCGGCGGGGGCGCTCCAGCCTTCGGCATAACAGGCGTACACCGCGTCCAGCACCGCGCCCAGCCGCTCGCCCAGCGCGGCCAGCGGCGGCACGGCAAACGGAATGCCGGTCTGGCGGATGCGCGACTTGGCCCGCACCAGGCGCTGGCCCATCGTGGCCGGCGCCACCAGGAAGGCCGAGCCGATGGCCGCGGCGTCGAAGCCCAGCAGCGTCTGCAGCATCAGCGGCGCGCGCATGCCGGCGGCGATGGCCGGGTGCGCACAGGCGAACATCAGCGCCAGCCGGTGGTCGGGGATCTCGGCGCGCGGGCCGGCCGGGTCGGTGGCGGCCTGCGCCCACTCGCCCAGCAGGCGCAGCGTGTCGGCCGCGTGGTCATGGGTGCGGCGGGCCCGCGCGCCGTCGATCAGGCGCCGGCGCGCGGCCGTCAGCAGCCAGGCCTCGGGGGTGTGCGGGATGCCGTGCCGCGGCCAGTCGGCCAGCGCCGCGGCAAAGGCGTCGGCCAGCGCGTCCTCGGCCGCGGCCAGATCGCGGGTGCGCGCCGCCAGCAGCGCGATCAGCTTGCCGTAGCTGCGCCGCGCCACTGCCTCGGCGGCGGCATGGCCGGGGCCTGCATCGGCGCCAATGTCAGCGCTGGCGTCGGCATCCGCCACGGGCGCTACATCTCCCAGACCGGGCGCACCTCGATCGTGCCGTGCGGCGCGGTGGGGCAGCGTGCGGCCCAGTGCAGCGCGGCGTCGAGGTCGGGCACCTCGATCATGAAGTAGCCGCCCAGCTGCTCGCGCGTGTCGGCATAGGGGCCGTTCAGCAGCTCGGTCTGGCCGTTGCGCAAGCGCACGCAGGTGGCATCGGTGGTGGGGCGCAGGCGCTCGCCGCCCACCATCACGCCGGCCTCCACCATCGCGCCGGCATAGGCGCCGTAGGCGGCCATCTCGGCGGCGTTGTCGGCTTCGGTCATCGTTGCCTCGGCGGCTTCGTCCGAATAGATCATCAGCAGGTATTTCATCGAGGGCTCCATGGGGTTGTGCGCGGTGCACCCTGCACCGGCCAGACGATGACGTGCGGCGCGGCGGCCTTTCGACAGGCCGTCGCAGATTCTTTCGGGATCAGGCCGCCAGGACGATGTGGAACTCGGCCAGCAGGCCGTCGGCCACCGGGCGGAACGGCAGCGTCAGCGCCGCGCGGTCGGCCGGATCCTGCAGCGCGCGCCAGAGAAAGTCGCGTGCATTGCCGGGGTCGCCTTCGACATAGAGCTGGGTGGTCAGCAGCGTGCGCCGCCCCAGTTTCACCTTCAGGTGGATGTGCGGCGTGCGCCCGCTGTAGGCCACCGGCCGCATCGTGCGAAAGCGGTAGCGCCCGGCCGCATCGGCCACCACCCGGCCGAAGGCCTGGAAGGCCGGATCGGCGCGGTCGCCATCACCCGGGTGGCGGTAATGGCCGTCGGCATCACACTGCCAGATCTCGACCACCGCGCCGGCCAGCGGCTGGCCGGTGGCATCGCTCACCGTGCCCTCCAGCCAGCAGGGTCGGCCCTTGGCATAGGCCGCGCCGCCCTGGCGCAGCAGGTCGAAGTCGGTGTCGGCCGGCAGGCTGACGGGGTAGAACGGGCCTTCGGTCTGGGCCGGCGTCAGCCGCCGGGCCGGGGACTTGGCCCTGACCTGCAGCGCCGGGGCCATCAACATCGCGGCAGCCAGCGCCAGGCGGTGCAAGGTCTGGCGACGCGCCGGTCGGGGTATCGGCTTGGACCGTGGATTCCTGGCCATGGACGGCTCCTGCTTCGGCGGTGATGGCGCATTCTGTGACAGCGGCGCCAGGCCTGCCAGCGCCCGCCGGGCCCGGCGCGGTGTGGCCGCCGCGGTCTGGGCGCCGGTACGGGCGATCGCCGATGGACGGGCGCCATGCGCTGTCGACAATGGCCGGTCAACCCCTCGCACAGGAACCCCACGATGAGCCCCTCGACCCTCACCGTCCAGCCGCTGGGCCCGGCCATCGGCGCGCTGGTCAGCGGCGTGCAACTGGCTGATGGCATCGACGATGCCCAGCGCGACGCGCTGCTGGCCGCGCTGCTGAAGCACCATGTGCTGTTCTTCGAGCACCAGCCGATCGCACCGCTGGCCCAGCGCGCGCTGGCCGCGCGTTTCGGTGACCTGCACATCCACCCGGTGTACCCGCAGGCGCCGGGTGTGCCCGAGATCATCGTGCTCGACACCAGCGACCACAACCCGCCCGACAACGACAACTGGCACACCGACGTCACCTTCCTGGCCGCGCCGGCGATGGGTGCGATCCTGTCGGCGCAGCTGCTGCCGCCCAGCGGCGGCGACACGCTGTGGGCCAGCGGCATCGCCGCCTACGCCGCGCTGTCGGCGCCCTGGCAGCGGATGCTGGCCGGGCTGAGCGCCGAGCACGACTTCCTGAAGTCGTTCCCGGCCCACCGCTTTGCCCGCACGCCCGAGGAGAAGCTGCGCTGGGAGCAGGCCCGCACCGACCACCCGCCGCGCCTGCACCCGGTGGTGCGCACGCATCCGGTGAGCGGGCTGCAGGGGCTGTTCGTCAGCGAGGGTTTCACCACCCGCATCGTCGAGCTGAGCGCCAGCGAGAGCGAGACCACGCTGCGCCAGTTGTTTGCCCACCTGGCCAAGCCCGAGTTCACCGTGCGCTGGCGCTGGAAGCTGGGCGACGTGGCCTTCTGGGACAACCGGCTCACGCAGCACTACGCCACCGCCGACTACCTGCCCGCGCGCCGGGTGATGCACCGCGCCACCATCCTGGGCGACGTGCCGTTCTACCGGCCCAGCGCCTGATCGTGCCGCGCGCGGCCCGGCGCGATCAGGCCAGGCCGGCGTCCTGCTGTGCCCGCAGCCGGGCGTTGACGTAGGCGCCCTGCGGCACGTGCAGCAGATCGGCCACGCGCCACAGCACATGGCGCTCGTGCTCGCTCAAGTGCCCATCGGCATAGGCCACGCGCCACATCAGCTCGACCATGCGCAGCTTCTGAGGCATCTCGAAGTGATCGTTGATGCGCGCGGTGAAGCTGAACAGGTCGGTGGCCTGCTGCGCGGTGGTTTCGGCCAGATCGGACAGGCGCTGCGCCTCGTCGTCGGCCAGCTTGAACTTCTCGCGCAGCGCCGCCAGCACGGCGGCGCGCTCACCGTCGTGAAAGCTGGCGTCGGCGCGCATCACCTCGACCAGCATCACCGCGGTGGCCAGCTGCAGGCGATGTTCGGCCGCCTGCGGCGCGGCGTTGGCCGCCGGCGGCAGCAGGCTGTCGAACAGGTCTTTCAGGGTCTTGAGCATCGCGAAATGATCGCATGGTGGCCGCGGCTCAACGCGGTGGGGCGCACCCGCCTCGTCTGTCACTGGCGGCAGCAGCAGAAGCAGCAGCAGAGCGGCAGCAATCAGGCACGTGAGATGCGCAGCACGGCCAGCGCCGCACCGCCCAGCACCAGCACGAAGCCGACCCAGTCGGCGGCCGATGGCCGATCACCCACCAGCGCCATCGCACCGAGCACGCCGACCACCGGCACCGCCAGCGTGGTCAGCGACGACACCGTGGCGCTGGCCGAGGCCAGCAGCCGGTACCACAGCACATAGGCCACCGCGGTGGCGATCAGCACATGCCAGGCCAGCGCCGCCAGCACCCGCGGCGGCCAGACGCTGGGCAGTTGCTCGCCGAAGGCCAGCGACGCCGCGCCGGCCACCGCCGCGCCGATGCCCAGCTGCCAGGCGGTGAGCACGATGCGGTCGCCCGGCGGCGGCCAGCGCTTGGTGGCCACGGTGCCCAACGCCCAGGCCAGCGCGGCCCCCAGCGGCAGCAGCAGGCCCCAACCCGACCCCACCGATGCGGCTGCGGTGGCCGGCGCGGCCAGGCCCTGCAGCACCGGCACGGCCAGCACCGCCACCCCTGCGCCGCCCAGCGCCAGCGCGATGGCGCCACGGCGGTCGGGCCGCTCGCCCAGCACCCACCAGGCCAGCGCAGCCGACATCAAGGGCATCGTGAAGGTCAGCACCGCCGCGCGCGAGGTGCTGGTGGTCAGCTGCGCGAACGCGGTGCAGATGTTGAACACCGCCACCGTGAGCACGCCGCCGATGGCCACCGCCGGCCAGGCCGCGCGCTGCGGCCACAGCGGCAGGCGCCGCAACAGTGCCAGCCCGAACAACAGCACCACGCCGGCGCCCAGCCCCAGCGCCCGCGCGGCAAACGGCGGCAGCACCGACAGCATGATCTTCACCGCCGGCCAGTTCAGCCCCCAGGCGATGGCCAGCAGCGGCGGGATCAGGCCGACGCGCATGGGCGGGCGGGCATCGGTGGGGTCAGCGGTCGGGTCATGGGTCGGGTCATGGGTCGATGCTGGCATGCCGATGGCCGCCCAACAAGCCGGGTTTGCCGACGGCGCCCGGTCGCGGGGTGGTTGATCCGTCGGCCCGTGCAACGCTGCTAACCTGCGCGGCAACTCAACGGGAGTCGTTCATGCAAGCCGATCTGCCCCGCAGCGCGCAGCCGCCGCGCACCCTGCGCCGCTTCGAAGACCTGCCCGGCCCGCGCGGCCTGCCGGTGGTCGGCAACCTGCTGCAGATCAAGCCTGCGCGGCTGCACCTGCAGCTGGAGCAGTGGTGCCGCGACTACGGTCCGGTGTTCAAGCTGCAACTGGGGCCGCGCCAGGCGGTGGTGTTCGGCGACCACGCGCTGGTGCAGGGCATGCTGCGCGACCGGCCTGACGGCTTTCGGCGCACCGCGCGCCTGCAGGAGATCGCGCAGGAGATGGGCCTGCCCACCGGCGTGTTCAGCGCCACCGGCGACGACTGGCGGCGCCAGCGCCGCATGGTGATGCACGGCTTCGATCCCACCCACGTGCGGCGTTACTTCCCGTCGCTGCAGGTCGTGGCGCAGCGGCTGGCGCGGCGCTGGCAACGGGCCGCGCAAACCAGCCAACACGCCGGCCAGGCCATCGACCTGCAGGCCGACCTGATGCGCTACACGGTCGACACCATCGCCGGCCTGGCCTTCGGCGCCGAGGTGAACACGCTGGAGTCCGATCACGACGTGATCCAGCAGCACCTGGACAAGATCTTCCCGGCGATCTCGCGCCGGGTGCTGGCGCCGTTGCCGTTGTGGCGCTGGGTCAAGTCGGCCGCCGATCGCGAGCTGGAGCGCAGCCTGGTGGAAGTCAACACCGCGGTGAACGGCTTCATCGCCCAGGCCCGTGCGCGCCTGCAGGCCGAGCCCGATCGGCGTGCTCAGCCGCACAACCTGCTGGAGGCGATGATCACCGCCGCCGACGAGCCCGACAGCGGCATCACCGACCGGCAGGTGGCCGGCAACGTGCTGACCATGTTGCTGGCCGGCGAGGACACCACCGCCAACACCATCGCCTGGATGATCCACCTGCTGTGGCGCCACCCGCTGGCGCTGGCGCGCGCCACTGAAGAAGTGCGCCGTGTGTGTGGCGCCGAGACCGTGCCCACGCTGGCGATGATCGAGCAGCTGGACTACGTCGAGGCCTGCGCCCACGAGACCATGCGCCTCAAACCCGTGGCGCCGCTGATGCCGCAGCAGGCGCTGCGCGACGCCACGGTGGGCGACGTGCAGATCACCGAAGGCATGATCGTCTTCGGGCTGATGCGGGTGGATGCGGTCAGCGATGCCCATGTGCCCAACGCCGCCCGCTTCGACCCCGAACGCTGGCTGGGCGCCGGAGGTCCGTCGCAAGCGGCCAGCTCGGCCAAGCGCATCGCTATGCCCTTCGGCGCCGGCCCGCGCATCTGCCCGGGCCGCTACCTGGCGCTGCTGGAGATGAAGATGGCCATGGCCACGCTGCTGCAGCACTTCGACATCACCGAGGTCAGCACCCCCGACGGCCAGCCCGCGGTGGAGCACCTGTCGTTCACGATGACGCCGCTGGGTTTGGCCATGCGCCTGCGCGAGCGCGTGGCCGTGGCGGCCTGATCCACACCGGGAGACCCCCCATGCGCCGTCGCCACCTGAGCATCGCGCTGGGCGCCCCGCTGCTGGCGGGCCTGGGCAGCCTGGTCGGCTGTGCCACACCGGCGCCCGAAGGACCCGGC
>MESD01000004.1:0-28250 GCA_001770815.1 Burkholderiales bacterium RIFCSPHIGHO2_12_FULL_69_20
GATGCCTTGCTCGACCAGATCGGCGAGATGGACGGCGTGCAGAAGACCACCACCTCGGTGGTGCTGGCGGTGCGGGTGGACCGGGGGGCTTGACCGGGGCCGTCCGGCCGGCAACAGGCGCGCCCGCCCGCGGCTCACGGCGCGGTAGGTCGCTGCGGCGGGGCCAGGCCCTCGGCCGCTGCCCAGGCGCGCAGCCGGTCGGTCGCGGCGGCGCGTGCGGCCGCCGGCAGGAACGACGCGGCCGCCGCATCCAGCCCCATCTGCAGCAGCTCGGCCCAGCCGAAGCCCGCAGCCACCAGGCCGGCGGCTTCGCCGCTGTGGTCGATGCGCGACATCAGCCGGTTGTCGGTGTGGAAGGACAGGCTCACCCCGGCGCGCCACAGCGCATGGATGGGGTGCAGCGCCAGCGAGGCGGCGGCGCCGGTGTGCAGGTTGCTGGTGGGGCAGATCTCCAGGTGGATGTGGTGGCGCTGCACCTCGGCCAGCACCTGCGCCGCGTCGGGCCCGCCGATCAGGTCGGCCAGCCGCACGCCGTGGCCGATGCGGCTGGCGCCCAGGCGCGCGGCCTCCAGCACGCGGTCGCCGCCATCGGCCTCGCCGGCATGCAGGGTGAGGCCCAGGCCGGCGTCGCGCACCCGCCTCAGCAGGGCGGCGTGCCGGCTGGCCGGAAAGCCTGCCTCGGGCCCCGCCAGGTCGAAGCCCACCACCTGCGCCGCGCCGGCGTGCGCGCCCGGCTGGTGGCAGTGGATGGCCAGGTCGGCAGCGCGCGCGATCTGCGCATCACTCTCGTGGCGCATCGCGCAGACGATCAGGCCGCTGGGCAGCGGGCTGCGTGACAGGCCGTCAAGCAGCGCCGCCACCGCGGCCTCGCCCGACACGCCAAAGGGCTCGAACAGCAGCGGCGCGATGCGGAACTCGGCCAGCACGCAGCCCTCGGCGCGGGCGTCTTCGGCGGCTTCGAAGGCCACCCGCGCCATCGCCTCGGGCGTGGCCATCGCCGCCACGGTGAGCGCAAAGCCGCGCAGGTATTCCTCCAGCGATCCGGCATGCGCACGGGCGTCGAACCAGGCGGCCAGCGTGTCTTCGTCCCCGGCCGGTGGGGCGATGCCACGCTGGTGCAGCAAATCCAGCAGGGTGGCCACGCGCAGGCCGCCATCGAGGTGCTCGTGCAGCAGCACCTTGGGCAGCTGGCGCGCCCGGTGCAGCAGGTCGGCGGCGGTCGGCACGGGCGGGACGTTGCGCATCGGCGGATGCTAACGGAGGGCCTGCGCCAGGGCCGCGCCGGGCATGGGGGCAGGCAAGTACGGTGCGGCCGGCGGCCCGGGACTTGCTATCCTGCCCGCCACGTTCAACCACCTGCAGGGACACCGAGATCATGAAACACGCTGTGCTGGCCGCGCTGGGCCTGGGGTTTGCCGCGACGATGGCGCTGGCCGAGCCGGCCGTGATCTACGACATGGGGGGCAAGTTCGACAAGTCGTTCAACGAGGCGGCCTACAACGGCGCCGAGCGCTGGAAGAAGGACGCCGGCAAGGCCTACCTGGATTTCGAGATCAGCAACGAGGCCCAGCGTGAGCAGGCCATGCGCCGCATGGCCGACAAGGGCGCCAACCCGATCATCGGCGTGGGCTTCGCCCAGGGCTCGACGATGGAGAAGGTGGCCAAGGACTTTCCCAAGCTGCAGTTCGCGATCATCGACTCGGTGGTCAAGCTGCCCAACGTCGAATCGGTGGTGTTCAAGGAGCAGGAAGGCAGCTTCCTGGTCGGCATGATGGCCGCGCTGGCCAGCAAGACCGGCAAGGTGGGTTTCATCGGCGGCATGGACATCCCGCTGATCCGCAAGTTCCAGTGCGGCTACGAGCAGGGCGCCAAGTACGCCAACCCCAAGGCCGAGGTCACCAGCAACATGACCGGCAACACCCCCGCGGCCTGGAACGACCCCACCCGCGGTGGTGAACTGGCCAAGGCCCAGTTTGCCAAGGGCGTGGACGTGATCTTCGCCGCCGCCGGCGGCACCGGCGTGGGCGTGTACCAGGCCGCCAAGGACGCCGGCAAGCTGGCCATCGGCGTGGACAGCAACCAGAACCACCTGCACCCCGGCGTGATGCTCACCAGCATGGTCAAGCGGGTGGACGTGGCGGTCTACAACCTGGCCAAGAAGACCACGCCGGGCGTCACCGTGCTGGGCCTGAAGGAGGGTGGCGTGGACTACGCGCTCGACCAGCACAACGCCAAGCTGGTGTCGGCGGACATGAAGAAGAAGGTGGATGCGGCCAAGGCCGCCATCATCGGCGGCAAGATCAAGGTCGCCGATTACATGGCCGACAACGCCTGCAAGTACTGATGGGCGTCCCCGCCGTCCGCATGGACGGCATCAACAAGCGCTTCGGCGCGGTGCAGGCCAACCGCGAGGTCACGCTGACGGTGGCCGCGGGCACGGCGCATGGCATCGTGGGCGAGAACGGGGCCGGCAAGAGCACGTTGATGTCCATCCTCTACGGCTTCTACCAAGCCGACAGCGGAACCATCACCATCGAGGGCCGGCCGGCCAGGATCACCGGCTCGCGCGAGGCCATCGCGCTGGGCATCGGCATGGTGCACCAGCACTTCATGCTGGTCGAGCCGCTCTCGGCACTCGACAACATCATGCTGGGCGCCGAGCCCGACTGGCGCTTGAACGTGGCGCGCGCGCAGGTGCGTGACAAGCTCGACGCGTTGATGGCCGACACCGGCCTGCAGGTGCGGCTGGACACGCCGGTCGAGGAACTGCCGGTGGGCGAGCGCCAGCGGCTGGAGATCCTGAAGGCGCTGTACCGCGGCGCACGCATCCTGATCCTCGACGAACCCACGGCCGTGCTGACGCCGCAGGAGACCGAGCAGCTCTTCGTCACGCTGCGCCGGCTGCGTGATGCCGGCACCACGCTGCTGCTGATCACGCACAAGCTCAAGGAGATCATGGCGCTGTGCGACGCGGTGACGGTGATGCGCCAGGGCGCGGTGGTGTTCGACGGGCCGATCACCGATTGCAGCCTGGATCAGCTGGCCGAGGCGATGGTGGGCCGGCGCGTGCACCTCGGCCGCGAGGCGGGTGCCCGGCGCGCCACACCCGGCGCCACCTTGCTGGCCGCGCAAGGCCTGCAGTGGCGTGATGCGATGGGCGTGCAGCGCCTGGCCGACGTGTCGCTGACCTTGCGCGCGGGCGAGATCGTCGGCATCGCCGGTGTGTCGGGCAACGGCCAGAGCGAGCTGCTGGAGATGCTGTCGGGCATGGCGCAGCCGCAAGCGGGCACGCTCAGTTTGGGTGATGGGGTGGATGACGGGCCGGCGGCGCGGCGCTTCGGGCCGGGCCGCTGGCTTGACCCATCCACCGCGCGCCGGCTGGGCCTGGCCCATGTGCCCGAAGACCGCCACCGCTGCGGCATGGTGCTGCCCTTCGCCGCCTGGGAGACCTCCGAGCTGGGCTACCAGCGCAGCCCGCGTTTTGCCAGCGCCTGGGGCTGGATGAAGCGCCAGGTGATGCGCAGCAGCACCGCCCAGATGATGGAGGCCTACGACGTGCGGCCGCGCAACCCCGAGCTGCGGGCGTCCAAGTTCTCCGGCGGCAACCAGCAGAAGCTGGTGCTGGCGCGCGAGGCACTGGCGCCGGAGGCGCCGCCCAAGATCCTGCTGGTGGGCCAGCCCACCCGCGGTGTCGACATCGGCGCGATCGAGTTCATCCACGGCCGCTTGCGCGCGATGCGCGACGCCGGCGGCGCGGTGCTGGTGGTGTCGTCCGAGTTGGACGAGATCCTGGCGCTGGCCGATCGCGTGCTGGTGATGGACCGCGGCCGCATCGCCGGTGAACTGGCCATCGCCGATTGCACCGAGGCGGCGCTGGGGCGGTTGATGGCGGGCGCCGATGCGGGCGTGAAGGCGGCAATATGAGTCAGCCCGTGGAGCTGCCGCGCTGGATGGACATCGGCCTGCTGCCCATCGTCAACCTGGGGCTGGCGCTGATCGTCTGCGCCATCATGGTGGCGGTGGTCGGGCTCGATCCGCTGCAGGTCATCACGCTGCTGGTCAAGGGCGCGTTCGGCAGCCCGGCGGGCTTGAGCTACACGCTGTACTACGCCACCACCTTCGTCTTCACCGGGCTGGCGGTGGCGGTGGCCTTTCACGGCGGGCTGTTCAACATCGGCGGCGAAGGCCAGGCCATGATGGGCGGGCTGGGCTGCGCGCTGGTGGCGCTGGGCCTGGGTGATCACTTAAGCGCGCCGCTGCTGCTGCCGCTGATGGTGGCCGCGGCAATGGCCGCCGGCGCGCTGTGGGGGGCGGTGCCGGGTGCGCTGCAGGCCTGGCGTGGCAGCCACATCGTGATCACCACCATCATGTTCAACTTCATCGCCTCGGCGCTGCTGGCCTACCTGCTGGTCAACGTGCTGAAGGCGCCCGGCAGCATGACGGTGGAGTCGGCGCCATTCCCCGAATCGGCCCACCTGGCCGGCATGCACCAGGTGCTGGCGGCGTTGGGCATCGCCTGGCCGCGCACGCCGCTGAACCTGAGCGTGCTGCTGGCGGTGGCCGCGGCGCTGGCGGTGTACCTGTTCCTGTGGCGCTCGCGCGCGGGCTACGAGCTGCGCGCGGTGGGCTTCTCGCCCGACGCGGCGCATTACGGCGGCATCCGCCCGCGTGGCCAGGTGATGCTGGGCATGGTGATTTCGGGCGCGCTGGCCGGGCTGGTGGGCATCAACGAGCTGGCCGGCGTGCAGCACCGGCTGCTGCTGGATTACGTGGTGGGCGCGGGCTTCACCGGCATCGCCGTCAGCCTGATCGGGCGCAACCACCCGGTGGGCATCGTGCTGGCCGCGCTGCTGTTCGGCGCGCTGTTCCAGGGCGGGGCCGAGCTGGCCTTCGAGATCCCCGGCTTCAGCCGCGACATGGTCACCACGCTGCAGGGGCTGATCGTGCTGTTCTCCGGCGCGATGGCGCAGGTGGCGGCGCCGGGGCTGGCGCGGGTGTACGGCTGGCTGCGGCCGCAGCCGGCCTTGCCGGCCACCGAAGGAGCCCGCGGTGGATGAGGCGCTGATCGGCGGCCTGCTGGCCAGCACGCTGCGGGTGAGCACGCCGCTGATCCTGTGCGCGCTGGCCGCGGTGATCAGCGAGCGCTCGGGCGTGATCGACCTGGGCCTCGAAGGCAAGATGCTGCTGTCGGCCTTTGCCGCCGGCGCGATGGGGGCGGCCAGTGGCTCGCTGCCGCTGGCGCTGCTGGCCGCGCTGATGGTGGGCGTGGCGCTGTCCATGCTGCATGGCTACGCCTGTGTCAGCCACACCGGCGACCAGGTGGTGATGGGCATGGCGCTGACCATGATTGCCGTGGGCCTGAGCATCGTGCTGGGCATCGCCTGGTTCAAGCAGGGCGGGCAGACGCCACCGCTGCCCGATGCGGTGCGCCTGACGCCGTGGTTCAGCGGCCTGGCGGGCAGCCTGCAGGCCGTGCCGTGGATCGGCGCCGTGCTGGGCGGCGGACTGCTGGGCCACAACGGCATGGTGTACCTGGCGCTGGCGCTGGTGCCCGCCGTGTGGTGGGTGCTGTACCGCACCCGCATCGGCCTGCGCCTGCGCGCCACCGGCGAGAACCCGGCGATGGTGGATGCCGCCGGGCTGTCGGTGGCGGCGCTGCGCTACGGTGCGCTGGCCGCCAACGGCGTGCTGTGCGCGCTGGCCGGCAGCTACCTGGTGCTGGCGCAGAACGCCAACTTCGTGCCGCACATGACCGCCGGCCGCGGCTACATGGCGCTGGCCGCGATGATCTTCGGCAAATGGCATCCGGTGGGCGCGCTGTGGGCCTGCCTGCTGTTCGGCTTTCTCGACGCGGTGGCGATCCGGCTGCAGGGCGTGGCGCTGCCGGCGGCGCTGGGTGGTGGCGCGGTGCCGGTGCAGGCCATCCAGGCGCTGCCGTATGTGATGACGGTGGTGCTGCTGGCCGGCTTCATCGGCCGCTCGCGCGCGCCGGCGGCGCTGGGTGTGCCCTACGTCAAGACGCGGTAGGCTTCGCCCGATGATCCTCACCGACGACCTGATGCACCGCCTCGTGCAAGCCGCCCGTGTGGCGCGCGAACGGGCCTACGCGCCCTACTCGCGCTTTGCGGTGGGCGCGGCGCTGCTCGACGAGCGGGGCCGCCTGCACGCCGGCTGCAACATCGAGAACGCCGCCTACCCGCAGGGCCAGTGCGCCGAGGCCACCGCCATCGGCCACCTGGTGCTGGCCGGCGGCATACGCATCCTGGCCGCGGCCGTGGTGGGTGTGGCCGATCAGCCGGTCACCCCGTGCGGCGGCTGCCGCCAGCGGCTGCGTGAATTCGGTGCCGACGACCTGCCCGTCTGGACGGCCGATCTGCAGCGCATCACCGCCCGTTTCACCCTGGGGCAGCTGCTGCCCGCCAGCTTTGGCCCGGAGCATTTGAAGTCATGAATCCGTCCGCCCTGCAACAGCGCATCGATGCCAGCGTCGACCACATCCGCCGGGTCGCCCCCGGCCGTTGCCCGAAGCTGGCCATCGTGCTGGGCTCGGGCTGGGACGGCATCGCCGACCTGGTGCAAGAACCGGTCGACATCGCCTATGCCGACCTGCCGGCCTTCCCGGTGCTGGGTGTGGCCGGCCACGCCGGCACGCTGCGGCTGGGCCAGATCGGACCAGCCGGCCATCTGCGCGACGTGGCGCTGCTGCGCGGCCGCAAGCACGCCTACGAGACGGGTGACGCCGCCGGCATGAAGGGCGCCATCCGCACGCTGGCGGCGCTGGGCTGCAGCACGCTGCTGCTGACCAACGCCGCCGGCAGCCTGGAGCCGCACATGCCGCCGGGCTCGCTGATGCTGATCAGCGACCACCTCAACATCGTGCAGCGCACACCGCTGCACGACGAGCCCGGTGCCGACCGCTTCGTCGACATGGGCGCGGCCTACGACGCCACGCTGCGCGACCAGGCCGCCGCCGCCGCGGTGGAGGCGGGCGTCGAACTGCACGAGGGCGTCTACGCCTGGGTGATGGGCCCGCAGTTCGAGACGCCGGCCGAGATCCGCATGCTGCGCGCGCTGGGCGCGCAGGCGGTGGGCATGAGCACCGTGCCCGAGACCATCCTGGCGCGCCACGCCGGCCTGCAGGTGCTGGGCCTGTCGATGCTGACCAACCTGGGCGCCGGCATGGACGACCAGGCGCTGAGCCACGCGCACACGCTGCACACCGCGCAGTCCACCGCCGCGCTGGCGGCCACGCTGCTGGCGGCCATCGTGCCGGCGCTGTCGCTCTGACCCACCCCTTCCTGAAAGCCCTTGTGATGCGATTCAAGTCCTGGCCCTCCCTGGCGGTCGCTGCGGTGGCGCTGCTGGCCGCCGGCTGCACCACGCCGCCGGCCCCGTCCGTGGCGCGCGCGCCGCTCAAGCTCACCATCCTGCACACCAACGACCACCACGGCCGCTTCTGGCCGAACGCCGACGGCGAATACGGCCTGGCCGCACGCAAGACGCTGATCGACCGGGTGCGCGCCGAGGTGGCGGCCGCCGGCGGCCACACCCTGCTGCTCGACGGCGGCGACGTCAACACCGGCGTGCCCGAGAGCGACCTGCAGGACGCCGAGCCCGACTTCAAGGGCATGGACCGGCTGGGCTACGACGCCATGGCGGTGGGCAACCACGAGTTCGACAAGCCGCCCGCGGTGCTGGCCAAGCAGCGGCAGTGGGTGGGCTTTCCGCTGCTGTCGGCCAACATCTACCGCGATGGCCGGCGGCTGTTCGAGCCCTACCGCATCTTCGAGCGCGGCGGCTACAGGATCGCCGTGATGGGCCTGACCACCGACGACACGGCCAGGATGGTGCTGCCCGACCACATCGCCGGCGTCACCTTCCGCAAGCCGGCCGACGAAGCCGCCCAACTGGTGCCGCAGCTGCGCCGCCAGGCCGACATGGTCATCGCCGCCACCCACATGGGCCATTACCCCGACGGCCAGCGTGGCGTCAACGCGCCGGGCGACGTGGCGATGGCGCGTGCGGTGCCAGGGCTGGACCTGATCGTCGGCGGCCACAGCCAGAACCCGGTGTGCATGCTGGCCGAGAACCGCCGCAACCCCAGCCACGTGCCGGGCCAGCCCTGCGCGCCCGACCGGCAGAACGGCGCCTGGATCGTGCAGGCGCACGAGTGGGGCAAGTACGTGGGCCGCGCCGATTTTGTGATCGACGGCGGCCGGGTTGAGCTGGTCAGGTACCAGTTGATGCCGGTGAACCTGAAGCTGCGCGGCGCCGATGGCAAGAAGACCCTGGCCACCGAGGCGATTGCCGAGGACGCCGGCCTGCGCGCCTTCCTGCAGCCGTTCCAGCAGGCCGGCCAGGGGCGGTTGTCGGTGACCATCGGCGCGGCCGATGGGGTGCTCGATGGCGACCGCGCGCGGGTGCGCCAGCAGCCCACCAACCTGGGCACCCTGATCGCCCGCGCGATGATGGACCGCACCGGCGCCGATCTGGCGCTGATCAACTCGGGTGGCGTGCGTGATTCACTGCCCGCCGGGCCCATCACCTACCGCGACGTGCTCAAGGTGCAGCCCTTCGCCAACACCGTGGGCGTGGTCACGCTGACCGGCGCCGAGCTGCTGGACTACCTGGGCGCGGCGGCGAAGATGACGCCCGGCGCGGGCGGCTTTGCGCAGACCGCCGGCGTGCAGCTGCGCATCGCCGCCGGGCGCCTGCTGGAGGCGCGTGTGGCCGGCCAGCCCATCGATGCGCAGCGCCGCTACCGCTTGTCGATCAACAACTTCACCGCCATCGGCGGCGATGGGTACCCCAAGCTCAACACCCACCCCAACTACGTCGACTCGGGCTTCAACGATGCCGAGGTGCTGCGCGCCTACATCGCCCGCCACAGCCCGTTGAAGGTGGCCGACTACGCGCCGGGCGACGCGGTGCAGCGGCGCTGAACCAGCGCGTTGGCCGTGCTGCTCACTCTGGCGTGAGCTTCGCGGCGCGGATCACCTCTCCCCAGCGGCGTATCTCGCCCGCCAGCAGCGCCTGCAGCTCGGCCGGCGTGCTGGCGGCCAGCCGCAGGCCCAGCGGCGCCAGCCGCTGCTGCACCGCCGCCGAGGCGACGGCTTCGTGCACCGCGCGGTTCAGCGTCTCGATCACCGCGGGCGGCGTGCCGGCGGGCGCGGCCAGCGCGTTCCACGAGGCCACGCTGTAGCCGGCCACGCCGGCCTGCGCCGCGGTGGGCACCTCGGGCAGCGCCGGATGGCGGCGATCGCCCGACACCGCCAGCGCGCGCACCACGCCGGCTTTGAGCTGCGGCAGCATCGGTCCCAGGATCTCGACGGCCAGGTCGATCTCGCCGCTGCGCAGGGCGGTCAGCACCGCCGGCGAGCCCTTGTACGGCACCACCAGCGTGGTGATGCCGGCGCGGGTCTCGAACAGCTTGGCCGCCAGGTGCTGGGTGCTGCCCACCGCCACCGTGCCGATGTTGAGCCGGCCGGGCTGGGCGCGGGCGAAGGAGATGGCCTCGGCCAGTGTGGTGAAGCGGCGATTGGCGGCGGCAAACAGCCCCAGGTCGAAGAAGCCCAGCGTGCTGATCGGCGCGAAATCACGCACCGGGTCGTAGCCCAGCGGGTGCATCAGGCCCACGCTGACCGCATGGCCGTTGCTCATCAGCAGCAGCGTGTGGCCGTCGGGTGCGGCGCGCGCCACCAGCTGCGACGCGACGATGCTGCCGGCGCTGGGCCGGTTGTCCACCACCACCGGCTGGCCCAGGCCGCGGCCCATCGCCTCGGCCACCGCGCGGGCGGTGATGTCGGCAATGCCGCCGGGCGCAAACGGCACCACCAGCGTGATCGGCCGGGCCGGGAAGCGCGCTGGTGCCTGGGCCCGTGCCGAGCCGGCCAGCAGCGCGGCCGCCGTGGTGGCCAGCCACTGGCGGCGGGAAGCGGGGGCTGAAGGGGGGCCGGACGGGCGGGACGGGCGATCGGCAGGGCAGGTCATGGGGCGAGGGGCGAACGTGCCGGGGTCGGCGGGCCCGGCATGATGGCAGCTTCACCGCCGCAGGGGCGTGGCGGCTACCATGCTGAGCCCATCGCGCACCGGGGCCACGGGCCCACCCCTCCCCCATGAACGACTCCCTGCAAACCACCGCCCGCATCGCCCTGGCCTGCCTGGACCTGACCAGCTTGAACGATGCCGATGACAGCGCCGCCATCGCCGCGCTGTGTGCCCGCGCCCAGGGCCCCGTGGGCGCGCCGGCCGCGCTGTGCGTGTGGCCGCGCTTCGTGGCGCAGGCCAAGGCGGCGCTGCCCGCGGGCATCCGCGTGGCCGCGGTGGCCAACTTTCCGGCCGGCGGGCTGGACGTGGCGGCGGCGGTGGCCGATACCCGCGCCATCGTCGACGCCGGTGGCGACGAGGTCGACCTGGTGCTGCCGTGGCGGGCGCTGCGCGACGGCGATGCGGCCGGTGCCGCCGCGGTGGTGGCGGCCGTGCGCGCCGCCTGCCCGGGCCGCACCCTCAAGCTGATCCTCGAATCGGGCGACCTGGCCACGCCCGCGCTGATCCACCAGGCCAGCCTGATCGGGCTGGACGCCGGCGTCGACTTCCTCAAGACCAGCACCGGCAAGACCAGCACCGGCGCCACGCCCGAGGCGGCGCGGGTGATGCTGCAGGCCATCGCCGATCATCCGCGCGGCGCCTCGGTCGGCTTCAAGGCCTCGGGTGGCATCCGCCGGGTCGCCGATGCGGCGGTCTACATCACGCTGGTGCGCGACATCCTGGGCGCCGATGCGGTCAACCCGCAGCGCCTGCGCTTCGGCGCCAGCGGCCTGCTGGCCGACATCGGGGCGGCGCTCGCGGGCCAGGGTGCGGGCAACACCAGCGCCGCCGGCACCTACTGATCCACCCGACCATGCTGGCCGCCGAGATCATCCGCACCAAGCGCGATCACCACGCCTTGAGCGAGGCGCAGATCCAGGCCTTCGTGCGTGGGCTGGTCGACGGCTCGTGGAGCGAGGGCCAGGTGGCGGCGCTGGCGATGGCGGTGCTGCTCAACGGCATGGGCCGCGACGAGTGCGTGGCGCTGACACGCGCGATGACCTTGTCGGGCCAGGTGCTGCGCTGGCCCACGGCGGTGGGGTCGCGCCCGGTGGTCGACAAACATTCCACCGGCGGCGTGGGCGACAAGGTCAGCCTGGTGCTGGCGCCCATCGTCGCCGCTTGTGGTGGCCTGGTGCCGATGGTCAGCGGCCGGGGCCTGGGCCACACCGGTGGCACGCTCGACAAGCTGCAGGCGCTGCCCGGCTACGAGGTGGCGCCGTCGCGGGTGCGGCTGCTGCGGGTGCTGCACGAGGCGGGTTGCGCCATCGTCGGTGCCAGTGCCGAGTTGACGCCGGCCGACCGGCGGCTCTACGCCATCCGCGACGTGACGGCCACCGTCGAATCGGTGCCGCTGATCACCGCCAGCATCCTCAGCAAGAAGCTGGCGGCCGGGCTGGGCAGCCTGGTGATGGACGTCAAGCTGGGCAACGGCGCCTTCATGCACGACCTGGCCGAGGCGCGCGCGCTGAGCGAGAGCCTGGTGGCCGTGGCCGCCGGCGCCGGCCTGCCCTGCCGCGCGCTGATCACCGACATGAACCAGGTGCTGGGCCTCACCGCCGGCAACGCGCTGGAGGTGGCCGAGAGCGTGGACTTTCTCACCGGCGCGGTGCAAGAGCCGCGGCTGCGTGAGCTGACGCTGGCGCTGGCTGCGCAGATGCTGCACGGCGCCGGCCTGGCGCCCAGCGTGGAAGCCGGCGCGGCGCTGGCCGAGGCGGCATTGAGCAGCGGCCGCGCCGCCGAGCACTTTGCCCGCATGGTGGCCGGCCTGGGCGGCCCGCGTGACGTGCTGGCCGATGCCCAGCTGCCCACCGCCCCGGTGGTGCTGGACCTGCCGGCACCGCGCGACGGCGTGCTGGTGGCGATGCACACGCGTGCGCTGGGCCTGGCCGTGGTGGCGCTGGGCGGCGGGCGCGCGCGCGCCAGCGATGCGGTCGACCCGCGCGTGGGCTTCAGCGCGGTGCGGCCGCTGGGCGCGGTGCTGCGCGCGGGTGAGCCGCTGCTGCGGGTGCATGCGGCCAGCGCGGCGGACGCTCAGGTGGCGGGTCAGGCGGTGCTGGCGGCGATCACGCTGGCCGATGCGGCGCCCTCGGCAGGCCCGGTGATCATTCACACCCTGCTGCCCTCGACCGGGGCCTGAGCGACGCGCCCTTCGCTCAAGGCCGCGCGTAGCTGGCGCTCATCTCCGGGTCGTGATCGGGCGCCAGCCTGGGCGGCGGCGCGGCGGCCTCGCCGCGGCGGTCGACCAGCGCATCGGTCAGCATCGCCGCAGCCCACATCGTGCCCAGCGTGACGAACGAGGTGAGCGTGAACACCGACGCGCCCGACACGCCGGCGCCCACCGCGCAGCCGCCGGCCAGCATGCCGCCAAAGCCCATCAGCACCGCGCCGGCGATGTAGCGGCGCATCGCCTGGCCGCCCTGGAAGCCTTCGAGCTTCCACTCGCGCCACAGCAGTGCCGAGACACTGGCGCCGATGAACACGCCGGGCACCAGGCCGAGGTCGAACTTCAGCGCCTGGCCGGGCGGCGACAGCACCAGCATCAGCGTGTCGGCGGCCGGGCCGGTGAAGCTCAGGCTCTGGATCGGCAGCACCGCGTCGAAGGCGGCGCGGCTGATGTGGAAGGTGGCCAGCCAGGCCAGCGCCACCATCACGCCCACGCCGACGGCGCCAAACCAACCCCAGAAGCGCACCCGCTGGCGCCGGGCCCACACCAGCGCCGCGGCCAGCCACAGTGCGCCGAAGATCAGCCCGCCGCTGTGGCCCAGGCCGGTGAGCGCCAGCACGTCGCGCGCGCCGCCGCCTTCCACCGTCCACCAGCCGGCCAGCCCATTGCGCAGCGGCGACAGCAGGCCGCTGAGCGCCGACTGCGCGGTGACCGCGAACACCAGCCCCGACAGCAGCGCGCGCAGGTTGCCCTGCGCGGCCAGCACCAGCAGCCGGCTGGAGCAGCCGCGCGCCAGGATCATGCCGGCGCCGAACATCGCCCCGCCGATGGCCGCGCCCGACAGGCTGCCGCGTGCGGCCAGCTGCCGCGCATCGGCCACGTCCAGCCAGCCGGCCAGGATGAAGGCCTGTGTCAGCAGCACCGCGGTGGAGAAGGTGAACAGCCACACCGTGAGCTTGCCCTCGTGCGTGCCGCGGGCGAACTCGATCACCGCCGAGCGCAGGCAGAAGCGCGAGCGGTGCGCGAAGAAGCCGAACAGCACGCCGATCAGCGCGCCCAGCGCCGCCGAGGCGCCGGTCTCGCCGAACTGGCCGATCAGGCCGTCGATCAGGCGGTCGATCACGGACACCTACTCCATCATTGGTTGCTGATACAGCGATGATGGGCGAGCGAGCGACCGCGGGCCTTGATCCTGGTCAGTGGCCGGCCGCTGCCTGCGACCGGCCACCGCCTGCCGGTCACATCAGCGTGTCGGCCCAGATGTTGCGCGCCCAGGCATGGGCGTAGCGGCCTTCCAGGTCGGAGCGCACGTCGGACACGCCACCCGAGCCGCCGATGGTGCGGAAGGTCTTCTGCGTGGGCACGTACTCGTGCACGCTGGCGACGTGGATCACGTGGGCGTCGTCGACGTAGCTCATGCACACGTTGGTCAGCATCGGGTGCGGGTTGATCTCGATGCCCTGCAGGTCGGCCACGATGGCCGCGGCCGCCACCTTGGCATGCGAGTTGGCCATGTGCCCCGACTTGGGCATGCCGGCGGCCACCTGGATCGAGTCGCCGAGCACATGAATATTTTTCGCCGCAGTGGATTCGAAGTTCAGGAAGTTGACATGGCACCAGCGGTTGTTGGCGTTGGCCAGCCCGGTCTGCACCGCCAGCTGGCCGGCGCGCATCACCGGCAGCACGTTCAGCACGTCGGCCCTGACATCGTCCTGCACCTCGAACTTGACCGTCCTGGTCCTGCCATCCACCGCCACGGCCTTGTGCTGCGGGCGGTAGTCGATCATGCCGGGGTAGAGGTCCTTCCAGGCCGCCTTGAACAGCTTGCCCTTGCTGGTGACGTCGGGGTTGCCGTCGAGGATCAGCACCTTGGACTTGGGCTTGTGGCGCTTGAAGTAGGCCGCCACCATGCTGGCGCGCTCGTACGGCCCGGGCGGGCAGCGGTAGGGCGCCTCGGGGATGGCGATGGCGTAGACACCGCCATCACGCATGGCCTCGAGCTGCTGGCGCAGTGCCACGGTCTCGGGGCCGGCCTTCCAGGCATGCAGGATCTGGCCGGCACCGTGCGCGGCCTGCAGGCCCTGGATGTTGTCCCACATCATGTCGATGCCGGGCGCGATCACCAGCTTGTCGTAGCTGATGGTGCTGCCGCCATCGAGCCGCACCTGGCGCTTGTCGGCATCCACCGCGGCCACCCGGTCGTGCACGATGCGCACGCCATGCTTGCCGCTCAGCCCGGTGTAGGGATTGGTGATGTCGGCCATGCTGCGGTCGCCGCTGAGCACCAGGTTGCTGACCGGGCAGGAGACGAAGCTGCGGTTGGGCTCGATCATCGTCACGTCGATGCCGTGGTCCGACAGCAGCCGGATGTACTTGGCCACCGTGGCGCCGCCGTAGCCGCCGCCCACCACCACCACCTGGGCCTTGCTGGCCGATCCACCCGAGCTGGCGCAGCCCGACAACAGGCCCAGCGAGCCGGCGGCACCGCCGAACGCAGCCCCCTTGATCAGCGCGTTCAGCAGCTGGCGACGGTCCATCGATTTGGAGTTCATGGCTGGGCCCTCACTTCTGCGCGGCAAAGTAGGTGGCCACCTCTTCGAGCTGCTCTTGCGAGTAGCCGCGGGTGATCTGGTGCATGATCGTCGCCGGCCGCTGGCCGGTGCGGAAGGCCAGCAACTGGTTGAGCATGTAGTCCTTGGGCAGGCCGGCCAGGCGCACCAGCGCCTCGCCAGGCACCGCATGGCCGTCGGTGCCGTGGCACTGCGCGCAGGTGGCGGCCAGCGCACGGGTGCGCAGGCGCTGCGGGTCTTTGGCCCAGGCGCTGCTGCCCAGCAGCAGGCTGGCCGCGGCGGCGCCAGTCAGCCAGCGATGAAGGGTGCGGCGCGGGCCGGCGAGGCGGGGGAAGGTCATGCGGGGCGCTCCTTGCGGGCTGAGGCGGTAAAACAGGCGGGCGGCCGGTTGCTGCAAACCAGGGCCGGCAGCAGGTGGGCGGGCGAGACCCCATCTTGTCATCGCCCGAACCGGCAGCGTATAGTGTCCAAAATATCATTACATCCGCATGTAGTGTTATCCCTATGCGATTGATCCCTGGTTGGTTCCCTTCATCGTCGGTCTGGCGCCGCGCCCGGATCGCGGCCGGCGCGCTGTGCTGTGCTGCCGTGCTGGGCCTGGCCGATGCCGCGGCGCAGCCGGCCACGGCCGCGCCCGTCATCACCCCGCTCGTCATCACCCCGCCCAGCACCGTGCGCATGGACCTGGCGCCGGTGGCCGCGGGCACCTGGTTTGTGCAAGGGCACAGCGCGATGGGCTCGGCGGCCAACCAGAACTACATCTCCAATGCGGCCTTCGTGGTGGCCGATGGTGGTGTGCTGGTGATCGATGCGCTGGGCTCGCCGCCGCTGGCGCGGCAGTTGCTGGCCAAGATCCGCGAGGTGACGCCGCTGCCGGTGCGCTACGTGGTCGTCACCCACTGCCATGCCGACCACATCTACGGCCTGCAGGTTTTCCGCGAGCTGGGCGCCAGCATCGTCGCCCATGTGGGCTGCCGCGACTACCTGTCGTCCGACGTGGCGCGGCAGCGGCTGGACGTCAGCCGCGAGGAGCTGTTTCCGTGGGTCGACGAGAACACCCGCCTGGTGGCGCCTGATGTCTGGCTGGGTGAAGGCGGCAGCGTGGACGACCTGCTGCTGCGCATCGGCCGGCGTGAGTTCCGCCTGCGCCATGCCGGGCCGTCGCACACCGCCGAAGACCTGATCGTGCACGACGCCAGCACCGGCGTGCTGTTTGCCGGCGACATCGTCTTCCGCGGCCGCGTGCCCTATGTCGGCCTGGCCGACAGCCGGCGCTGGATCGATGCCATCGGGCGCATGCTCGACCTGCAGCCGCGGGTGCTGGTGCCCGGGCACGGGCCGCTGTCGCTGGAGCCCGGCGCCGACCTGCAGCTCACGCGCGATTACCTGGCCTACCTGCGGCAGACCATGGGTGAGGCCGCCCGCAACCTCGAGCCCTTCGACGAGGCCTATGCCCGCGCCGACTGGTCGCGCTTTGCCGCGCTGCCGCTGTTTGCGGCGGTCAACCGCATGAACGCCTACAACACCTACCTGCTGATGGAGCGTGAGGCGCCGTGATCCGGTGATGCGGTGGCGCCGCAGGCCCGATCGGCGTGGCACAGTCGCGGCATGTCGCCGCCGTGCAGGAGGACCCCGCGATGAAGACCTTGCGCTTGCCGTTGCACCGGGTGCACCGGATCGTCCGGCCGCTGGCCGCTGCCGCCGCGCTGGCGAGCTTGCTGGCGGCCACGCCGTTGCGGGCGGCCGGCCCGGCAGAATTCGAGGGCGCCGACCTGAAGCTGGGCGAGCGCCTGATCAAGCAGCATCAATGCGAAGCCTGCCATGTGCGCCGGGTGGGTGGCGACGGCAGTGCGATCTACCGGCCCAGCGGCCGCATCAGCCGGCCGGCCGCCCTGCTGACGATGGTCGAGGTGTGCAGCACCGAGCTGAACCTGCAGCTCTTTCCCGAGGACGTGGCCGCCGTGGCTGCCGTGCTGCAGCGCGACCATTACCGCTTCAAGTAGACCGGGCGGGCCTTGGGCCCGGGCGAACACATTCTGTATCAGTGTCTGCGCATAGAATCATTGCAAGAACCTTGCCGGGAGTAGTGCGCCATGCCCCAAAACGACAGTGCCGATGCGGTCTTCGACTCGGTGGCCGAGTTGTTCTCGCTGCTGTCCACCCCGATCCGGCTGAAGATCATCGGCGCGCTGTGCAACGGTGAGAAAAACGTCTCGCAGCTGCTGTCGGAGATCGACACCACCCAGCCCAACATGTCGCAGCACCTGTCCACGCTGTACCGCGCGGGCGTGCTGGGCAAGCGGCGCGACAGCACCCAGATCTACTACCGGCTGCAGAGTGAGCGTGTGGCCACGCTGTGCCGCGCGGTGTGCACCCAGGTGGCGATCGAACTCGACCCCGGCACCGAGGTGCCAGCCACCGAGCGCCTGCTGCCGGCCGGCGCGCGCTGAGCGGGCTGACCGGCGGGCCGCCCAGCCCGCGGGCCTGTGGCGCGTCGGGGCGGCCTACTTCAGCTGCACGCCCTGCGCGTCGAACACCTGCACGGTGACCGGGATCGCGGCACGCACGCTGGCGGTGACGGTGCAGAACGCCTCGAAGCCCGCCAGCGCCCGGTCGAGGTGCGCCAGGCCTGCGGCCGGCACCTCCAGCGTCAGGCGCGCGGTCAAACCCAGCACGCGCAGCCGCTTGTCGGCATTGCGGCCCACCTCGGCCTGCACTTCGCAGGCGATGGCGCCGGGCTCTTCCTTGTACTTGCGCACCGAGAACAGCAGCGATGCCGACAGGCAGTTGGCCACCGCGGCGCACAGCAGCTGCATCGGCGACGGGCCGGCACCCTGGCCCAGCGGCGCGGGCTCGTCGGTCAGCAGCGGCGCCACCGCGTCGCCGAACTGGGTGTCGAACTGGTAATCGTGGCGCTGGGTCAGGCGAACAGTCACGCGGGATTCACTCATCACGCCTCCTTCAATCGGGTGGGCCGGGCGGTGCGGGACGTGCCGACCGGCACGCTAACGCACCTTGCCCAGCAGGGTCTGCACGTCTTCGAGCACGGCAGTCAACTCGGCCTCGCGCTTGGCATCGGGGGCCAGGCGGGCGCCCAGCTCCTGCTGCATGAAGCACACCGTCATGCGCACGTAGGCGCTGTCCAGGGCCTTGCGCACGGCGGCCATCTGGCCAGCGATGTCCAGGCAGGGATCACCCGCCTCGATCATGCGCTGGATGCCGCGCAGCTGGCCTTCGGCACGCTTGAGGCGGTTCAGCAGGTCGGTTCTCGCCTTGTCGTCAGTGAGCTGGGACATGGTGCAGCCCGCCCTGAAGGCGGGGGTGATGTCGGAAGTGTCCATTGTCACTGCCTCGGCCCGGCGTTGCCCGGATCAGCGTGAGCAGCTCGGGCCGTTGTCCTTCATGCCCAGCTTCTTCAGCAGGATGCTCGGCGGGCAGAAGTTGGTGAGGCCGGACTGGAACAGGTTGAAGCCGACGAAGGCGGTGAAGGCCAGGAACCACTGGCTGACGAACAGCGGGCTGCCTTCGACGCCGAGCAGCAGCGACAGCATCACAAAGAATCCGGCCATGAGGCGGATGACACGTTCGATGGTCATGAAAATCTCCTTGAGGTCAAGCGGGTGAGGATGGGTGCTGGCGCCGGAACGCCGCGAAATACAGCACCGGGATCACCACCAGCGTGAGCAGGGTGGAGACCAGGATGCCGAAGATCAGCGAGACGGCCAGGCCGTTGAAGATCGGGTCGTCGAGGATGAAGAAGCCGCCGATCATGGCCGCCAGGCCGGTCAGCGCGATGGGCTGGGCGCGCACCGCCGCCGACGACACCACCGCCTGCTTGAAGGCCATGCCCTGCGCCAGCTGCAGCTCGATGAAGTCGACCAGCAGGATCGAGTTGCGCACGATGATGCCGGCCAGCGCGATCATGCCGATCATGCTGGTGGCGGTGAACTGCGCGCCCAGCAGCGCATGGCCGGGCATCACGCCGATCAGCGTCAGCGGGATCGGCGCCATGATGATCAGCGGCACCGAGTAGCTGCGGAACTGCGCCACCACCAGCAGGTAGATCAGGATCAGGCCCACGCCGTAGGCGGCGCCCATGTCGCGGAAGGTCTCGTAGGTGATCTGCCACTCGCCGTCCCACTTGACCGCGTACTCGCGGAACGGGTCGCTGGGCTGGCGGATCCAGTACTCGCCCACCGGGTTGCCGGCGCCCAGCGTGGCCAGCTTGTCGCGGATGTTGAACAGCCCGTACAGCGGCGAATCGAGCTGGCCGGCCATGTCGCCCATGACGTAGCTGACGCCCTGCAGGTCTTTCGTGTAGAGCGGCTTGTCGATCACGCCGCGCTCCACCCGCACCAGTTCGCCCAGCGGCACCAGTTGCCCGTTGGCCGCGCGCAAGGGCAGCGCCAGCAGTGCGTCCAGCCCCACCTGCGACTCCCGCGGCAACTGCAGCCGCACGGGGATCGGGTACTTGGCCTGGCCGTTGTGCAGCCAGGCGGCATCGGCGCCCGACAGCGCAGCTTGCACCGTCTGCGCCACCACCGCCACCGGGATGCCCAGCGATTCGGCCCGCTGGCGCTGCACACGCAGGAAGGCGCGCGGCGCGTCGGCGGCCAGCGTGGTGTCGACACCCACGATGTCGGGCGTGCCGTTGAAGGCCTGGGCCACCTGCGCGGCCAGGCGCTGGCGGCCGGCCTCGTCGGGGCCGTAGACCTCGGCCACCAGCGGGCTCATCACCGGCGGGCCGGGCGGCACTTCCACCACCTTGAGCTTGGCGCCATGGGTGGCGGCGATCTTCTCCAGCGCCGGGCGCAGGCGCTGGGCGATGGCGTGGCTCTGCTCGTGGCGATGCGCCTTGTCGACCAGGTTGACCTGCAGGTCGCCCTGCTCGGCGTCGGCGCGCAGGTAGTACTGGCGCACCAGGCCGTTGAAGGTGATGGGGCTGGCCGTGCCGGCATAACCCTGCAGATCACGCACCTCGGGCTGCTGCGCCAGGAAGGCCGACAGGTCTTGCAGCGCGGCGGCGGTGCTCTCCAGCGGCGTGCCGGCGGGCATGTCGACCACCAGCTGGAACTCGCTCTTGTTGTCGAAGGGCAGCATCTTCAGCACCACGCCCACCACCGAGCTGGGCACCGCGGCCAGCAGCATCGACAGCACCAGTGCCGCGGCAATGCCACCGGCCAGCGCCCAGCGCCGCGCGGCGCTGTCGAGGAAGGGCATCAGCAGCCGATTGAAGAAGCCGGCCAGCTTGCCCGACAGCCCGCCGGGGGCGCCGTGCGCGGCAGCGTCGCCGTGGGCGGTGGCCGGCTTCATCAGCTTGAGCGCCAGCCAGGGCGTGACGGTGAAGGCGATCGCCAGCGACAGCGCCATGCCCATGCTGGCGTTGATCGGGATCGGGCTCATGTACGGGCCCATCAGTCCGCTGACGAAGGCCATCGGCAGCAGCGCGGCGATGACCGTCAGCGTGGCCAGGATGGTGGGGCCGCCCACCTCGTCGACCGCCAGCGGGATGATCTCGCGCAGCGGCCTGCCCGGCGTCAGCGACTGGTGGCGGTGGATGTTCTCGACCACCACGATCGCGTCGTCGACCAGGATGCCGATCGAGAAGATCAGCGCAAACAGGCTCACCCGGTTCAGCGTGAAGCCCCAGGCCCAGCTGGCGAACAGCGTGGCCGTGAGTGTGAGGATCACCGCCGCGCCGACGATCACCGCCTCGCGCCGGCCCAGCGCCAGCCCCACCAGCACGATCACCGAGAAGGTGGCGAAGCCCAGCTTCTGGATCAGCTTGTTGGCCTTCTCGGCCGCGGTCTCGCCGTAGTCGCGGGTGATGGTGGCCTGGATGCCCTCGGGGATCACAGTGTTCTGCAGTTCGGCCAGCCGGGCGCGGGTGGCCTGGGTCACCTCCACCGCGTTGCGACCGGGCTGCTTGGTGACCGACAGCGTCAGCGCCGGGTACACCTGGCCGGCGCTGCCCGCCGCGGCACTGGCCGAACTGGCCGTACCGGCCGGCAGCGCGGCGGCCTGGCCGGCACCGGGCGTGAACCACACATAACGCTGCGCCTGGGCGGCGGCGGCGCGCACATCGGCCACTTCGTTCAAGTAGACCGGGCGGCCGTTGTTGACGCCCACCACCAGCGAGGCCACGTCCTCGGCCGAGCGCAAAAACTCACCGGTCTGCACGGCCAGCATCTGCGGCGCTCCGGTGGCGCCGGGCTGGGTGTCCAGCACCGCGCCGGCGGGCATGCCCAGATTGGCGGCGGCCAGCGTGTTCTTCAGGCGCAGCACGTCGACACCGCGTTCGCGCAGGCGGGCCGGGTTCAGCGTCACTTGCACCACCTGGCCGGGGCCGCCGATGGTGACCACTTCGCGGGTGCCGCTCACGCGCTTGAGTTCGGCTTCCAGCGTGTGGGCCACACGTTCGAGGTCCAGCGCACTGCGCTGGTCATCGGCCCACAGGGTGATGCCCAGCACCGGCACGTCGTCGATGCCCTTGGGCCGCACGATGGGCGGCAACGTGCCCAGGCCGGCGGGCAGCCAGTCCTGGTTGGCATTGAGCACGTCGTACAGGCGCACCAGCGCCTCGGTGCGCGGCACGCCCACCTTGAATTGCACCGTCAGCACCGCCACGCCCGGCCGCGCCACCGAGTAGGTGTGCTCGATGCCCGAGATCTGGCCCAGCGCGGCCTCGGCCGGCCTGGCCACCATGGCCTGCACGTCGGCGCTGCTGGCCCCCGGGAAGGGGATCAGCACGTTGGCCATCGTGACGTTGATCTGCGGCTCTTCCTCGCGCGGCGTGACCAGCACGGCAAACAGGCCCAGCAGCAGCGCCACCAGCGCCAGCAGCGGCGTCAGCGCGTTCGACTGAAAGCTGCGCGCCAGCCGGCCGGCCACGCCCAGGGCGGGTTCGGCGGGCAGCGGCTCGGCGGCGGTGCGGGGGGTATCGCTCATGGCTTGGCCGTCACTTGGCGGGCACGGCGCCGGCCAGGCCGGCGGCCACCGCATCCAGGGCGAAGCGCTCGCCGGGCTTCAGGCCGGCCAGCACCTCGACGCCCGCGCCTCGGTCGGCGCCGGTGCGCACCGCGCGCAGCACGAATTGTTGGGCCTGCGCCACGTAGACGGCGGTGAGCTCACCTCGCCTAAGCACCGCCGCGGCGGGCAGCACCAGCGGCGCGTTGGCGGCCTTGGCCGACGTGGCCGGCCCCTCGGCGCCCTGGAAGAACACCCGCACCGCCTGGCCCGGCAGCAGCGCGCCGGCATCGGGGGTGCCGGTGGCCGTGGTGGCCGGCAATTCCAGCCGCCATTCAACGGTTTGCGACACCGGGTCGGCGCCGGGCAGCAGGCTGCGGGCGCTGGGCACCAGGCGCCGGCCGTCGGCCAGTTCCACCTGCACGGTGGTGGCGGTGCGGGCGGCCGCGGCCATCGACGCCGGCACCTGCACCACCGCGCGCAGCGCGCCGGGGGCGTAGACCGTGGCGATGGCCCGGCCCGGCGCAGCCAGGTCACCGACCTCCAGGTGGGTGGCCAGCACCACCGCGTCGAACGGGGCGTTGATGGTGGAGAAGCCGCGCTGCAGCGTGGCCTGGCTGCGGCCGGCCTGGGCCTGCTGCACGCCGGCCTGGGCGGCCTTGTACTGGGTTTCGGCCTGATCGAGCGCGGCCTGGCTGACAAAGCCCTGGGCGCGCAACGCGCGGTGGCGCTCGGCGGCCAGGCGGGCGTTGCGCGCCTCGGCCTCGGCCTGGGCCACGCCGGCCTCGCTGCGTAACACGGCCGCCTGGGCCTCGCGCTCGTCGACACGGGCCACCAACTGGCCGGCACGCACCCGGTCGCCGGCCTTGACCGCCAGCGTCACCACGTTGCCACCCACCTGGGCGGCCAGGGTGGCCTGGCGCACCGGCTGCAGCGTGCCGTCCAGCGTGCGCTGGCCATCCACCGCAGACGCCGCGGCCAGCGCGGTGGCCACCGGGGCAGACCACGCCGGCAGCGCCGCGCCCGCAGCCAACAGACCGGCCACGGACCAAGCCGCCACGCCGGGGAAAAGGAGGTGCTGTTTGATACCCATTGGGGTATGTTATCAGATACCCAGCAAGGTATCAAGCCGGCGCGCTAGGCGTGATGCCCGGGGCGGGCGGGGCCAACATCTGCCGCGGCGTCGCGGTGCGCTGGCCGCGTTGGACGCCGCCGCCGGCATGCTGCGCTTCATCCAGGACGTGCCGGTGTGATGGGCGCTTCGGCGGCCTGCATCGCCAACGCCAGCGCCGCCACCAGCGCCTCCAGCTGATCGGCCAGGGTCTGCACCGCGTCGGTGAGGGCCGGCAGCACGATGGCCGGCGGCGACTGCGGGTTGGCCGGGCCCGACAACAGCGCTTCCACGCGCGTGGCCTGCGTGGCCAGATCATCGGCGCCCAGCGAGCCGGCCACACCCTTCAGCGCATGGCACAGCCGGGCGATCTGCGCCGTGTCGCCCTGCCGCGCCGCAGCGCGCAGCCGGTCGACATCGGCGCGATGGTGTTCAGCGAAGGTGCGCAGCACCCGGCCGTACAACGCCGGGTTGCCGCCCACCCGGCGCAGCCCCAGCGCCGGCTGCAGCCCGGCGATGCCGACCCAGGGGCCGGTCGGCACCCCGAGCGCCGCCGACGCCGACGCCATCACCGACACCAGATCCGCCGACGCCACGGGCGGCAGCGGCAACCAGCGCAGCAGCGTGGCATACAGGTCGCTGGGCTCGACCGGCTTGGTGATCACGTCGTTCATGCCGGCCGCCAGACACGCTGCGCGGTCGTCGCTCAGGGCCCCCGCGGTCATGGCCAGGATCGGCAGCGCCGCGCGGCCGGGCAGCGCACGGATGGCCCGCGTGGCAGCCAGGCCGTCGAGCCGCGGCATCTGCACGTCCATCAGCACCAGGTCGTAGGCCAGGTCCTTCACCCGCGCCAGCGCCTGCAGCCCGTCGCCGGCCAGATCGGCGTGCAGGCCGACGTCCTGCAGCAGCCTCAGGGTCACTTCCTGGTTCAGCGCGTTGTCCTCCACCAGCAGCAGCCGCAAGCCGCTGCGTGCGCGCAGCCGGGCCTCCGGCGCGTCGGAGGCGGGCCGCAGCGCGGGCGCGGCGGCGTCGGCGGCCCGTGCGTCGGTCAAGGCCTCGGTCAGCGCCCGCTGCAGCGTGCGCAGCGTGATCGGCTTGTCCAGCACCCGGCGCAGCCCGCTGCCTTGCAGCAGCGCATCGGGCAGCTGCGGGCCGAAGGCGGTGGCCAGCAGTTGCGCCGGCTGGTGCGCCAGCGGCAGCGCGCGCAGGCGCCGCGCGCAGGCCAGGCCGTCCAGGCCCGGCATCTGCCAGTCGATCAGGCACAGCGTGAAGGGGTCGCCGTCGGCATCGGCCTGGGCCACCCGCTGCAGGGCCTGTTCGCCGTCGGCCACGGCCTCGACCCGCAGGCCCAGGGCGCGCAACTGTTCGGTGAGCACTTCACGCGCCTCGGCCAGGTCATCGGCCACCAGCACGCGTTGGCCCTGCAGCACCGCGGCGGCCGGTGGGCCCTGGGCCTGCTGGGCCGCTGGCGCCAGGTCGGATCCCGGCGCCAGCGGCAGCTCGAAGCGGAAGCAGCTGCCCACGCGGTTGCCCGGGGCCAGCGTGAGGGTGCCGCCCATCGCGCTGACCAGCGCCCGGCAGATCGCCAGCCCCAGCCCGGTGCCGCCAAAGCGCCGGCTGGCCGAGCCGTCGGCCTGCTCGAAGGGCTGGAAGATGCGTGCGCGGTCGGCCTCGCCGATGCCGATGCCGGTGTCGGCCACCTCGAAGCGCACCACCGCGCCCGGGCCGGCGGCCACCCGCACACTGACATGGCCGGCCTCGGTGAACTTGACCGCGTTGCCCAGCAGGTTGATCAGCACCTGGCGCAGGTGCAGATCGTCGCCATGGCGCCACAGCGGCAGGCCGGGCGCGATGCGGTGCACCACCTCCAGGCCCTTCTCGGCGGCGCGGTCGCTGACCAGGTGGCAGACGTCGTCGATGACCTGGTCCAGTTCGAAGTCCTGCATCGTCAGGGTGAGCTTGCCGGCCTCGATCTTGGAGAAGTCGAGGATGTGATTGAGCACCTCCAGCAGGTGCCGCGCCGCGCCGTCGAGCTTGTGCAGGTAGGCCCGCTGGCCGCCGCTGGCATCACGGCGCATCAGGTGGGCCAGGCCGATGATGGCGTTCATCGGCGTGCGGATCTCGTGGCTCATGTTGGCCAGGAACTCGCTCTTGGCGCGGGTGGCCGCCTGCGCCTCGTCGCGCGAGCGGGCCAGCTGCGCGGTGCGCTCGGCCACCTGCGCCTCCAGTTGGTGGCGGTGGCGTGCCAGCTCGGTCTCCATCGCCAGCCGGGCGCCCACGTCGCGGGCCACGGCGGTGAAGTGCCAGCGACCATCGGCGCCGGCGCGCGCGATGCCGACCTCGAGCATCAGCACATGGCCGTCGCGGTGCAGGCCCTCGATCACCCGGCCCAACGACATGCGGCGCGCCTGGCGGCCTTCGGTGGCAAAGCGGGCCAGGTGCTGCCCGTGCATGGCCCGCGCCGCGGTTGGCAGCAGGTGCGCCAGCGGCTGGCCGACGACGGCCGCTGCGGCGTGGCCGAACAGCTGCTCGGCGGCGGCGTTGAAGCTGTCGATCACACCGTCGGGCGAGACGGTGAGCATCGCATCGGGGGCGCTGGCAAAGGCTTCGCGGTGGCGCTGCTCGCTGTCGGCCAGCCGGCCCATCGTATCGGCCAGGCTGGCCGACATGCGGTTGAACGTGTCGCCCACGGCCTGCAACTCGGCGGTGCGGGCCGGTGGCACCTGGCGCGCCGGCTCGCCGCGGCCCAGCGCCTGGGCAGCGTCGCTGAGCCGGCGCAGCGGCCGCAGCACCGCGCGTTCCAGCAGCGCGGCCACCAGCAAGGCGCCCACCATCAGCCAGACCACCTGCCACAGGTGCTCGCCCACGCCGGCCCAGCGCAGTTGCGCCAGCGTGGCGCGCAGGTCCAGCTGCAGCAGCACCCGGCCCTGGCGCGGGCCGCGCAGATCGGGCACTGCGGCCGGCCAGGCAAAGGCCTGCGACAGCACCAGACGGCCCTGCGTCGTGTGCGTGACCACGCGGGCCTGCCCGCCGTCCAGCGGCTGGGCCAGCCAGGCGAGGTCGATCTCGGGCAGCGCGGCCAGCGCCTGGCCCCGCATCGCGGCCTGCGTGCTGGCCACGATGCGGTTGTCGGGGTCGACGACCACCGCATGTGCCAGGCGCGCATCGGTGGCCCTCAGCGCGACCAGGTCGTCGAGCAAGGCCGGATCGCTGACCGCCATGCGCGCGGCCACCACCACCAACCGCGCCAGATCGGTCTGGGCACTGGCGCGCGCCTCGTCCCAGGCCCGCGCCTCGCCCTCGCGCAGCGCGATCCACAACGAGCCGGCGACCAGCACCAGCGTGACCAGCCCCAGCGACAGCAGCAGCAGGCTGCGCAGCGACAGGGTGCGCTTGGGTCTCGGGGCGGGCGGGCTGGGCATGCTGGGGGTGCGGGCGCGATGCGTGGTTGATCAGGCCGCGGCGCCGGATGCGCCAAAACGCTGGCTGGCCCGCGCCAGGTAGAACCACTCCTGCCGCGCTTCTGCGCGGGCGTTGGGAAACATCAGCCAGCCGTCGCCCGGTGCCCGCAGCTCGGCGCCGCTGGCGCGTGTGCCGATCAGGGTGCCGGCGCGCACCGCGTCGAAGCTCTGCCAGTCGCGCGCAAAGCGGTCGTCGGCATGCTGCTTGTCGACCACCTCGTGGAGCGACAGCGCCTCGATCGCCGGCACCGGCGCCGGCGCCGGCTCGTCGGTCAGCCGCAGGTGGGCCAGCGTGTTGCGGATGGCGCGGTAGGCCACCTCGGGTGACTGCGGGTCGTCGTGCTGGCCGCATTCCAGCGTCAGCGCCCAACCGCCCTGCGAGCGCATGTACTCGGTGGTGCCCACGCCGTAGCGCGGATGCAGGTCCAGCGTGTCGGCGGCCCGGCCTTCGGCCTGCGCCGTGGCGCGGCGGCGTTGCACACCGGCGGCGTAGGTGCCCAGCCAGCCGTCCACCGCACGGCCCACGCCCAGCACCCGCACCAGCGCTTCTTCCGTGGCGGCCTGGGTGAAGGGCTCGACCTCGCCGGCGTTGTCGAGCGGGCCCACCATCACGAAGGCCTGGCCGCTGGCCTGGAACGAATGCAGGTCGAGCAGGCCGTCGTGCGCGGCCAGCAGCGGGCACAGCCAGTTGGCGAGGTGGTCTTCGTACTCACGCGGCGTGGGTGTGGGCATCAGCGCGCGGTTGAGGTTGCGCTCCCCCGCGCGCCGCCCCAGCTGGTAGGCCAGCGGGTTGCACACCGGCACGAAGGTGACGCTGCCGCGCGTGATGACCAGCGCGCCGGCCTCGATCTGTGCCAGCACCCGGCGGATGCCGCGTGGGCCGCAGACCTCGTTGCCGTGCACCGCGCCGGTGATCAACAGCCGCGGGCCCGGCGCCATGCCGGCGATGTGGATGGATTGCAGGGGGTGCAGGGACGAGGAGGTGGTCATGGGCGTGAAGGTGCGGATGGTGCGGATGGTGCGGAGGCTGCGGAGGCGCTGAAGGGCCGGATTGTGCTGCGGCTACAGTGGCCGCATGCCGCGCCCCTTCACCGCCGATCAGCTGGCCAGCGCGCTGCGCGGGGCGGTGCAGCAGGCGCTGCATGCATCACCGCGCTTCGACCCGTTTCCCAACCTCGACCTGGCGGTGCTGGCGCTGCCGCGCGACAGTGCGCCAGTGGCGGCCAACGTGCTGTTCTCGCGCGAGTTTCCGCAAGGCCGGGTGGCGGCCTTCGCGCCCGGCTTCGGCGCCGTGCAGGGGCTGCGTTATCGGGCCGATGCACGCGGGCCCGACGGCACCTCGCTGGCCTGGGTGGCCGGCAGCGACTGGACGCAGCTGCCCGAGGCCACCTTCGCACCGTTGACGGGTGCGGGCGCACCGCGCTTCATCGCACCGTACCCCGCCTCGCTGATCAAGCTGATGGTGGTGGTGGCCGTGGCCAGGCTGGTGGACGAAGGCCGCGCCGACTGGGACGAACCCTGGCCCCATGCCGATGCCGCCGGCGCGCTGGCGCCCAGCGTGGCGCAGTGGTGCGAGCCGATGATCGTGGCCAGCAGCAACGCGGCCACCAGCGCCCTGGTGGCGCTGCTGCACGCGCGCGGTTTCATCCAGCGCGACGGCTGGCACGCCGGCCAGCCCGGCAGCGGGCGCGAGCTGCACAACGCGCTGCAAACGCTGTTCGAGGCCCAGGGCCTGACCACGCTGCGGCTGGCCGACACGAAGCCCGACGGCGGCTGGCTCAACCGCGACGGTGCCGGTGTGGGCAAGCTGCAGATGACCGCCTGGGACACCGTGCGCCTGCTGTGGCGGCTGCTGGCCGACGAGGCACCGCCCGCACCCTGGCTGGGCG
>MESD01000004.1:28260-31959 GCA_001770815.1 Burkholderiales bacterium RIFCSPHIGHO2_12_FULL_69_20
GCCGCTGCTGAGCGCGGCCAGCCGCGCGCGGGTGTGGGGCTGGCTGCGTGGCCAGGCGCTGCATGAGGGGCTGTCGTCCACATTGCTGGCGGGCGTGCCGGGTTGGCAGCGCGGCATCCCGGCGCGGCTGCCGGCGCGCTGGATCACCGCCGATGGCGCGGTGGTGGTGGCCGGCCGCCGCTTCGCGCCCGACGTGCGGCCGGCGAGCGCCGCCGCCGATGCCACGTTTGCCCACAAGACCGGCAGCACCGAATCGTATGCATCGGACGCCGGGCTGGTGCAGGGTGACGGCGGCCGCCGCTACCTGATCGCCATCCTCACCACGCTGGGCAGCCGACATGCACCGCAGAGCGGCATGGCCGCGCCGTGGTGCCTGCCGCGCATCGGCGCTGCGGTGGACGCGTGGTTGAAAGCCCATCTCGAATGAACCCTCGCTGCAAGGAATTCCGATGAAACGCCTTCTGATCATCGCCGCCGTTGCGGCCACCTTGCTGCAGGCCCCGCTGGCACAGGCGCTGGATCTGCAAGGCCACCGCGGCGCGCGTGGCCTGGCGCCCGAGAACACGCTGGCCTCGTTTGCCCGTGCCATCAGCCTCGGCGTGAGCACGATCGAGACCGACCTCGCCATCAGCCGCGACGGTGTGCTGGTGATCTCGCACGACCCGTCGCTCAACCCCGACATCACCCGCGGCCCCGATGGCCAGTTCCTGACGGCGCGCGGGCCGGTGATCTTCCACACCCCCTTCGAAGAACTGCGACGCTACGACGTGGGCAGGCTCAAGCCCGGCAGCCGCTATGCCACGTCGTACCCCGAGCAGCAGCCGGCCGATGGCGCGCGCCTGCCCACGCTGGCCGAGCTGTTTGCGCTGGCGAAGAAATCGGGCAACCCCGACCTGCGCTTCGCGCTGGAGACCAAGCTGTCGCCGCTGGCGCCCGACGACACCGCCGCGCCCGAGCCCTTTGCCCGCGCGCTGATCGCCGCGGTGCGCGAGGCCGGCATGGCGCGGCGCACCAGCATCCTGTCGTTCGACTGGCGCACGCTGGCGGTGGTGCAGCGCGAGGCGCCCGAGATCGGCACCGTCTACCTCAGCGCGCAGCAGAAGTGGCTGGACAACATCGGCGCCAGCGGCGACAAGCCCTCGCCCTGGACGGCGGGGCTGCAGCACCGCGACCACGGCTCGGTGCCGAAGATGATCCAGGCCGCCGGCGGCAAGACCTGGAGCTGTTTTCACGGTGATCTGGACGCCGACAAGGTGAAAGAGGCGCAGGGCCTGGGCCTGCAGGTGCTGGCCTGGACGGTGAACGAGCCGGCCCACATCGAGCGCGCGCTCGACCTGGGCGTGGACGGCATCGTCACCGACCGGCCCGACCGCGTGCGCGAGGCGATGGCCAAGCGCGGCATGCCGCTGCCGCGTGCAGCACCGGTGCAGCCCTGATCAGCGCGCCGGGCTGCGTTGATCGGGCCGCACCCGCGCGGCCAGCAGCGGCTCGGCAACGTCGGCGTGCACCGGCTGACCGGTGTCGTTGACCAGGGCCTGTTCGGCGTCGTTCCAGCCGCGGATGCCGGTGCGCAGCGAGCGCACGTCGCGGTAACCCAGGCGCTGCATCTGCAACGCCGCCAGCAAGGACCGGTTGCCCGAGCGGCACACCACCACCACCGTGCGCTGGCGCGCCAGCACCAGCGTGGGCACGGTGTCGTCGTAGTCCCATTCGCAGGCGGCCTCGAGCAGCCCGCGCGGCACGTGCACCGATCCTTCGATGTGCGCCAGCGTGTACTCGGCCGGCTCGCGCACGTCCAGCACCAGCGGCGGCGGCGCCTGCTGCAGCAGGGCCTGCAGATCCCAGGGCATCACTTCGGGCACCTGGGCGGCCGCCTCGGCCAGCAGATCGGCAGAACGCAGCGCGGTGGGCAGCGGGTGTTCGACCGGCCCGCTGACCGGTTGGGGTGGGCGGTTCGGTGGGCGGTTCGGTGGGCGGTTCGGTGGGCGGTTCGGTGGGGTCATGGACAGTGCCTCGGCGGATGGTTCATCGCTCAATCGTGCATCACCGCGCAGATGCGTTCGAGCAGCATCTCGGTCGAGCCGTCGACGAAACCCGCTACCCGCGCGCCCATCAGGTGGCGGGCGAACGGATGCTGTTCGCGCAGACCCTCGGCGCCCATGGCCTGCGCCAGCACCGGCAGCTGGCGCTCGGCCATGCGGGTGGCCAGCAGCTTGGCCTGGGCGGCGGCGAGCTGGGCGTCCTGCCCGGCGTCGATCAGTGCGGCGGCGTTGGCCACCATCAGGCGGCAGGCGGCCAGCTCGCTGGCGGCCTCGGCCAGGCGCCAGCGCCAGCCCTGGTGCCCGGCCAGCGGCCGGCCGAAGGCCTGGCGCTGCTGGCCATACGTGCGCACCACGCGCAGCGCCTCGCCCACCATGCCGTTGCACATCGCCGCGATGTAGGTGCGCGCGCCGTTGATCGAGCCCAGCGCGGCCTTGAAGGCCCGCCCGGGCGGGTACAGCAGCTCGTCGTCCTGGGCGATGTAGCCCTCGAGCCGGAAGCCCCCGGTGCCGATGCTGTGCTGGCCGCCCAGCGCAAACGCCGGCTCGCGCACGAAGCCCGCGCGCCGGCCGTCGACCACGAAGCCGGCGATGCCACGCCCGCCGCTGCCGGGCTCGGTCTGCGCATACAGCAGCACCACGTCGGCTTCGGCGGCGTTGGTGATCCAGGCCTTGGCACCGTCGAGGCGCCAGCCGCCGTCGCAGCGCGCGGCGCGGGTGGTGATGGCGGCGAAATCCGAGCCTGCGCCGGGCTCGGTCAGCGCGGTGCAGCCCAGCCGGGCGCCGGCGATCAAATCAGGCACATAACGCGCAGCCACCGCAGGCGCTGCGGTGCGCGCCAGGTGGGCGGCCACGTTGTGGGTGTTGATCAGCGACATCGTGAAGCCGAAGTCGCCCGCCGCCAGCACCTCGGCCACGCCGGCCTTGCAGCTGAAGCTGGTGTCCAGCCCGCCGTGCGAGGCCGGCACCTGCAGCCTTGTCAGGCCCAGCGCCACGGCGGCAGCCAGCGCCTCATGGCCGATGCGGCGCTCGCGCTCCCAGCGCGCGGCCTGCGGTGTGATGACCTCGCGCGACAGCGTGGTGGCCTGGGCGATCAGGGTGGTTTCGGCATCGGTCAGCGGCATGGCGGGCTCGGCAGGGGGTGAACGGCGCCGCCATGCTAAGCCGGTTGCCGGCCCACAATCTGGCACCGAGGAGACCCCCGCCCCCATGACTGCCCAGCCCGCCGTGCCCCCCGCCGCCCAGGCGCCCTACGACCCCGCGCTGCTGCCGCCGGGCGTGCGCAGCCGCTTCGTGCCCGGCATCAACGGCCTGACCATGCACCTGCTCGAAGCCGGCCACGAGGTGCCGGGCCGGCCGCTGGTGCTGCTGCTGCACGGCTTTCCTGAGCTCGCCTACAGCTGGCGCCAGGTGATGCCGGCGCTGGCCGCCGCGGGTTTCCACGTGATCGCCCCCGACCAGCGTGGCTACGGCCGCACCACCGGCTGGGATGCCGACTACGACGGCGATGTGGCGAGCTTTCGCATGCTCAACCTGATGCGCGACGCGCTGGGGCTGGTGATGGCGCTGGGCCACCGGCAGCTGGCGGCGGTGGTGGGGCACGACTACGGCTCACCGGTGGCGGCCTGGTGCGCGCTGCTGCGGCCCGATGTGTTCCAGC
>MESD01000004.1:31985-72268 GCA_001770815.1 Burkholderiales bacterium RIFCSPHIGHO2_12_FULL_69_20
GCTGCCGTTCGACACCGCCGGCCGGCCGCCGCGCCCGCTGGCGCCGACGATCCACCAGGCGCTGGCCGCGCTGCCGCGCCCGCGCAAGCACTACCAGTGGTTCTACAGCCAGCGCGAGGCCAATGCCGACCTGCTGCACTGCCCGCAGGGCGTGCACGACCTGCTGCGCGCCTACTACCACCACAAGAGCGCCGATTGGCCGGGCAATCAGCCCCAGGCGCTGGCCGGCTGGACCGCCGAGCAGCTGGCGCTGATGCCCACCTACTACGTGATGGACCTGGCGCAGGGCATGGCCGAGACCGTGGCGCGCGAGATGCCCAGCGCCGCGCAGATCGCCGCCTGCCGCTGGCTGCCCGACGCGGCGCTGGCCGTCTACAGCGCCGAGTACCGGCGCACCGGCTTCCAGGGCGGGCTGAACTGGTACCGCTGCAGCGGCGGCGAAGCACACCAGGCCGAACTGCAGGTGTTTGCCGGGCGCCGCATCGAGGTGCCGGCGCTGTTCATCGCCGGGCGCAGTGACTGGGGCATCCACCAGAAGCCGGGGGCCTTGGCGGCGATGCAGGGCCAGGGCTGCGCCGATCTGCGCGGTTGCCACCTGGTCCCCGGTGCCGGGCACTGGGTGCAGCAGGAGCAGCCGGAGGCGGTGAACCGGTTGCTCCTGGATTTCTTGAGCAAGGATTGAACTGGGCGGCGGGCGTTGGATGGGTGATGGCGGGCCATCGCGGCACGGTCCGGTGACCTTGAGTGAAGGCCGGTCTTCCGACGACGACCGGCCCTTGATCTGGCCAGAGGGCGAGGCGGTTCGACTGCCCGAGCGCCGGCCTGGCATGCATCGACAGGGGTCTGGCCGGAAAGTAACGTATACGTTACCATCATGTCGTGACGAGCCGTGTTGAAGAGTACCTGCGTGAGGACGGCTCGAGCCCCTACAAGGCGTGGTTCGACGGTCTTGAACCGCGTGCCGCGGCGAAGGTCACCACGGCCAAGTTGCGATTGGAGTTGGGCAACACCTCCAGCGTGAAGTGGTTCGACGGGATGGGTGAATTCGTCATCGACTGGGGCCCGGGCTACCGGATTTACCTCGCGAAGGACGGTGAGCAATTGATCGTGCTGTTGGCGGTGGCACCAAGCGCGGGCAGCAGCGCGACATCGATCGTGCGAAGGCTTTGTTCGCGGAGTACAGGGCTTGCAAGAAAGCCCTGGCCCGCAGCACCGGTAGCAGCCGGACGAAGAGGTGAAGTCCATGACATTGACACGTGATTTCAAGCTGACTGTGGTCGAGCGGGTGAAGCGAGATCCGGCGTTCGCGCAAGCGCTGCTCGACGAAGCGGCCACGCTGTTCCTCAACGGGGAGCCTGAGACGGCGCGACTGATCCTGCGCGACCTGGTCAATGCGACCATCGGCTTCGAGCGGCTTGCGACGCTGACCGCCAAGCCGAGCAAGAGCCTGCATCGCATGCTCTCGCCTGCTGGCAATCCCAGCATGGACAACCTTGCTGCCATCTTCCTCGCCATCCGCGAGCGCCTGAACGTGAATTTCGAGGCCCACTCGGTCGCCGCCTGAAGCGTTGCCCGGGACTCGCCGCCGCGATGCGCCCGGATCGCGGATCTGCCTCAAACCACTTGCGGCGGGGCACCGGCCGCGGGGCGTTTTGAAGGCCCCGGGCGACCCCGCGCGGCCGCCTCGCTCAGCGCGTACGCGGGCAGCGCAAACACCAGCGGCAGCAGGTAGTAGGCAGCGCGGTAGGCCAGCATCGCGGCCAGCAGTTCATGCGCGGGCAACCGCGACCCCAGCGTGGCCACCACCACGGCTTCCAGCACCCCCAGGTTGGCCGGCACATGCGTCACGACGCCGGCCACGGCCGCCAACAGCATGGTGCCGAGTACGCTGGCGTAGTCGATGCGACCGCCGAGCAGACCCCAGGCGATGGCGCCGATGAGCAGCCAGTTGGCGCCGCCCATCACCGCCTGCAGCACGGCGACGCGACCACTGGGCAGCACCAGCGTGCGTGTGCGCCAAGTCAGCCGGCGCCGGCGCGCGCAGCGGCACAGCGCCAGGTAGGCCAGCGCCGCCGCCAGCATCACCCCACCGGCTGCTTGCAGTGCGGTGTCGGGCAGTTGCCAGGTGGCGGGCAGCCGCGGCGGCGCCCACCACAGCACCGCGCCGCCCACCCACAGATAACCGAGCCAGTTCGTCGCCAGGCTGTAGGCCATGACCTGCAGCACCGTTGGCACCGCCAGCCCCCAGCGGCTGTAAAGGCGCAACCGCAAGCCGACGCTACCGACCCAGGCGCCGAAGTTGAGGTTGAAGGCGTAGCTGATGGCTGCGATGCCGAGCGTCCGTGCGGCCGACAGGCGGTGGCCGGTGAGCCGGCGTCCCAACAGGTCGAAGCTGGCGAACAGGCCGTAACTCGCCAGCGCCAGCGCTGCTGCCGCTGCCAGGCGAGCCGGCGACAGTGACTGCAACGCCTGCCAGACGGCCGGCCAGTCCACCGCGCGCGCCTGGCGCGCCACCAGCGCCAGCACCAGTGCCGCCAGGCACCAGGGCGCCAGGCGCTTGAACCACCACCAAGTGCGCTGCACGGCCGGCGTGGTCCACCAGCGCGGGCTTGATGCGCCGCCTGCCGCCCGCTGTGCACGGGCTGCGCGCCGCCCGGATCTGGGTGTGCTCATTTCGGCTCGACCTGCATCGTGACAACGCGCGGTGCGGCACCCGGCGATCGCTGCGCCCAGGCCGCAAAGTGGCGCATGGCGTGAAACACGACCAGGCTGCGCAGGGCAATCCAGGCCGACCCCAGCGGCCCGAGCGTCGGCAACCGCACGCGTTCGCAGCGCTGCTGCATCAGGTGTTCGATCTGCTCGCGCAAGTGCGTGGCAAACGCCGGGTCACGCACCACGACGTTGGCTTCCATGTTCAGGCTCAGGCTTGTCGGGTCGAGGTTGCTCGAGCCGACGGTGGCCCAACGGTCGTCCACCACCGCCACCTTGGCGTGCAGCGGACGCTCGCTGTAGAGGTGGACGCGCACGCCGGCGCGCATCAGGTAGCGGTACAGCAGCTCGGACGCCCGCTGCGCCCAGGGCAGGTCGGGCCGGCCCTGCAGCACCAGGTCGACCTGCACGCCGCGCCTGGCCGCGTGGCGCAGGTCGCGCAGCAGCCGGTAGCCGGGAAAGAAGTAGGCGTTGGCGATGAGCACCCGGTGGTGGGCGCTGCGCACGGCGGCGCGGTAGTGGCGCTCGATGTCGTTGCGGTTGCAGCGGTTGTCGCGTGTCACGAAGGCGGCGCGTGCGCCGAGTTCGGCGGCCGTGCGGTCGGTGTCGTCGTGCGCGCTCGGCGCGCCGTCCCGGGCCAGGCGCTCGCGCCATCGCTGCAGCCACAGTCGCCGCGCTGGCTGGGGCGCGCTCAGGCCGGCGCGGCAGAAGGCCTGGATCTGCCGCACCAGCGGGCCCTCGATCTCGACCGCGTAGTCCTGCTTGCCCAGCGGCCCGAAGTCAGCGAGCTGGTCGGCGCAGTAGTTGATGCCACCGACGAATGCGCGCTGGCCGTCCACCACCACCAGCTTGCGATGCATGCGGCGCAGCATGTTGATGCGGGCGCCGAACAGGCGCTGCGCGGGTTCGAAGCTGCGCAGCGCGACACCGGCGTCCTGCAGCGGCTGCATGAACGACGTGGACAGGTCGGGCGAGCCCCAGCCGTCGACCAGCACGTGCACCTTGGCGCCCCGGCCGGCGGCGCGCAGCAGCACCTGCCGCAGTTCGCGCCCCACCTTGTCGTCGAAGAGGATGAAGGTCTCGAGCAGCACCTCGTGCTCGGCCGCATCGATGCTCTGGAATACGCGCGGGTAGTAGCCCTCGCCGTTTTCGAGCAAGGTGATGTGGTTGCCGGGCAGCCAATGCGAGTTCAAGGCTTTCATGGCGGCGCTGCCAGCTCGATGTCGGCCGCCAGCGGCGCGTGGTCGGACAGCCGGGACCACGGCCGGCGCGGCAGCTGCAGCGGGCGCGCCGCCACGACGCCGCGCACGTAGATGCGGTCCAGCCGCAGCAGCGGCCAGCGCGCGGGGAAGCTGCGCGCGTTCTGCCCCCAGGCGCTGCGGAAGACCTCGTGCAGCCCGCAAGCCGCCAGCAGCGCATCGGCGCGCAGCCGCCAGTCGTTGAAGTCGCCGGCGACGATCAGCGGCGCATCGGGCGGCACCTCGCTGTGCACCAGCTGGCACAGCCGCGCCAGCTGGTGGCGTCGGTGCGTCTGGCTGAGCCCGAGGTGCACGCACATCACGTGCAGTTCGCACGCACCGCCTTGGCGCGCCAGCACGCAGTGCAGCAGCCCGCGCGGCTCGGCGCCCGGCTGCGAGATGTCGTGGTTCTGGCTGCGCAGCACCGGCAGGCGCGACAACACCGCGTTGCCGTGGTCCTGACCCTCGGCCACCGCGTTGCGGCCGTAGGCGTGCTCGGGCCAGATCGCATCGGCCAGAAACTCGTACTGCGCACCGGCGGCGGCGGCGCTGGCGCGGCCGGTGCCGCCTTCGACCTCCTGCAGGAACACCAGGTCGCTGCCCAGCGCACGCACGGCGTCGCGCAATTCGCGCAGGACGAATCGGCGGTTGAGCGCGCTGTAACCCTTGTGGATGTTGACGGTCAGCAGGCGCAGGGTCACCAAGGAGGGAGAGGCATTCATGCGCGGCTGAGTCTGCAGCCGGCGCCGCGGCGGCGGCACCGGACGGCGCCGCCATGGCGTGTCGGACAACGCCGCGCCTGCACCCGGGAGCAGCCACTAGGCCAGGTCGGGCCCGGCCGGTGTTTCCGGCCCCTCGGGCCTCACGAGCCCCCCACAAGCCCCTCACGCCCCTCACGCCTTTCTGGCACGGTGGCGCCGTCGCGCACCAGCCGCCCGTCCACGAGCTCGAGCACGCGGTCGCAGCGCGCAGCCAGGCGCGGGTCGTGCGTCACCACCAGGAAGGAGGTCTTCAGCTCGGCGTGCATCTGCCGCATCAGCGCGAAGACCTCGTCGGCCGAACCGGTGTCCAGGTTGCCGGTGGGCTCGTCGGCCAGCACCAGCGGGGGCTCGAGCACCAAGGCGCGCGCGATCGCCACGCGCTGCTGCATGCCGCCCGACAGCTCGCCCGGACGCTTGCCCATCGCATCGCCCAGGCCAACCGCGGCAAGCACGGCGCGCGCCCGTTCACGCCGTGCCGGCGTGATGCGGCCCTCGCGCATCAGGGCCGGCAGGGTCACGTTCTCCAGCGCGCTGAAGGCCGGCAGCAGGTGGTGGAACTGGAATACGAAGCCCAGCGTGGAACGCCGGCGCAGCGTCAGCGTGGCGTCGTCCAGGCCGTTCATCTCGACGCCGTCGATGCGGTAGCTGCCGGCCGTCATGTGCTCGAGCAGGCCCACGATGTTCAACAGCGTGCTCTTGCCCGAGCCCGACGGGCCGATCAGCGCCGCGAATTCGCCGCGGCCGATGGTGAACGACAGGCCATGCAGCACCTCGGCCTCGTTGGGCAGGCCGATGTTGTAGCGCTTGCGGACGCCCTCGAGCGCCAACAGCACGGCCGGTGTTGCGGGCGGTTGTGGGGCCGGTTGTGCGGGCCGGGCGGGTGCGCTCATAGGCGAATGGCCTGCGCCGGGTCGAGCCTGGCGGCGCGCCGCGCCGGCGCCACCGCGGCGAGCACGCCGCACAGCGTGGCGATGGCGGCCACGCGCAGCGCCAGCGCCGGCTCGAGCGTGATGTTGAACAGCGGCAGGCCATCGGCGCCGAGCGCGAAGCGCGTGAAGACCCAGATCAGCGCCACCGCCAGCAGCACCCCCAGCACCGAGCCCAGCGCCCCGACGATGGCGCCCTGCAGCAGGAAGATGCGCAGCACCTGGCCCTGGGTGGCGCCCATCGCGCGCAGGATGCCGATCTCGCGCTGCTTCTGCACGACAGACACCACCAGCACGCTGGCGATGCCCAGCACCACGACGACCATCACCACGCCGCGGATCACCGCGGTGCTCACCGACTGCGCATTCAGCGCCGACACGAGCTGCGCATTGGCCTGCTGCCAGCTCTCGGCCTGGTAGGGCCAGCGCGCGGCGAGGTGGTCAGCCAGCGTCTGTGCCGACCAGATGTCGACCAGCGTGAGGTCCAGGCTGGTGGCGCCGCCGGGCAGGCCGACCAGGCTCTGCGCCGTGCGCAGCGGCACGATCACCGTGCGCCGGTTCAGTTCGCGCACGCCCAGGTCCACCAACGCCGTGACGCGCAGTGAGTCGCTGACGCCACCGGTGACGATGCCCACGCGGTCGCCGACGCGCACGCCCAGGTCGTCGGCCAGCTCGCGGCCGATGATGCCTTCGCCGGGTTCGAGCCGGGCCGTGCCGTCGACCACCTTGGAACGCAGGCTGACGATGCGGTCGTAGCGGTCGAGATCCACCCCCACCAGGGCGATCGCCTTGGACGCTTCGCCGCGCACTGCCAGGCCCGCGGCCGACACCATCGGCGAGACCGCAGCCACCTCGGGCATGGCTTCGAGCAGCGGCACCAGCAGCTGCCAGTTGCCGATGGAGCGCGGACGCTGCGCACGTGGCTGCGTCTGCACCAGTTCGCGCGTGCCGGTGCTGGCCGGCGCGCGGGCGGCCAGCACCACGTCGTCGCGCGGGCTCAGCGTCAGGTGCGCCTGTGCGCCCAGCGTCTTCTCGATGGTGTTCTGTTGCAGCCCGGTGATCAGCGCCGAGATGTAGGCGACCACGGCCACGCCCGCGGCCACGCCGACGATGATCAGCACGGTCTGCATGCGCCCTTCGCGCAGGAAGCGCGTGGCCACGCGGCGCTCGAATCCCAGCATCGCCGGCGTGCCTTCAGCGGCCCATGGCGTTGCTCAACGCGGCGCCAGCGTCTTCCTTGGTGCCGCTGCGGGCCGGGGCCGAAGCGGCAACAGCGGTGGCTACACGCACCCGCTGGCCGGGCGGCGGCGCCGTGCCGATCAGCACCAGTTCACCCGCGCTCAGGCCGTCGAGGATCTCCGCCGCATCGAGCGTGCGCAGCCCCAGGCGCACGGGGCGCGCTTCGACGCGCCCATCGCGTGCCAGCCAGACGCTGCTGCCGGTGGATGCGTCGCCGCGCAGTGCGTCGGCCGGCACCACCAAGGCCTGCGCGCGGCGCGCGGTCTTCACTTCCACCGACAGCGTCATGTCCTCGCGCAGAAAGGCCGGCGTGGGCTGCGACAGCGAGAACTTGACCTCGATCGCGCCGCGCTGGGCATCGACCACCGGCGCGATCGACAGCACGCGGGCCGTGAAGCGCTGCGTCGGGTAGGCGTCGGCCAGCACACCGGCCGTCTGGCCGGGTTGCAGCTGCCCCAGGTAACGCTCGTCCACCTGCGCCACGAGCTGCAGCGGGCCGGCGAGCGCCAGGCTGAGCAAGGCACGCCCGGGCTGCACGATCTGGCCCGGCTCGACCCTGCGCGACAGCACGCGCGCATCGGCCGGCGCGGTGAGCACGGCTTCGGCCAGGCGGGCCTCGGCGGCGGCGCGGGCGGCGCTGGCCAATGCCAACTGCGCCTGGGCCTGGGCAACGTCGGTGCCCGGCTCGGCGTTGGCGGCCCGCTGTGCGCGTGCGCCATCGAGTTGCGCCTGCGCCACCGCCACCGCGCGGCGCACCTCGTCCAGGCGCGCCTGGCTGAGAAAGCCCTTGGCCACGAGGTCCAGCGTGCGCTGCAGTTCGGCCTGCGCGGCCACCCGCACCGACTCTGCCTGCGCCACACCGGCCTGTGCGGCGCTGCGTCCGGTGCTGCGCAAACCCGCCAGACGCGCGGCGGCCTGGCGTTCGCTGGCCTGGCTTTGCGCCAGCGCGGCGCGCAATTCGTCGCTCTCTAGCCGCACGAGCACGTCGCCGGTCTTGACCTGCGCGCCTTCGGCCACGGCAACCGCCTGCACGCGCCCGGTGAGCGTGCTGCCCACTTCGACACGCGACGCGGTGGCCACGCGGGCCGAGAACTGCAGCGTGCGCACCAGCGGCGCCATGCGGGCGCTGATCGCCGGCACCAGGGGTGCGCGTGTCATCCACCAGGCGACAAGGGCGGCGAAAAGGACAACGGCAAGCACCGCAGTGGCGATGAGAAGGCGGCGCGGCATGGCGTTGATTCTGGCACCCAGGCCCGCGGGCGCTGCCGGCCGTCGAGGCGTGCCGGCCGATCCGATCGCTTGCCGTGGCGCGCCGCTGCCCGCCGGCGCTATGCGCCCGGACCGCGGATTTGCCTCAACCCACCTGCGCCGCAGCGCGGCCGTTGCGCGGCAGCGCCACCACCACACCATCGCCAGCCGTGGTGGCACGCGCCCGCAGCTGCCCGCAGCCACCTTCCACGTCCTGCCCGGCCGAGTGGCGCAGCTTGGTCAGCACGCCGCGGCGGTGCAACTGGCGCGCCATCTCGGCAGCGCGCTCCCAGCTGGGGCGCTGAAAATCCAGCCCGTCGACCGCGTTGTAGGGGATCAGGTTCAACACGCCGTACTTGCCGGCCAGCAGGCGGGTGATGCCGTCGAGTTCATCGTCGCCGTCGTTGATGCCGGCCAGCAGCGTCCACTGGTACTGCACCGGGTAGCCGGTGGCGCGCGCATAACGCTCGGCCTGGGCGACCAGTTCATCGGGTGACAGCCGTGGCGCCCGCGGCAGCAGGCGCTCGCGCAGCGCGGCGTCGGTGGTGTGCAGCGACAGCGCCAGCGCCGGCCGCACCTGGCCGCTCTGCAGCGCCAGCAGCCGCTCGAAGGCGCGGGGGTCGCCGACGGTGGAGAAGACCAGGTTCTTGTGGCCGATCTGGCCCACCGTGCCCAGCAGCTCGATCGCCTCCAGCACGTTGTCGAGGTTGTGCGCCGGCTCTCCCATGCCCATGAAGACGACTTTCTTCACCGGGCGCAGGCAACGCGCCAGCGCCACCTGGGCCACGATCTCGGCGCTGCCCAGCTGGCGCAGCAGGCCCTCGCGGCCGGTCATGCAGAACAGGCAACCCACCGCGCAGCCCACCTGGGTGCTGACGCACAGGCCGGGGATGCGGCCGGGCGGCATCAGCACGCTCTCGATCGCCTGGCCATCGGCCAGCGCCAGCAGCAGGCGCGACGAGCCGTCCTCGCCCGGGTGCTCGCTGAGCAGCCGCGCCAGGCCGCTCAACTCGGCCGTCAGGCCGGGCAGGGCGTCGCGCACCGCGCGCGGCAGCCAGTGCTCGGGCTGGCGGCGGCCGCCGTCGTGCGGCAGCGCGTGTGTCCAGTGGCGCAGCACACGCTGCTCGTGCACCGGCTTGGCGCCGAGGGCGCGCAGGCGCTGGCGGAGGTCGTCGACGCGCATGGTGCGGGCGTGCTCGGCTGCCGCTCAGGTGCCGCTCAGGTGCCGATCACGCCGCCATCCTGCCGGCGGATCACCACGGTGGCCGATCGCGGCCGGCTGGCGCCAGGGCCTTCGGGCCAGCTGGAGTGGCGCGTGGGCGCCGCTGCATCGTTGCGCCCGGTGGGTGATTCACCGGGGTGCTGCACGTTGATGAACAGGGTGCGCCCATCGGGCGTGAACGCGCAGCCTGTGATCTCGCAGCCCGCGGGGCCGGTGAGAAAGCGGCGGATCTCGCCGGTGGCCGGGTTGCAGGCCAGCATCTGGTTGTGGCCCAGCCGCGCCAGTTCGCCCTTGCCCGCGGCCGAGCTGGCCATGTCGGTCTGGATCCACAGCACGCCGCGCGCATCGATGGTCAGCCCGTCGGGGCAGGCGAAGACATCGCCCCGGATGTTGCCCTGCGCCTCGGGCCGCGCATTGGCCGGGTCGCCGGCCAGCACCAGGTGGTTCCAGCGCATCGTCGTGCCGTCGAAATCGCCAGCGTCCACCCAGCGGATGATCTGGCCCATCACGTTGTTGGCGCGCGGGTTGGCCGCGTCGACCGCGGGTTGGCCGGGCGCACCGCGGCGGCTGTTGTTGGTGAGGGTGCAGTACACCTCGCGGGTCTTGGGGTCGATGGCCAGCCACTCGGGCCGGTCCATCTTGGTGGCGCCCAGCGCGTCGCTGGCCTGGCGTGCCTTGATCACCACCTCGCCGGGGTCGGCAAAGCCGTTGGCGGCGGTCAGCGGGCCCTGGCCATGCACCAGTGGCAGCCAGCGACCGCTGCCGTCGGCGTCGAATCGCGCCACGTACAGCGTGCCGTGGTCCAGCAGGTCGCGGTTGGCCTGCGCGGCGGTCTGGCCGTTGCCGGCGGGGGCGATGCGGTCGCGGCTGACGAACTTGTAGAGGTACTCGAAGCGCGCGTCCTCGCCCGAATAGACCACTGCCCGGCCATCACGGGTGACGGCCACCCAGGCGCCTTCGTGCGCGGCGCGGCCGATGGCCGTGCGCTTGACCGGCGTGCTGGTCGGGTCCATCGGGTCGATCTCGACCACCCAGCCGAAGCGGTTGAACTCGTTGGGGTGCCGGTTCACGTCGAAGCGCTCGTCGAAGGCGCTCCAGCGGTACCAGGTGTCCTTGCGCATGCCCCAGCGGCGCTGGTGGGCGTCGGGCTGGTCGGGGCCGTTGAAGTAGCCGACCCAGTTTTCTTCGCCCGACAGGTAGGTGCCCCAGGGCGTCATGCCGGCGGCGCAGTTGTTGATCGTGCCCAGCACGGTGCGGCCCGCCGGGTCGGCGGCGGTTTGCATCATCGGGTGGCCGGCGGCCGGCCCGCCGATGGCGAACGGCGTGTTCGCGGTGAAGCGCCTGGCATGGCGCGAGGGCCGCACCACCTGCCAGCGGCCCGCCTGCTCGGCCACCTCGATCACCGACACGCCGTGCGCGGCCTGCGCCTTGCGCACCTTCTCGGCCGACCAGTCGGCCAGCCCACCGGGGTGCAGCAGGCCGTCGTCGGTGTACTCGTGGTTGATCGCCAGCAGGCCGCGGCGGCTGCCCGGCGCGCCGTCGCCCAGCGGGTAGAAGTGCATGCCGTCGTGGTGCATGCCCAGCTGCAGCGCCTGCTCGGCCGCGCTGTTGCTGGCGTCGGGCTTGAAGGCCGGCATGGCGCCGGCGATGCCCACCGGATCACCCCAGGGCGCGATGACCTCGGCCACATAGCCTTCAGGCACCAACACCGTATCGGCAGTGGACGTGGGGATGGCCTTGAAGCCCAGCGTGGGGCCGGTGGCGGTGCCACCACCCGCCGCCGTGGCGCAGCCCGTCAGCGACGCGGCCATCGGCGCGAAGGCCGCCGCCAGCGCCGCACCCAGCCCGCCCTGCAGCCAGATGCGGCGTGTGGGGTCGGACACCGCATGCACGCTGGCATTGCCGCTGCGGTTGCTGTCTTCCAGGGAGTCGAAGTGCTTGGCCATCCCGCGATTCTGACGGTTGCGAGGGGGGGTGGTGGCTCGGGGCGCTCCGGCGTGGTGGAGCGCCCGGTGCTGCCGGGGTGACGATCAAGCCGCCACGGTGGCCTTGAAGAAGCCGCGCAATGCCTCGGCCATCTGGGCGCGCACGGGCTCACCCGACACCACCACGTCCACCATGCTCAGCGAGGTGTGGGTGTGGCCGCGCGCGCTGATGCGCTGCACCGGCACGCCGGCCGCGGCCATGGCCTGGGCATAGGCCATGCCCTCGTCGCGCAGCGGATCGAACTGGCAGGTGACCACGCAGGCCGGTGGCAGGCCGGCCAGGCTGGCCGCGCGCAACGGCGAGGCCTTGGGGTGGGCGCGGTCGGCCGGATCGGCGTAGTAATCCCAGAACCAGGTCATCAGCGGCGCGGTCAGCACATAACCTTCGGCGTTTTCCACGTAGGACGGGGTGGTCATGTCGCAGTCGGTCACCGGGGTCATCAGCAGTTGGCCGGCAATCGCCGGGCCACCGGTGTCGCGTGCCTGCTGGCAGGCCACGGCCGCCACGTTGGCGCCGGCGCTCCAGCCGGCCACGGCCACCGGGCCGGGTGCGCCGCCCAGCGATGCGGCATTGGCCGACACCCAGCGCAAGGCCGCCAAGCCGTCGTCGGCCGCCGCGGGGAACCGCGCCTCGGGCGCATGCCGGTAGTCCACCGACACGATCAGCACACCGCTGCGCCGGCACAGGTCGCGCAGCAGCGGGTCGTCGGAATCGGCCGCGCCCAGCACCCAGCCGCCGCCGTGGAAATACACCACCACCGGGTGCGGGCCGGGTGTGGCCGGCCGGTAGACGCGGTAGGCCAGCGGGCCGGCGGCACCGGGCAGCGTGCCGTCGACGATCTCGCCCACCGCCGGGCCGGGCGGCCGCGCGGCGTTGAGCTGATCGAGAAAGGCGCGTGCCTGCTCGGCCGGCATCGAGTTGAAGGTGGGCAGGTTCATGGCCGCCAGCATGTCCAGCACCATGCCCACGTCGGGTTGCAGGCGGCGCACCACGCCGTCGTTGCACTGCACGCCGGCCGGGCCGCTGCGCATGAAGCCCAGGTCGCCCTGCGCCACCACCTCGTCGCAGGCCTTGCGGTAGGCGTCCACGCCGCCCACGTAGGGCAAAAACACGCGCGGCTTGCCCGGCACGTTGGCGCCCATGTACCAGGAGTCGGCGCTGGGAAACAGCGTGATCGCCGCGCAATCCTGGTTGTGCACCATCCAGCCGGCCTCGGCGGTGGCGGTGGGCTCGATGGTGGTCAGGTGCTGCGCGCGCAGGCGCACCAGGCAGTCGCTCACCCAGTCCACATGCTGCTCGATGGACACCATCATGTTCGACAGCACCGACGGGCTGCCCGGCCCGGTGATGGTGAAGAAGTTGGGAAAGCCGGCGGTCATCAGGCCCAGGTAGGTGAGTGGACCGTGGGCCCACTTCTGCTGGAGCGTCTGGCCGTCGCGGCCGGTGATGTCGACCGAGACGATGGCGCCGGTCATGGCGTCGAAGCCGGTGGCGTAGACGATGGCGTCGAAATCCATCGCCTCGTCGGCCAGCGCGATGCCGGTCTCGGTGATGCCGGTGATGGGCCGGCTGCGCAGATCCACCAGGCGCACGTTGGGGCGGTTGAAGGTCTGGTAGTAGCCGGTGTCCAGGCACGGGCGCTTGGTGCCGAAGTGGTGGTCCTTCGGGCTCAGCAGCTCGGCGGTCTCGGGGTTGTCGACCACGGCGTGGATCTTCTCGCGCACCTTGCCGGCGACGATGGCGTTGGCATCGGGGAACAGGATCTGGTCGGCAAACACGCCCAGGATGGGGACCAGCTCGCCGGTGGCCCAGGCGGCCTCGAAGCGCTCGGTCTGCACCTCGGGGGTGCTGTAGCGGCCGTAGACCTGGGTGGGCTCGCTGGGCACGCCGGCGCGTGACCATTTGGCGGCCAGGCGGTAGGCGTCGCGGTCGGCCGCCAGCGGCGCCAGGCGCTCGGGCCGCACCGGGCCGTTGCCCGCCGGGATCGAGTAGTTGGGCGTGCGCTGGAACACCGTGAGCTGCGCCGCCTGCTGGGCGATCAGCGGGATGGACTGGATGCCCGACGAGCCGGTGCCGATCACCGCCACCCGCTTGCCGGTGAAATCAACCCCCGCATGTGGCCAGCGGCCGGTGGTGTAGACCTCGCCCTGGAAGCGGCTGGCGCCTGCAATCTCGGGCGCCTTGGGCACCGACAGGCAGCCGGTGGCCATGATGTAGAAGCGGCAGCTGAGGGTCGCGCCGGTGGTGGCGTCGGCGTTGGTGCGCAGGCGCCAGCGGCCGGTGGATTCGTCCCAGGCGGCTGCCTCCACGCGGGTGTTGAACTGGATGTCGGGCCGCAGGTCGTAGCGCTGCGCCACAAACTGGGCGTAGCGCAGGATCTCGGGTTGGGTGGCGTACTTCTCCGACCAGGTCCAGGCCTTCTCCAGATCGGGGTCGAAGCTGTAGCTGTAGTCGGTGGTGGGGATGTCGCAGCGCGCGCCGGGGTAGCGGTTCCAGTACCAGGTGCCGCCCACGTCGTCGGCCGCCTCCAGCACCCGCACGCTGAAACCCAGGCCACGCAGCTTGTGCAGCAGGTACAGGCCGGCAAAACCGGCGCCCACCACGACCACGTCGACATCGAGGTCGGCGCCGCGCGCAGCGGCTGCTGGTGTCTTGGGATCTGCCATGGCGGTACTCCTCGGGTGGGTGTAACGGCCATCTTGCACGGGCTGCCGCCGCGGCGGGCCCTTGTTTTCCCGGAGGCGGTGTCGCTCAGCCGCGCAGGTGACAAGCCACCCAATGCCCCTCGCCCACTGGCTTGAGCACCGGCGACTGCACGTCGCACAGGCCCTTCTGCGCGATCGGGCAGCGGGTGTGGAAGTGGCAGCCCGGCGGCGGGTTGATCGGGCTGGGCACGTCGCCCTGCAGCCGGATGCGCGTGCGCTTGACCGTCGGGTCGGGGATGGGCACCGCCGACAGCAGGGCCTCGGTGTAGGGGTGAAAAGGTCGGGTGTAGAGGTCCTTGGACGGCGCGATCTCGACGATGCGGCCCAGGTACATCACCGCCACGCGGTTGCTGATGTGCTCGACCACGCTCAGGTCGTGGGCGATGAAGATGTAGGTCAGGCCGAACTGCGACTGCAGGTCTTCCAGCAGGTTGATCACCTGCGCCTGGATCGACACGTCGAGCGCGCTGACCGCCTCGTCGCAGACGATGAGCTTGGGGTTGACAGCCAGCGCCCGGGCGATGCCGATGCGCTGGCGCTGGCCGCCCGAGAACTCATGCGGGTAACGCCGCATGTGGTCGGCGCTCAGGCCCACGGTCTCCAGCAGCTGCACGATGCGCGCGTCGTAGTCGGCGCGTGTCTTGGTGAGCTTGTGGATGGTCAGCGCCTCGCCGATGATGGCCGAGACCGTCATGCGCGGGTTCAGGCTGGCGAACGGATCCTGGAAGATGATCTGCATGTCGCGCGCCAGCGCACGCAGCTGATCCTTGTCGGCGTGGGTGACGCTCTTGCCCTCGAACCACACCTCGCCCGAGGTCGGCTCGATCAGCCGCAGGATGCAGCGCCCGGTGGTGCTCTTGCCGCAGCCGCTCTCGCCCACCACGCCCAGGGTCTCGCCGGCCGGCAGCTCGAAGCTGACGCCGTCCACGGCATGCACATGGCCCACGGTGCGGCTGAGCAGGCCACCCCGGATGGGGAAGCGCTTGACCAGGTTCTGCACCTTCAGCAGCGGCGGGCTGCCGGCGGACTGCGCCAGGCTGGAGGTTTCGCCGCTCATGCCAGCGCACTGTCGAGGATGCAGGCCACCTTGTGGCCGGGGGTCACCTCGCGCAGCGGCGGCGTGGCCGTGCTGCAGGCCGGCATGGCGTGCTTGCAGCGGCCGGCAAAGCGGCAGCCGGGGCCGGGGTTGATCAGCTTGGGCACGGTGCCGGGGATGGCTTCGAGCCGCACCTTGTGCACCGCCGCGGTGTCGATGCGCGGGATGCTGCGGATCAGGCCCTGCGTGTAGGGATGGCGCGGGTGGGCAAACAGGTCTTCGGCGCTGGCCTCTTCGATCACCTGGCCGGCATACATCACCACCACCTTCTGCGCCACCTCGGCCACCACGCCCATGGCATGGGTGATCAGCATCACGGCCATGCCCAGCCGGTCTTTCAGCTCCTGCATCAGGTCGAGGATCTGGGCCTGGATGGTGACGTCGAGCGCGGTGGTGGGTTCGTCGGCGATCAGCAGTTTGGGGTTGCAGGCCAGCGCGATGGCGATCATCACCCGCTGGCGCATGCCGCCCGAGAACTGGTGCGGGTAGTCCATCACCCGGCGCTCGGCCGTGGGGATGCGCACCAGGCGCAGCATCTCCACCGCGCGGTCGAGCGCGTCCTTGCGCGACAGGCCTTCGTGCAGGCGCACGCTCTCGGCGATCTGCTCGCCCACGGTGTAGACCGGGTTCAGCGAGGTCATCGGCTCCTGGAAGATGATGGCGATCTCGTTGGCGCGGATCTTTTGCATCGCCTCGGGCGGCAGCGGCACCAGATCACGCCCCTGCCACAGCACCTGGCCGGCCACGATCTTGCCGGGTGGCATGTCGATGAGCTTGAGCACGGTCTTGGCGGTCACGCTCTTGCCGCAGCCGCTTTCGCCCACCACGCACACCGTCTCGCCGGCCTCGATGCTGATGTCGACGCCGTCGACCGCGTGCAGCCAGCCGTCGTCGGTCTTGAAGTGGGTTTTCAGGCCCCGGATGTCGAGCAGGGGCATGTCAGCAGCGCCCGGCCGCCCGAAGCGGCTGACAGCCCCCTCGGGGGGCAGCGAACGAATGTGAGCGTGGGGGTTTCATGTCAGAGCACGCGTCGCGGGTCGAGCGCGTCGCGCAGCCCGTCGCCGATGAAGTTGATGGTCAGCACGGTGAGAAAGATCGCCAGGCCGGGGAACACCGCCCAGTGCAGGGCCAGGTCCATGTAGTCGCGGCTGTCGTAGAGGATGCGGCCCCAGGTGGGGATGTCGGGCGGGAAGCCCAGGCCCAGGAAGCTGAGCGTGCTCTCGGCAATGATGGCGGCGGCCACGTCGATGGTGGCGGCCACGATCACCGGCCCCAGGCTGTTGGGCAGGATGTGCCGCACCACCTGGCGCGTGGTGCTGGCGCCCAGCGCGCGCGCGGCCTCGACGAACTCTTTCTCGCGCAGGCTGAAGAACTGCGCCCGCACCAGCCGCGCCACCGGCATCCAGCGGAAGCCGCCGATCACCGCGACGATGAGGATGAAGATGCCCACCTCCAGCCCGAAGGCCGCTTTCAGCGGCTCGCGGAACAGGAAGATCAACAGCAGCAGCAGCGGCAGCTGCGGCAGGCTCAGGAACAGGTCGGTCAGCCACATCAGCAATGAATCAACCCAGCCGCGGGCCATGCCGGCGATGGCGCCGATGATCACGCCCACGGTGATGGCCATCAGCATCGCCGCCAGGCCGACGGCCAGGCTGATGCGCCCGCCGTACAGCATGCGCGCCAGCAGGTCGCGGCCCAGGTCGTCGGTGCCGAACAGGTGGCCGCCGCCGGGTGGCGCCAGGCGGGCCTTGAAGTCGACATCGTTGATGCCCACCTTGTAGACCAGCGGCCCCAGCAGCACCGCCAGCACCATGAAGCCCAGCACCCACAGGCTCCAGTAGGCCAGCCGGTGGCGCTTGAAGCGGCGCCACGCTTCCGCGCCCGGCGACGTTGAGGCCCCTCGGACAGCGGGTACGCTGCCCGGCCCCCCGAGGGGGCCGCCGGCCGGCTTGGGGCGGCCCGGCGCTCGGCCGGCCCCGCTGCCATCAGCAGGCTCATTGGTAGCTGATGCGGGGGTCGAGCCAGCCATAGAGCAGGTCTGCAATCAGGTTGAAGAGGATCACGAGGCAACTGAAGACGAAGGTGACCGCCATGATCACCGGCGTGTCGTTGCGCAGGATGGCGTCGATCAGCAGGCTGCCGATGCCGGGGATGCGAAAGATCTGCTCGGTGACGATGGCCCCGCCAAACACCGCCGGCATCTGCAGGGCCATCAATGTGACCACCGGGATCAGCGCGTTGCGCACCACGTGCTTGGTGATCACGGTGCGTTCGGACAGGCCCTTGCTGCGCGCGGTGGTCACGTAATCGAGGCGGATCACGTCCAGCACCGCCGAGCGCACGTAACGCATCATGCTGGCGCCCTGAAACAACCCCAGCACCGTGATCGGCATGATCGACTGCTTGAACTGCTGCCACCACCAGTCGAGCCCGGTGGCCGACAGGTCACTGCGGTAGACGAACGGGAACCAGCCCAGGTAGATGCTGAAGAACAGGATGAAGATCACGCCGGTGAAGAAGGTGGGCAGTGAAAAGCCCACGAACGACAGCGTGCTGGCGATGCGGTCGAACCACGAATAGGGCTTGGCCGCGGCCAGGATGCCCACCGGCAGCGCCACCAGGATCGCCAGCAACTGCGACAGCCCGATCACCGCCAGCGTGACTGGAATGCGCTGCGCGATGAGCTGATCGACGTCGATGCGGCTGACGAAGCTGAAGCCCCAGTTGCCCTGGAACATGTTGACCAGCCAGCTCGTGTAGCGCTGCCAGACCGGATCGTCCAGCCCGAACTGCGCACGCAGGGCCATGCGCACCTCGGGTGGCACCGACGGGTTGTTGGCCAGGTCTTCGAACGGATCGCCAGGCGCCAGCGCCAGCACCGTGAACAGCACGAGGCTGATGCCCAGCAGGCTGGGCAGCGCGATCAGCAGACGGCGGAGGATGTAGTTGAGCAAGAGAGCAAAGGCCCGCAGGCGTGCAAGGAAGCAGGAAGGTCAATGGCCGCAGCAAGCGGCCGCCGCGGATCCGGCTTCGCCGGGCCGCTGGCGGCGTCCCCTTGAGGGGGAGCGCCGCAGGCGCTACGGGGGTGGGTTCAAGCTTCGCGGTGCCAGTAGCCAATGGACCAGGTCAGGCCATCCCAGGCCGAGCTCTGGATGGTCATCTTGTTGACCACCCCCACCGGGCGCGGCCGCGCGAACAGCGGGATCACATGGCCGTCGCCGATCACCAGGTCGTTGAGCTTGATGAACATGGCGGCCCGCTTGACGGGGTCGAGTTCAACCTGCGCGGCCGCGAAGGTGGCGTCGTACTCCTTGTTGCTCCAGCGCACCAGGTTGCGGCTGGCCCACTTGTTGGCCTTCTGCGAATGTTGGGCGGTGGTGAACTGCTCCATGAACAGCTGCGGGTCGGGCTGCGTCATCGTGGTGGTGAACATCTGCATGTCGGACCAGAACTTCTGGTAGGTGTCCGGGTTGGCGAAGTCGCTGCCGAAGAACACCGAAGCCACCACGCTCTTGAGTTCCAGATCGATGCCGGCCTTGGTGCAGGCGTCCTTGATGATGGCCTGGCACTTCTGGCGCGGGCCGCTCACCGAGGTCTGGTAGACGAACTTCAGCTTGACGTTGCCCTTGGCGCGGATGCCGTCGGCGCCTTTTTTCCAGCCCGCGCCTTCAAGCAGTGCGATGGCCTTGTCGAGGTTGAATTCGTACTTGGTGTTGGGGCTGCGAAAGCGCGGCGGGTTGTTCAGGAAGTTGCTGGTGGCGATGGCGCCGCGGCCGTAGATGACCTCCTGGATGCCCTTGCGGTCGATCAACAGGCTCATCGCGTCACGCACCACCTTGTCGCTGAAGGCGGGGTGCTTGCTCTTGGCGCTGCCGCGCTCGCCGTCGACCTCGTTCCAGGGGTCGGTGACGTTGAGCGAGACGAACTCGATGTCGCTGCCGGCCTTGAACTCCATCTTGCCCTTGCCGGCGGCTTCCAGGCGCTTGAGGATCTCGTCCTCGACTGCCAGGTTCCAGCCCACGTCGTAGTCGGCGGTCTGCAGCACCGCGCGGGCGGCGCTGGTGGCATCGCCGCCGCCCTTGACCTCCAGCGCGTCGAAGAACGGCTGGTTGGGGATGTGGTACTCCTTGAAGGCTTCGGCGCGCAACGTGTCACCGGGCTTGAAATCGATGATCTTGTAGGGCCCCGTGCCCACCGGCCGGGTGTTGGCCGGGTTGTCGCGCGACTTGGCGCCCATGAAGGGCTCGAAGACATGCTTGGGCAGGATCAGGCCGGCCGAGCCCACCAGCGCCTCGGCCCAGAACGGCGTGGGCTTGGGGTAGTCGATGCGCACCGTGTGCGAATCGACCTTGGTGACCTTGATGTCGCGGTACGTTGCGACGGTGACCATGGCCGCCGCCGGATCGCCGGCATAGGCGGCGGTGAACACCACGTCATCGGCGGTGAAGGGCTTGCCGTCGTGCCAGGTGACATCCTTCTTGAGCTTCCAGATCACGCTCCGGCCGTCGGCGGCCAGGCCGCCGTTGGCGCGGCTCGGGATCTCGGCAGCCAGCCGCGGGATGAGGTTGCCTTCGGTGTCCCAGCCGGCCAGCGGCTCGTAGAAGATGCGGCTGGCGTCCTGGTCCTTGGTGCCACCGGCGTAGTGCGGGTTCAGGTGCACCGCCGCCTGCCAGTAGATCAGCTTGAGCGTGCCGCCACCACCGCGCTTGGTGGGCTTGTAGGGCAGCGCGGCCTGGGTCTGGGCCACGCCCTCGTGCATCAGCATCATCGAGGCCATCGGGGCGGTCAGGCCCACGGCCACCATCTGCTGGATGAAACTGCGGCGGGGCAGCTTGCCCTCGCGAACGTCTTCGATCAGGGTGCGCAAATCGCGTTCGATCATGGTGTGGCTCCTGCGGCGGTGATGGGATGTCCGGGTGGTGGCGGTGGGAGTGGTGTGCAGCCCGCGCACCCAGAAGCTGCCGATTGTGGCAACGGGTGCGCCATGCTATCGGCTGGCCCCGGGCCCGCCATACGGGTCGCCCCGATAAGGTGCGACCCCGATCTGCCGGCCGCACCAGGCCGGCACCGCGCGATACTTCGGCGCATGACCGACGACGTGCTGCGCATCCATGGCCCCCAGCAGGCGGTGCATCCGCTGGTGCTGGATTCCCCGCATTCGGGCTTCTGCATGCCGGCGGATTTCGGTGCCGCGCTGCCGGAGGCCGACCTGCGTGATGGTGAAGACTGTTTCATCGACGAGCTGTACCTTCCTGCCACCGAGCGCGGCATTCCGCTGCTGGCGGCCTTGTTCCCAAGAACCTACCTCGACCCCAACCGCCATGCCGGCGACATCGACCTCGATCTGCTCGACGGGCCCTGGCCCGACGCGCATGTGCCCAGCGGCAAGGCGCGCATCGGCAAGGCGCTGGTCTGGCGCACGCTGGACGACGGGCGGCCGATCTACGACCGCAAGCTCACCGTGCAGGAATTGCGCCAGCGCATCGCGCGCTGCCATGCGCCCTACCACCAGGCGCTGCGTGGCCTGCTGGATGCGGCCCATGCCCGGCACGGCGTGGTCTATCACCTGAACTGCCATTCGATGAACGCGGTCAGCGGCACCATGGGCGAAGGCGGTGCCGGCCGGCCGCGCGCCGACATGGTGCTGGGTGACCGCGATGGCACCACCTGCGCGCCTGCGTTCACCGCCTTCGTGCGCGAGGTGCTGACGGCCCAGGGTTACGACGTGGCGGTGAACGATCCGTTCAAGGGCGTGGAACTGGTGCGCGCCCATGCCGATCCGGCAGCCGGCCGGCACAGCCTGCAGCTGGAGGTGAACAAGCGGCTGTACATGGACCAGGCCACGCTGCAGAAGCACGCAGGCTTTGCCAGGCTGCAGGCCGACCTGATGGCGCTGCTGGAGGCGATCGACCAGCGTTTTGCGCCGGCCTGATCAGAGCTTCTCGGTCTCGCCCCCCTTGGGCTGCCACTTCATCAGCCGCTTTTCGATGCGGCCCACGGCGGCGTCGAGTGCCAGCGCAAAGCCGGTCAGCACCAGGATGCCGGCCATCACCGTGTTGATGTCGAACACGCCCTCGGCCTGCTGGATCAAATAGCCCACGCCGCTGGCCGAGCCCAGGTATTCACCCACCACCGCGCCGACGAAGGCCAGGCCCACGCTGGTGTGCAGCGAGCTGAACACCCAGCTGGTGGCGCTGGGCAGGTAGACATGGCGCAGCAGCTGGCGCGGGCCGGCGCCCAGCATGCGCGCATTGGCCAGGATCACCGGGCTGACCTCCTTCACGCCCTGGTAGACGTTGAAGAAGACGATGAAGAACACCAGCGTGACGCCCAGCGCCACTTTGCTGGCGATGCCCAGCCCGAACCACACCGCGAAGATCGGCGCCAGGATGATGCGCGGCATCGAGTTCATCGCCTTGATGTAGGGCTCGAGCAGCGCGCTGGCCATCGGGCTGAGCGCCAGCCACAGGCCGCCGGCCAGGCCACCGACCGCGCCGATGCCGAAGGCCAGCAGGGTTTCGATCAGCGTCACGCTGAGGTGGCTGTAGATGTCGCGATCGATGAAGAACCAGTGTGCGATGCGGTCAAACACCTTCACCGGCTCGCCGAAGAAGAAGGCCGCCTGCTGGTCGTTCTCGAACACCATCGGCGGCACCAGGCCGGGCGTGGTCAGCACATGCCAGAGGCCGAAGATCGCCACCAGCAGGCCCACCTGCCAGAGGCGCAGGTTGCGCGGGTTGGGTTTGAAGGCGTTCCACATGGCTGTCAGGCCACCTTCACTTGAAGCTGCTGCTGGTAGCCCTTGAGCACCTCGTCGCGCATCACCGCCCAGATGGCCTGGTGCAGCTCGATGAAGCGCGGTGTGGCGCGCACCTCGGCCACGTCACGCGGGCGGGCCAGATTCACCGTGAACTCGCCGATCGGGTGCGAGGCCGGCCCGGCGCTCAGCACCACCACGCGGTCGCTCATCGCAATCGCCTCGTCGAGATCGTGGGTGATGAACAGCACCGCTTTCTTCTTGCTCTGCCAAAGATCCAGCAACTCGTTCTCCATCAGCTGCCGGGTCTGGATGTCGAGCGCCGAGAACGGCTCGTCCATCAGGATGATGTCGGGGTCGAGCACCAGCGTCTGGGCCAGGCTGGCGCGCTTGCGCATGCCACCGCTCATCTGGTGCGGGTAGCGGTCGCCGAAGGCGCCCAGCCCCACGCGGCGCAGCCAGTCCTCGGCCTGCGCCCGGGCGTCGGCGGGCGGCGTGCCGCGGAACTCCAGCCCGGCCATCACGTTGCCCAGCGCGGTGCGCCAGGGCATCAGGCTCTCGGCCTGGAACATGTAGCCGGCGCGGGCGTTGATGCCCACCAGCGGCTGGCCGAACACGCTGACCGTGCCGGTGCTGGGCTGCAGCAGCCCGGCGCCCACGTTCAGCAGCGTGCTCTTGCCGCAGCCGGTGGGGCCCACCACCGAGACGAACTCCCCAGCGCCCACGGTGAGCGACACCCCGGCCACCGCGGTGTAGCGCTGGCCGGGGTTGTCGCGGCTGACGAAGGTGCAGGAGACGTCCTGCAGCGTCAAGGCTGCAGGGCTCATTTGCCTGGGTACTTGCCCAAAGCCACCCTGACGAAGTCATTGGTGTAGACCGCCTTCAGGTCGAGCTTGGCCTTGGCGATTGCGGGGTCGATGCTGGCCAGCGCGCGGAAGGCGGTGTCGGCACCCTTGTCGGGGAACAGGCCGTCGGGCGACAGCGCGCCCTTGGCGGCCAGGAAGGCGTCGATGTAGACGGCGCGGTCGCCCAGCAGGTATTCCTCGGGCACGGTCTTGATGATGTCGCCCGGGCCGGCTTTCTGGATCCACTGGTTGGCGCGCACGATGGCATTGGCCAGCGCCTGCACGGTGCGGGGGTTCTGGTCGATGAAGGCCTGCTTCAGGTACAGGCAGCCCGCGGGCATCGGGCCGCCGAACACCTTGTCGGCCTCGGCCACCACCCGCGTGTCGCTGATGATCTTGAGATCGTTGCTGCGCGTCAGCAGCGAGATCACCGGATCGAGGTTGGACATCGCGTCGATCTGGCCCGACCGCATCGCCGCCACCGCGCCGTTGCCCGCGCCCACGCCGATGAAGCTGACGTCGCTGGGCTTCAGGCCCACCTTGGCCAGCGCGAAGTTGGCCATCACGTTGGTGCTGCTGCCCGGCGCGGTGACGCCGATCTTCTTGCCCTTCAGATCGGCCACCGATTTGAAGTTGGGCATGGTCTTGGGGTTGATGCCCAGCACGATCTGCGGCGCGCGGCCCATCAGCGCCACGGCACGCAGGCGCTGGCCCTTGGCCTGCAGGTTGACGGTGTGCTCGAAGGCGCCGCTCACCACGTCGGCGCTGCCGCCCACCAGCGCGCGCAGCGCCTGGCTGCCGCCGGCGAAGTTGACGATCTTCAGGTCCAGCCCCTCGGCCTTGAAGTAGCCCAGCTGCTCGGCGATGGTCAGCGGCAGGTAGTACAGCAGGTTCTTGCCGCCCACGGCCAGCGTGAGCTGTGGCTTTTCAAGGGCCTGGGCGTGCGCACCGGTGAAGGGGGACAGCAGCGTGGCGCCGGTGGCGCCGGCGCCGAGCAGGAAGTTGCGGCGTTGCAGGGTCATGGTGGTCTCGGTGGGGTTTGGGTGGGAGGGGGCCATGTCAACAAGGGGCCAGGCGTTCAGCCGGGCAAACGCACCGGCAGGTGGGTGAAGCCGCGCACGAAGTTCGACAGCGTGCGCCGCGGCTCACCCACCACCTCGATGGCCGGAAAGCGCTGCAGGATCTCTTCCCACAGGATCTTCAGCTGCATCTCGGCCAGGCGGTTGCCCACGCAGCGGTGGATGCCGAAGCCGAAGCTCAGGTGCTGGCGCGGCCGGGCGCGGTCGATGATGAAGTCGTTCGCATGTTCGATCGCGGTCTCGTCGCGGTTGCCCGAGAGATACCACATCACCACCTTGTCGCCCTTCTTGATGGGCTTGCCGCCCAGTTCGGCATCGGCCAGCGCGGTGCGGCGCATGTGGGCCAGCGGCGTCTGCCAGCGGATGATCTCGGGCACCAGGCTGTCGATCAGCGCGGGGTTGGCGCGCAGCTTGGCCATCTGCGCGGGGTGCTGGTGCAGTGCCAGCAGGCCGCCGGTCATCGAGTTGCGGGTGGTGTCGTTGCCGCCCACGATCAGCAGCAGCAGGTTGCCCAGAAACTCTTGCGGCGACATGTGGCGCGTGGCCGGCGCGTGCGCCAGCATCGACACCAGATCACCGCGCGGTGGGGCGTTGACCCGCTCGTTCCACAGCCGGGTGAAGTAGGCCAGGCATTCGCCCAGCTCGACGCTGCGCGCCTCCATCGATTCGACGATGTGGTCCAGCCCCGGGATCGAGGTGGCCACGTCGGACCAGCGGGTGAGCTTGTGCCGGTCGTCGAACGGAAAGTCGAACAGCGTGGCCAGCATCTGGGTGGTCAGCTCGATTGAGACGCGCTGCACCCAGTCGAAAGGCTCGTTGCGCGGCAGCCCGTCGAGCACGCGGGCGGTGCGCTGGCGGATGGTGGCCTCCATCGACGCCAGGTTGACCGGCGCCACGATGGGGCTGACGGCCTTGCGCTGCTCGTCGTGCTTGGGCGGGTCCATCGCGATGAACATCTGCAGGCGTTCGTCCATCGGCGCGTCGAACAGGCTGATGCCACCGTGCGTCCAGTCCGACGAGTAGACAGCGTGGTTGGTGTCCACCGCCATGATGTCCTGGTAGCGCGTCACCGACCAGAAGCCGCCGTAAAAGTCATTGTGGTGCCAGTGCACCGGGTCGTCGCGGCGCAGGCGCTCGAAGTAGTGGCCGACGCTGTCGTTCTGGAACAGCCGCGGCTTGGTCACGTCGATCTGGTCCAGCGGCACGGCGAAGGCGTCTTCGCGGGCCAGGCGGACGGCGTCCGGCAGGGTGGCAGGCGGTTGCATCGGGCTATCCTTGTCAGCGGGTGTCGCCACCGTGGGTGTCGAAGCCGTGGGCGTCGCAGTCGGGTCAGCGCGGCACGGCGGGCAACTGCACAGTCTCGCCCATCGCACGCCCGGGGCCAACGCGGATAACCCCCGGGGCGCCGCCTGTCCACCACCTTGACCGCCACCTTGTCCGCCACCTTGCCTGCCACCCCGCCAGCCCCTTCGGAGCACCCGCCATGTCCACGAATGCCCCTGTCCTGCTGATCACCGGTGCCAGCCGCGGCATCGGCGCCGCCACCGCCCGGCTGGCGGCCTTGCGCGGTTGGGACGTGGCGGTCAACTACGCCCGCGATGCCGCCGCCGCCGAGGCCGTGGCCGAAACGGTGCGTGGTGCGGGCCGGCGCGCCATCACTGTGGTCGCCGACGTGGCCGACGAGGCCGCGGTGCTGGCGATGTTCCAGCGCATCGACCACGAGCTGGGGCGCCTGGGCGGCCTGGTCAACAACGCCGGCATCGTCGACCTGAAGGCCCGGCTCGATCAGATGGACCTGGCGCGCTGGCAGCGTTTGTGGGCGGTCAACATCACCGGCAGCCTGCTGTGCGCGCGCGAGGCGGTGCGCCGCATGAGCACACGCCACGGCGGCGTGGGCGGCGCCATCGTCAACCTCAGCAGCGTGGCCGCCCGGCTGGGGGCGCCGGCGATGTACGTCGACTACGCCGCCAGCAAGGGCGCGATCGACACCTTCACCCAGGGCCTGGCGCAGGAGGTGGCGGCCGAGGGCATCCGCGTGAACGCGGTGCGCCCGGGCATCATCGACACCGACATCCATGCCGCCAGCGGCGACCGCCACCGCCCGCAGGCCGCCGCCGCCATGATCCCGATGCAGCGCCCCGGCAGCGCCGACGAAGTCGCCGCGGCCATCGTCTGGCTGCTGTCGGCCGAAGCCAGCTACACCACCGGCGCGATCCTGGACGTGGGCGGCGGGCGCTGACCGGCGCGCGGCGGTGCCTGGCGGCTTGTTAACGCCGGAAATGAGCGTCTAACTGCCTGGCCGATGGCGTGCCGCGCGTGCCGACAGCGCGTTGGGAAAGTACAGCGCCGTCAGGCTCTTGGTGTGCACCGGCGAGAAGCTGCCCGCCGCTTTGCCGCCGGCTTGTGGCCCGTCGCCGTGGCGACGCCAGTCGCGCACCCAGAAGATGTCATCGGCCACCTCCATCAGGCCCATGGTCTCGCGGTCGCCCACCAGCACGCCCTGCACCCGCAGGCCGAGCTGCGCACGTGCGTCGTCCAGCCGCGCCAGCATCGCCGGGGTGCAGCCGAACTCGCCGTCGCTGACGATCAGCAGGTCGGCGCTGGCCCAGCGCGCCTGGTGCACCCGCTCGATGGCCCGCTCGATCGGCCCCTGCGCGTCGGTGCCGCCGTCGAAGCTCTGGCCCATCAGGTCGAGCAGGGCGGCCAGGCCGCTGCGGTCGTGCGTTGGGTGGTGCGCCGCCGCCAGGTCGCGCTCGATGATCTCGTCAGGCCCGCCGAAGGCGATCAGCAGGCAGCCGCGCCGCTCGGCGTGGGCGGTGCGCAGCGCCTGCAGCACCACCGCCTTGGCGATGGTCTCGGGCGCGCCGCGCATCGAGCCCGAGGTGTCGATGCAGACGATGATCGGCCCACGCTCCAGCGCCTGCGGCTCGGGCGGTGCCAGCGCGTGCCGCGGCGGTGCCGAGGCGTCGGGCCGCCAGTCGATCAGCACCGCCTCGCTGTCGTAGGTGAGCAGCCGCGCCTCGGCCCGGCGCGCGCGCCACAGCTTGTGCAGCACCGGGTGCAGCAGCATCGCCGCCTCGCTGCCCAGCATGCCCTCGATGCGGTCGCTGTGGCGGATGCCACGCAGCTCGCCCGGGGCACCGGGCAGGCGCGTCTCGATCGCCTTGACGCCCAGCTGCCGCTGCGCTGGCGACTCCTTCGGCCGCGGCGGCAGTGCCTGCGCTCGGGCGGCACGCTCGGCACGGCCCAGCCGGCGGATCAGCGCGGCCAGCTCGGGCAGCGCCTTCAGCTTCTCGCTGATGCGCTGGGCCTCGGCCCACTCGCGCCGACTGAGCTGGCCGCGCAGCGCGTCCCAGCGCAGCTGGCTGATATCGCCCAGGCCTTGCAGCAGGGCCATCACCTCGTCCCAGTCGCCCTTGATCACGGTCCAGGCGTCGCTGAACTCCTGCGTGATCTGGTTGATGGCGGCGCTGCGGCTCAGCCGCGGCTGCAGGTCGGCCAGCCGGTCGAGGTGCCACAGCAGCGTGCGCAGCAGCTGCTCGCTCATCGCCTCGGCACCGAAGCAGATGGCCGCCAGCCCCAGCGTGCCGGCAGCCCCGCGCAGCGCGGCGCTGGCATCGGGCGCGCCGAAGTCGGCATCGGCCGGCGGCAGATCACCCAGCGCCAGCGACGCGCGCCAGCGCTGCAGGTCGGCCAGCCGCTGGCCGGTGGCGTCGTGGCCGGCGGGGGCGTCGGGCGGCCCGGCGCTGCACACCAGCGCCGGCAGCCACAGCGTGCGCGGCAGCGGCGCCAGGCGGTCGTAGGGGGCTTCCAGTGGCGACGCGGCGGGCATGGCTGGCCCCGGGGCGCGTCAGGCCAGGTCCATCACCACCGGCGCCGGCGCCGGCGCCGGCAGCTGCGGGTCGATCGGGTGTGCCGCAAAGCCGGCGTGGGTGGCGGCCAGTCGGGCCTGCAACTGGGCCAGGGTGTCCAGCGTCTGGCGATGGGCGCCCAGCCAGGCGTCGGCCAGCGTGGGCGGCAGCCACAGCCGCTGGGCCAGCCGGCCGGCCAGGGCGTCGTGCGCGGCAGCCACCTCGGCCCGCGCCGCCTCGGCGCGCCGGGCCACCGCCTCCACCTGCGCCAGCCGCGCGGCCACGTGCACGGGGCTGAAGTGGCGGCGCTGCTGCGCTTCCAGCGTGCTGGCCACGAAGCGCAGCATGCCGTTGTCCGACCCGCCCTCGGCCGGCGCGCCGCCCAGGTTGCGTGCCAATGACAGCTTGCCGGCGTCGTGGTCGGCAGGGCTGCCTTCTTCGGCGGGCAGGCGCTGCTCGATGTCGAGCTGCTTCTCGAACGCGGTCACCGCATGGTCCAGCCAGGTCAGCGGTTGCGGCACGGCCTGCGCCAGCTGCTCGGTGACCCAGCCCGCCACCTGCGGCAGGGCCTCGAGGTCGGCGCAGACCACGTAGGGCGCCAGCCACAGGTCCAGCGCATCCAGCGCGGCGCGGCCTTCGGTGGCGGCGGCGCAACGCATCAGCGCCACCAGCTGGCGCCAGCGGCGGTCGGACACGGTCAGTCCCAGGCGCGCCACCTCGGCGCGCAGCGCGGTCAGCGCGGCCAGCGCCTCGTCGCCCAACTGCACGCGGGCGCTGGCGGCGCGCACGGCCTCGCGCTCGGCGGTGGTGATCGGCGCGGGCCGCTGCGGCGCCGGGCGGTCGTCCAACTGCAGCAGCGCGGCAAAGGCGGCATCGCCCACCGGTGCCACCGGCACGCGCAGCAGGAAGCGGTCGTGGAAGGCCTGCAGCGATTCGTCGGCAGGCGGCTCGTTGCTGGCACCGATCACGCTGACCAGCGGCGTGGCCAGGCGGCCGGCGCCGTTGTCGAACTCGCGCTCGTTGAGCAGGGTCAGCAGCGCGTTGAGGATCGCCGAGTTGGCCTTGAACACCTCGTCGAGGAAGGCGATGCCGGCGGTGGGCAGGTAGCCGTCGATCAGGCGCTCGTAGCGGTCGTCTTCCAGCGCCTTCAGCGACAGCGGACCGAACAACTCTTCGGGCGTGGAGAAGCGGGTGAGCAGGCGCTCGAAGTAGCGTGCGCCGTCGAAGGCGCGGTGCAGCCGCCGCGCCAGCTCGCTCTTGGCGGTGCCGGGCGGGCCGATCAGCAGCACATGCTCGCCGGCCAGCGCGGCCAGCAGCAGCAGGCGCACGGCGGTGTCGCGCTCCAGCAGGCCGTGCTCCAGCACCTGCAGGTGGGCGTTCAGGCGGGGCCGCAGGATGTGCAGCGTGGGGTCGTTGGTTTCACGGTCCATGGCGCGGATTGTGGCCAGAACCGCTGCGCCCGCCACGCCGGCTGGATCAAGCCGGGGGCATTGGTGCGCCGTCGCAACTGCCGGCCGGGGCTGGTGCCTGCAGGTTGCTGTGCCACGGTGGCACAGCCCGCGCATCGTGCGCGTCGGCCGGCACGAACCTATGCACGCCGTTGCCTATCGCGCGCCGGGGCGCCAGCGGCAAGAATCGCGGCCCGACCGACCGATCCACCACGCCACCCGGTTGCCACGCTCAGGTTCCCATGGACGCATTCACCCAAAGCTTCGGCCTTGCGCTGAGCCTCATCGCCCAGGCCGATGCCACGCTGTGGCACATCGTCGGGCTGTCGCTGCGGGTCAGCGGCACCGCCTGCGCGCTGGGCGCGGGCATCGGTCTGCTGCTGGGGGCCTGGCTGGCGGTGGCGCGATTCCGCGGCCAGGCGGTGGTGGTGGGCGCGCTCAACACGCTGCTGGCGCTGCCCTCGGTGGTGGTGGGGCTGATGGTCTACCTGCTGCTGTCGCGCACCGGCCCGCTGGGCAGCTGGGGCATCCTGTTCACGCCCACGGCCATGGTCATCGCACAAAGCATTCTGGTGGTGCCGCTGATCGCCGCACTGGCGCGCCAGCTGGTGGTCGACGCACTGCGCGAGGGTGGCGACGAGCTGGCCGCGATGGGGGCAGGCCGGCTGTTGTCGGCGCTGCTGCTGCTGGCGCACGAGCGGCTGGCGGTGCTGACCGTGCTGCTCACCGCTTTCGGCCGCGCGGTGGCCGAGGTGGGCGCGGTGATGATCGTCGGCGGCAACATCGATGGCGTCACCCGGGTGATGACCACCGCCATCGCGCTGGAGACCAGCAAGGGCGACCTGCCGCTGGCGCTGGCGCTGGGGCTGCTGCTGCTGGGCGTGGTGGCGCTGATCAATCTGGCGGTGGGATTGACGCAGCGCCGCGGCGCGGCCGGCCCGCGCCTGGCGGGCGGGCTGGCCGGATGAGCCGGGCCCCGACGCTGACGGTGCTGCCGGCAGCCGTGCGCGCGCCGCTGATCAGCCTGCAGCGGGCCGGCGTGCACTATGGCGCACAGGTGGCGTTGCGCGAGATCACGCTGCAGATCCACCGCGGTGATCGCATCGCGCTGGTGGGTGCCAACGGCGCCGGCAAGACCACGCTGCTGCGGCTGCTCAACGGGCTGCAGGCGCCCAGCAGCGGCCAGCGCGCGCTGTGCCCGGTCGATGGGGCGCCGGGTGGCCGCGCGCCGGTCTCGGCGATGCTGTTCCAGCGGCCCTTCCTGCTGCACTTCAGCGTGCGGCGCAACCTGCAACTGGCCTTGTGGCTGGCCGGCGTGCCGGCGACCGAGCGTGCCCACCGGCTGCAAGGCGCGTTGCAGCGCGTGGGCCTGCAGGCCATGGCCGATCGGCCGGCGCGCAGCCTGTCGGGCGGCCAGCAGCAGCGGCTGGCGCTGGCGCGGGCTTGGGGCGTGCAGCCCGACATCCTGTTCCTGGACGAGCCCACTGCCAGCCTCGACCCTTCGGCGCGGCGTGAGGTGGAGACCTTGATCGATGAATTCGGCCACGCCGGCATGGCGCTGGTGATGAGCACCCACAACCTGGGCCAGGCCAAGCGGCTGGCCAGCCGTGTGCTCTACCTCGATGCCGGTCGTTTGCTGGTCGACCTGCCGGTGGACGATTTTTTCAACCGCACCGATCTGCCGCCCGAGGCGGCGCAATTCCTCAAGGGAGAACTGCCATGGACCTGAACAAACGCCACTGGCTTCGTCGTGCACTCAACCTGGTGCTGGCAGCCACTTCGCTGGCCGGGGCCGGCAGCGCGCTGGCGCAAGCCAATTTCATCGTGATGGCCTCGACCACCTCCACCGAGCAGTCGGGCCTGTTCGCCCACCTGCTGCCGGTCTTCAAGGCCGCCACCGGTACCGAGGTGCGGGTGGTGGCGCTGGGCACCGGCCAGGCGCTGGACATGGGCCGCCGCGGCGATGCCGACATCGTCTTTGTGCACGACCAGACGGCCGAGCAGAAGTTCGTCGCCGACGGCTGGGGCCTCAAGCGCCTGCCGGTGATGTACAACGATTTCGTGCTGATCGGCCCCGCTGCCGACCCGGCCAAGACCCGCGGCAAGGACATCACCGTGGCGCTGCAGAAGGTGGCGGCCGCGGGCGCGCCGTTCATCTCACGCGGCGACAAGAGCGGCACCCACGCCGCCGAGCTGCGTTACTGGAAGGCCGCCGGCACCGACATCGCCGCCGCCAAGCCCGCCGGCGAAACACCGAACGCCGGCCGGCCGGCCGGCTACAAAGAATGCGGTTGCGGCATGGGCCCGGCGCTGAACATCGCCTCGTCCACCGGCGCCTATGTGCTGGCCGACCGCGGCACCTGGCTGAACTTCAAGAACCGAGGTGACCTGGCGGTGCTGGTCGAAGGCGATACGCGGCTGTTCAACCAGTACGGCGTGATGGTCGTCAACCCCGCCAGGCACCCGCATGTGAAGCGGGCGCTGGCCCAGGGCTTTGCCGACTGGGTGGTGTCGCCGGCCGGCCAGGCAGCGATCGCCAGCTACAAGATCGGCGGCGAGCCGTTGTTCTTCCCCAACGCCGGCCAGTAAGGCCGCGCCGGCCGTTGAGGCCGGCCAATGAGAGTGATTCTCAGGTGGATGGCGGGTTCGTCTCAGGCTGGAACAGCCGGGCCGATCTCCCCACCCGGCCTAGGGTATCGCCTAGGTTCTCGCGGATGGCCGCTATGAAGATGATTGCATAAGCCAAAGCCCGCGCACGGCGCGCGGGTGGGTGTCTCAACCTTTCGACCCCGCGGAGAAGAACGCCATGCAGAAAAGCCTGCACATCAACCCGGAGAAATGCACCGGGTGCCTGCAATGCGAGATGGCCTGTTCCTTTGAGAACTACGGCACCTACGCGCCGGCCAAGTCACGCATCAAGGTGTTCGACTTCCACCACACGGGCCGCAAGGTGCCCTACACCTGCACCCAGTGCGACGAGGCCTGGTGCCTGCACGCCTGCCCGGTGGAGGCCATCACGGTCGACAAGGCCACCGGCGCCAAGGTGGTGAACGAGACCACCTGCGTGGGCTGCAAGGTCTGCACCATCGCCTGCCCGTTCGGCACCGTCAACTACGTGCAGGAAACCGGCAAGGTGCAGAAGTGCGACCTGTGCGGCGGCGACCCCGCCTGCGCCACTGCCTGCCCCACCGGCGCGATCACCTACATCGACGCCAACTGGACCGGTCTCAACAAGATGGCGGCCTGGGCTGACAAGCTCGGCAACCAACCCGCCGCCTGATCGCAACAAGGAGCCATCACATGTCCTGGGCAGGAAAAATCCTCCGCGTCAACCTCACCGCCGGCACCGTCACGTCGGAACCCCTCAACATGACCTGGGCCAGGCAGTACCTCGGCTCGCGCGGTCTGGCCACCAAGTACCTGGTCGAAGAGATGGACGCCAAGGTCGACCCGCTGTCGGCCGACAACAAGATCATCTGGGCCACCGGCCCGCTGACCGGCACCATGGCCTCCACCGGCGGCCGCTACACGGTGGTCACCAAGGGCCCGCTGACGGGGGCCATCGCCTGCAGCAACTCGGGCGGCTACTGGGGCGCCGAGCTGAAGATGGCCGGCTGGGACATGGTCATCTTCGAAGGCCAATCGGCCAAGCCGGTGTACCTGTCGATCAGCGATGACGTGGCCGAGCTGAAGGACGCCGCCCACCTGTGGGGCAAGAGCGTCTGGGAAACCGAAGAGATCCTCAAGAAGCAGGCGCAGGACCCGCAGGTGCGCGTCAGCTCCATCGGCCTGGCCGGCGAGAACCAGGTGCTGTACGCCGCCGTGGTGAACGACCTGCACCGCGCGGCCGGCCGCTCGGGCGTGGGCGCGGTGATGGGCAGCAAGAACCTGAAGGCCATCGCGGTGCGTGGCACCAAGGGCGTGGGCAACATCGCCAACCCCAAGGAGTTCATGCGCGTCACCTTCGAGAAGAAGAAGATCCTCGCCGACAACGCCGTCACCGGCCAGGGCCTGCCGACCTACGGCACCCAGGTGCTGATGAACGTGATCAACGAAGTGGGCGCGCTGCCCACCCGCAACCACCGCGACGTGCAGTTCGAAGGCGCCAAGGACATCTCGGCCGAGGCGATGGGCACCCCGCGTGAGTCCGACGGCAAACCACAGCTGGTGACCAACCAGGCCTGCTTCGGCTGCACCATCGCCTGCGGGCGCATCAGCAAGATCGACAAGACGCACTTCTCGGTGGTCAACAAGCCGCAGTACTGGGGCGCCACCGGCGGCCTCGAGTACGAAGCGGCCTGGGCGCTGGGCGCGGCCAACGGGGTCAACGACCTCGAGGCCCTGCAGTACGCCAACACCATCTGCAACGAGCAGGGCATGGACCCGATCAGCTTCGGCACCACGCTCGGCGCGGTGATGGAGCTCTACGAGATGGGCGTCATCACCAAGGAGATGCTCGGCATCGAGGCGCCTTTCGGCTCGGCCAAGGCGCTGTGCGAACTGGCCGACCTGACGGCCAATGGTCAGGGCTTCGGCAAGGAGATCGCCCAGGGCAGCAAGCGCCTGACGGCCAAGTACGGTCACCCCGAACTGAGCATGAGCAGCAAGGGCCAGGAGTTCCCCGCGTACGACGCCCGCGGCATCCAGGGCATGGGCCTGGCCTACGCCACCAGCAACCGCGGTGGCTGCCACCTGCGTGCCTACACCGTGGCCTCCGAAGTGATGGGCATCCCGGTCAAGACCGATCCGCTGGTGGCCGAGGGCAAGCCCGAGCTGGTGATGGCCTTCCAGGATGCCACCGCGGCGTTCGACTCGGCCGGCGTCTGCGTGTTCACCACCTTTGCCTGGGGCCTGGCCGACCTGCAACCGCAGATCGCCGCGGCTTGCGGCGACGAGTTCACGCTGGAGAACCTGGCGCTGATCGGCGAGCGGGTGTGGAACATGGAGCGCGACTTCAACAACCGCGCCGGCTTCACCGAGAAGGACGATTCGCTGCCCGCGCGCCTGCTCACCGAAGCCGCCAAGACCGGCCCGGCCAAGGGCCTGGTCAGCAAGCTGCCCGAGATGCTGCCCAAGTACTACGAGGTGCGTGGCTGGGACAGCGGCGGCCGCCTCAAGCCCGAGACGCGCACCAAGCTGGGCTTGTAAGTCTGCTGGCCAGCGAGCCCGCAAGGCTAGTCGGCCTGTGTTGATCCCAAGGCGGTTTTCGAACCGCCTTGTCTTTTTCAGAGAGTCATCGCCATGAAGCACGTGATCCTGGGCGCCGGCCCTGCCGGCGTGATCGCCGCCGAAACCATCCGCAAGCACGCCCCGAACGATGAGATCGTGATCATCGGCGACGAGCCGGAGGCGCCGTACTCGCGCATGGCCATCCCCTACCTGCTGATTGGCAAGGTGGGCGAGGAAGGCACGCACCTGCGGCATGGCGCCGACCACTTCGGCAAGTTGCGCATCACCTTGCAGCGCGGGCGCGCCCAGTCGGTCGACATCGGCCAGCGTTGCGTGGTGCTGGCCGATGGCAGCCGGGTGGCCTTCGACAAGCTGCTGATCGCCACCGGCTCGTCGCCCGCGTCGCCGCCGGTGCCCGGCATCGATGGCCCTGGCGTGCACCCCTGCTGGACCCTGGCCGACGCACGCGCCATCATGGCGCTGGCCCAGCCCGGCGCGCGGGTGCTGCAGATGGGCGCCGGCTTCATCGGCTGCATCATCATGGAATCGCTGGCGATGCGCGGTGTGAAACTGAGCGTGGTTGAGATGGGCGACCGCATGGTGCCGCGCATGATGGGCCCCACCGCCGGCGGCATGATCAAGGACTGGTGCGAGAAGAAGGGCGTGACCGTCTACACCGGCGCGCGGGTCGACGCGATCGAGCGGCCGTCAGACGCCCGCGCGGCACCGCCCGCCGCCGCACCGGCGCCCGAGCCCGGCCTGCTGACCAAGCTGGCGCAGGTCGTGGGCCTGGCCTCGCCGCCCGCACCACCGGCCGCTGCGCCGGCCCCGGTGGCCGCCAGCACCGCGCCGATGACCGTGCGCCTGTCCACCGGCCAGCGCCTGGAGGCCGATCTGGTGATCAGCGCCACCGGCGTCAAGCCCAACATCGGCTTCCTCGAGACCTCGGGCATCCGCTGCCTGGTCGGTGTGCTGACCGACGAGCACCTGCAGACCAACGTGCCGGGCATCTACGCCGCCGGCGACTGCGCCGAGGCCTTCGACAAGGTCAGCGGCCAGACCATCGTCAGCGCCATCCAGCCCAATGCGGCCGAGCAGGCGCGCGTGGCCGCGCTCAACATGGCCGGGCAGGCGGCCGAGCTGAAGGGCGTCACGCAGATCAACGTGCTCGACACGCTGGGCATGATCTCGGCCAGCTTCGGCAACTGGCAGGGCGTGCCCGGCGGCGAGCACACCGAGCTGGCCGACCGCGCCGCGGGCAAGCTGCTGAGCCTGCAGTTCAGCGGCGACAAGCTGATCGGCTGCAACGCCATCGGCTGGACCGAGCACGTGGGCGTGATGCGCGGCCTGGTCGAAGGCGAAGTGCGGCTGAGCCCCGAGTGGAAGCAGCGCCTGATGAACGACCCCACGCTGCTGATGGAAGCCTACCTGGCCAACGCGCAGGGCCAGCAGGCCATGGCGCATGTGCGGTGAAGGCGCTTCGGGTAGCCTTGCGCCGGCCATGAACATCACCTTCAAGCTCTACGCCAGCCTCACCGAGTACCTGCCGGCCGAGGCGCGGCGCAGCAACCGCGTCGAACTCGACATTCCGGCCGAAACCACCATCGCCCAGATCGTCGAGCCCTATGGCATGCCGCCCAAGCTGGTGCACCTGGTGCTGGTCAACGGCGTGTTCATCGCCCCCGAAGACCGCGCCACGCGCACGCTGGTCGAAGGCGACGTGCTGGCCATCTGGCCACCGATCGCCGGCGGTTGATCCGGGGACTGCGATGCAGGGCCATTACGACGCCGAATTCACCCGCCAGCAAGGCTGCACCGAGGCCGAGTGGCTGGGCTGGCTGCCCGGCGCGGTGCGCGACCACGCCTTGAGCCTGCCGGCGCCCGGCCAGGCGCGGGTGCAGATCGGCAATGGTGTGCTGCAACTGCACTGGGCGGTGCTGCCGCCGCTGCGCATCGCACTGATGCGCATGCCGCGGCTGACGATGCACTACCGCTTCGACGGCGTGGGTGAGGCCGAACGGCAGGTCTTCATGAAGTACTTCGACCTGTACATGCAGCGCGGCGGCGGCTGAGCACCGGCGCGCGCGCTGGCGGCGCGGATCAACCCTTGTTGGGCTCGCGCTGGGGCAGTCCCTCGTGCGGCCAGCCCAGCAACTCCGCCAGCCGCGTCACCACCCACACCGCCTCGGCTTCGCTGAAGCCCGATTCGGCCGTCACCAGGCCGGCCAGGGTGCGCTGCAGGATCAGGTCTTCCGACACACCCTGGTCGTGGTGCACGGCCTGACTGGGCTCGACCAGCAGTTGCGCCATGTCTTCGCACAACTCGTAGCGGGCGCGGAAGTGATCGCGTGGCACCGTCAGGCGCCCGCGTGCATCGCGCCAGACGGCTTCGAACGAGGTGGGGATCAGGATCTGGTCGTCGTCGGACATGGTCCGGTTGTAACCGATGCCGCGGCCGCATCGGCGCTGGCATCGGCGTCCCGCTGGAACTGGTACAGCAGCGCAAATGCGTCGGGCGTGACGGCGCGGCTGGTCAGGAAGCCCTGGTACTCGTCGCATTGCCTCGACTGCAGGAATTCCAGCTGCGCCTGCGTCTCCACGCCTTCGGCCACCACCTTGAGCTTCAGGCTGTGGGCCAGCGCGATGATGGCGCTGACGATGGCCTCGTCGTCGGGGTCGGTTTCCAGATCGCGCACGAACGAGCGGTCGATCTTCAGCGCCGAGATCGGCAGCCGCTTGAGGTAGCTCATCGACGAGTAGCCGGTGCCGAAGTCGTCGATCGACAGCTGCACGCCCATCGCCGCCAGCTCCTGCGCGATGCGCACGCTCAGCTCGGGGTCGGCCAGCAGGATCGATTCGGTGACCTCGATCTCCAGTGCGCTGGCCGGGATGTCGTGCGCGGCCAGTGCCTTGGCGACCAGCGCCGGCAGGCCGCGCTCGCGCAGGTGGGTGGAGGCCAGGTTCACCGCCACCGGCACCAGCGGCAGGCCGCTGCTGCGCCACACGGCGTTCTGGCGGCAGGCCTCGCCGATCACCCATTCGCCGATCGGGATCACCAGCCCGGCGTCTTCGACCAGCGAGATGAAGTCGCCCGGCGGCAGCAGGCCGCGCTCGGGGTGCTGCCAGCGGATCAGCGCCTCGGCGCCGACGATGCGCCCGGTCAGCACGTCCACCCGCGGCTGGTAATGCAGCACGAACTCGTGGCGTTCCAATGCCCGGCGCAGCCGCGTCTCCATGTGCAGCCGGTCCAGCGCGCGTGCGTTCATCGAGCGGTCGTAGAGCTGGAAGCCGCCGCGCCCCGCCTCCTTGGCGCGGTACATCGCGGTGTCGGCGTTCATCAGCAGGGTGTCGATGTCGCGGCCGTCGGCCGGGTACATCGCCACGCCCAGGCTGCCGCCGACGAAGATCTCGGTGCCCTGCACGAACACCGGCTCGCCCAGCGTCTCCACCAGCCGCTGGGCCACCATCGCGGCGTCCTCGCTGCGCTGCAGGTCGGTCAGCAGCACGATGAACTCGTCGCCGCCCAGCCGGGCGATGCTGTGGTGGTGCGGCTCGCCGCTGCGCGCCAGCGCGTCGTTGCGCCGCAGCACGCCTTGCAGCCGGGCGCTGATCACGCGCAGCAGCTCGTCGCCGGCCTTGTGGCCCAGCGTGTCGTTGACGCGCTTGAAGTTGTCGAGGTCGACGAACATCACCGCCAGCTGGCGCTCATGGCGCTCGGCCTGCGCCAGCGCGCGGCCCAGCTGCTCGGTGAACAGCAGCCGGTTGGGCAGCTCGGTCAGCGGGTAGTAATAGGCCAGCCGGCGGATCTGCTCCTCGGCGTCCTTGCGGCGCGTGATGTCGTGCACCGCGCCGGCCAGGCGCAGGGCCTGGCCCGCGGCGTCGCGCTCGATCACCTCCACCTGCTGCTGCACATGGCGCAGCGTGCCGTCGCCCAGCGCGATGCGGTGGTCGATGGCAAAACCCTCGCCGTTGGCGATGGCCTGATCGCAGGCCCGGCGCAGCCGCTCGTGGTCGTCGGCATGCACCGTGGCGAAGAACTGGTCGGGCTCGGACACCCCCGCCGCGCCGGCGTGGCCGAACAGGCGCCAGGCCTGCTCCGAGGGCACGATGCAGCCTTCGCGCACCAGCCATTCCCAGTCGCCCATCTCGCCGATGCGCTGGGCGTTGGACAGCCGGCGCTCGTTCTGCTCCAGGCTGTGGATGGCACTGCTGGCGCGCAGCATGTAGCGCACGCGGTGCGGCAGCACCGACCAGTTGATCGGCTTGGTGATGAAGTCGGTGGCGCCCACCTCGAAGGCACGCTCGATCGACGCGGTGTCGTCCAGGCCGGTGATCATCGCCACCGGCACCAGGTGGCCGGTGGCCAGGCGGCGCAGCTCAGCACAGGCGGTGAAACCGTCCATCACCGGCATGCTGACGTCCATCAGCACCAGGTCGGGCATGGACTCGCGCACGGCGTCCAGCGCGAGCTGGCCGTTGCCGGCCTCCAGCACGGTGAAGCCGGCCTTGCTCAGCGTGGCGCGGGTCAGGCGCCGTGCGCCGGCGTCGTCGTCGACCACCAGGATGCGGGCGCGCGAGGCCGGCGTGCCGGTGCCCGCGGCCTGGGGCGCCGGCTCGGCCTTGCGCTGATCGGGCACCAGCAGCGGCACTGCCACGGCGCTGGCCAGCGGGGCGGTGTAGGCCGCCGCCAGGTCGGCGATGGCGGCCTGGTCGGCCGCGCTGATGGTGGGCCTGGCGGTCATGCAGCCACCCGCATCTCGGCGCGCAGCAGTGGTTTGACGCCCTCGAGCATCGCCTCCACCGCCGCCACCAGGTCGCCGGCGCCGGCCAGGTCACCGTCCTTGCCCTGGCGTTCGAGCCGCCGGCACAGCTCGCCCAGCGACTTGGCGCCCACGTTCAGGCTGGCCGATTTCATCGCATGCGCCACCCGGCCCAGCTCGACGCCATCACCGCGCGCCAGCGCCTGCTGCAGGCCGGCCAGCTGCACCGGCACCTCGTCGAGGTACATCTGGATCACCTCGTCGAGCACCGAGCCGTCGTCGTCGACCGCGCGGATGTTGTCGAGTGCGCTCTGGTCGAGCATGCCGGCCATCGGCCTGGGCTTGGGCGCCGGGGTGGCACCGGGGGCCTTGCCGTCGGCGGGCACCGGGCGCTGCACCAGCTCGGCCGGCAGCCAGCGCATCAGCATCGTGGCCAGCTGCTGGCGCGTGTAGGGCTTGGCCAGGTGGTCGTCCATGCCGGCGTCCAGGCAGCGCTGGGCGTCACCCAGCAGCGCGTTGGCGGTCAGCGCGACGATGGGCGTGCGTTGCGGCGTGGCCAGGCCGGCCTGGTGCGCGCGGATCGCCCCGGTGGCGGCGTAACCGTCCATCACCGGCATCTGGCAGTCCATCAGCACGATGTCGAAGTGCTCACGCTGCATCGCGTGCAGTGCCTCTTCGCCGTTGGGCACGATCAGGAACTCGCAGCCCAGCGCCTTGAGCATGTTGCGCGCCACCACCTGATTGACGCCGTTGTCCTCGGCCAGCAGCGCGCGGGCGCGGATCACCGGCCGGTCGGCGTCGGCGGGGGCCGGCGCCGGGGCACCGGCGCCGATGCTGCCCATCGTCTGCGCCAGCGCGCGGAACAGCTCCAGCCGCTTCACCGGCTTGGACAGGTAGGCGTCGATGCCGGCCTGGCGCGCACGCGCCATCTCGTCGGTGGAATGCAGCGAGGTCACCAGCACCAGCCGCACGCCGGCCAGCAGCGGGTCGGCGCGCACCGCGGCGGCCAGCTCGATGCCGTCCATGCGCGGCATCTTCATGTCGACCAGTGCGATGTCGTAGGGCGTGCCGTTGCGCTGCGCCTCGCGCAGCATGGCCAGGCCTTCCACCCCATCGGCGGCGGTGGCGCAGCGCATGCCGCCGGCGATCAGGTGGTGCTCGAACAAGCGCTTCATGACGGTGACCGGCCTGGCCGCGATGCCCGCCAAGATGCTGCTGACCGGCCTGTGCTTCTACCTGGTGCC
>MESD01000005.1:0-15409 GCA_001770815.1 Burkholderiales bacterium RIFCSPHIGHO2_12_FULL_69_20
ACCGCCTGGACCATCCCCGCCAACCAGGCGCTGAACCTGAACCCGGCGCTGGAATACGCGCTGGTCGACACCGAGCGTGGCCTGCTGATCCTGGCGGCGTCGCTGGTCGAGAAGTGCATGGTCCGCTACGGCCTCACCGGCACGGTGCTGGCCACGGTGCTGGGCGAGAAGCTGGGCGGCTTGAACTTCCGCCACCCGCTTAGCCGCGTGGACGCCGGCTACGACCGGCTCAGCCCGATCTACCTGGCCGACTACGCCACCGCCGACGACGGCACCGGCCTGGTGCACTCGTCGCCGGCCTACGGCCTGGACGACTTCAACAGCTGCGTGGCGCACGGCTTGACCACTGACGACATCCTGAACCCGGTGCAGGGCAACGGCAGCTATGCAGCCGACTTTCCGCTGTTCGGCGGCCAGAACATCTGGAAGGCGGTGCCGAACATCCTCGAGGCGCTGAAGAACGCCGGCCGGCTGCTGGCCACCGAGACCATCACGCACAGCTACCCGCATTGCTGGCGCCACAAGACGCCGGTGATCTACCGCGCCGCGGCGCAGTGGTTCGTGCGCATGGACGAAGGCGAGGGTGTGTTCACCAAGGACAAGGCGCCGAAGACGCTGCGGCAGATGGCACTCGAGGCCATCGAGCACACCGGCTTCTACCCCGAGAACGGCCAGGCCCGGCTGCGCGACATGATCGCCAACCGGCCCGACTGGTGCATCAGCCGCCAGCGCAGCTGGGGCGTGCCGGTGCCGTTCTTCCTGCACAAGGACAGCGGCGAGCTGCACCCGCGCACGATGGAGATCCTGGACCAGGCGGCCGACATCGTGCAGCAGGGTGGCATCGAGGCCTGGAGCCGCGTCACCGCCGAAGAAATCCTCGGCGCGGCCGACGCACCGCACTACACCAAGAGCAGCGACATCCTGGAGGTGTGGTTCGACTCTGGGTCAACCTTCTGGCATGTGCTGCGCGGCACGCACAGCAACGCCCACGGCTCGCTCGGTCACCATGATGAAGGCCCCGAGGCCGACCTGTACCTGGAAGGCCATGACCAGCACCGCGGCTGGTTCCACTCGTCGCTCTTGCTGGCCAACGCCATCTACGGCCGCGCGCCCTACCGCGGGCTGCTGACGCACGGTTTCACCGTCGACAGCCAGGGCCGCAAGATGAGCAAGAGCCTGGGCAACGGCATCGAGCCGCAGCAGGTGAGCCAGAAGCTGGGCGCCGAGATCATCCGCCTGTGGGTGGCCGCCAGCGACTACTCGGGCGACATCGCCGGCGACGACAAGATCCTGGCGCGCGTGGTCGATGGCTACCGCCGCATCCGCAATACGCTGCGCTTCCTGCTGGCCAACATCAGCGACTTCGACGTGGCCGCCGACAGCGTGGGCCCCGACGAGCTGCTCGAAGTCGACCGCTACGCGCTGGCCCGCGCCAGCGCGATGCAGGATCAGATCCTGGCGCATTTCCAGGTCTACGAGTTCCACCCGGTGGTGGCCAAGCTGCAGGTGTATTGCTCCGAGGACCTGGGCGCGTTCTACCTCGACGTGCTGAAGGACCGGCTCTACACCACCGCCCCCAAGAGCCTGGCGCGGCGCAGTGCGCAGACCGCGCTGTGGCACATCACGCAAGCCATGCTGCGCTGGATGGCGCCGTTCATGAGCTTCACCGCCGAAGAGGCCTGGGGCGTTTTCGCGCCCGGCCTCGGCTCGATCTTCAAGCAGACCTACTGGCCGCTGGCCACGCCCGATGCGGCGCTGCTGGCCAAATGGGCCGCCATCCGCGAGGTGCGCGAGGCGGTGAACAAGGCCATCGAGGACGTGCGCACCTCCGGCGGCGTGGGCTCGTCGCTGCAGGCCACGGTGACCGTGACCGCGCCGCCCGAGACCCATGCGCTGCTGGCCGGCCTGGGCGACGACCTGAAGTTCGTGTTCATCACCTCGCAGGTGACGCTGGTGACGGGTGAGGCGCTGGCGATCACGGTGACGCCGTCGACGGCGCCCAAGTGCGAGCGCTGCTGGCACTACCGAGACGACGTGGGCCACGACCCGGCGCACCCGACGATCTGCGGGCGTTGCACCAGCAACCTGTTTGGCGAGGGCGAAGCGCGCGCTGTAGCCTGACGCCGAGGCCGCTCGGCGTCATCACCAAGGTGACGCCGGGCGGCCAGTGCGGCCCGTAGCATGGGCTGCATGAGCTTCAAGAAACTGCTGATCGCCAACCGCGGCGAGATCGCCGTGCGCATCATCCGGGCTGCGCAAGACCTGGGCATCGCCACCGTCAGCGTCTACGCGCGCGACGACGCCGGCGCGCTGCACACCACGCTGGCCGACGAGGCGGTGGCGCTCGACACCACCGGCCCCGCGGCCTACCTCGACATCCATACGTTGGTGGCGGTGGCCAGCCGACACGGCTGCGAGGCGGTGCACCCGGGCTACGGTTTCTTGAGCGAACGCGCCGATTTCGCCCAGGCCTGCGCCGATGCCGGCCTGGTGTTCATCGGCCCCACGCCGGCGCAGCTGGCGCTGTTCGGCGACAAGGCCCGTGCCCGCACGCTGGCCGCCGAGCATGGTGTGCCGCTGCTGCCCGGCACCGGCGCGGCCACGCTGGCTGAGATCGAGGCCTTCTTCACCACGCAGCGCCTGGCCGATCCCGGCTGCGGCGTGATGCTGAAAGCGGTGGCCGGCGGCGGTGGGCGTGGCATGCGCGCGGTGTTCGATCCCAAAGAGTTGCCTGAGGCCTTCGCGCGTTGCAGCGCCGAGGCGCTGGCCGCTTTCGGCGTGGGCGCGGTGTATGCCGAAAAGCTGATCGTGCGGGCGCGCCACCTCGAAGTGCAGGTGCTGGGCGATGGCCGGCAGGTGATGGCGTTGGGCGAGCGGGAATGCACGCTGCAGCGGCGCTTCCAGAAGCTGGTGGAGATCGCACCCAGCCCACGCTTGTCGCCGGCGCTGCGCGAGCAGCTGATCGGCGCGGCGCTGATCCTGGCGCGCAGCAGCGCCTACCAGGGCCTGGGCACCTTCGAGTTCCTGGTCGACGAGGATTCGACCGCCCTGCCCTTCGTCTTCATCGAGGCCAACCCGCGCCTGCAGGTGGAGCACACCATCACCGAGGCGGTGACTGGCGTCGATCTGGTGGCCGCGCAGATCGCGGTGGCGGCCGGCAGCACGCTGGCGGCACTGGGGCTGGACCCGGCCCACCCGCCGCCGGCGCGCGGCTTTGCGGTGCAGTGGCGCATCAACGCCGAGACGCTGGATGCGCAGGGCCAGGCGCGGCCCGCGTCGGGGCTGATCGGCCGCTGCGATCTGCCCAGTGGGCCGGGCGTGCGCGTGGACACCCATGCGCGCGCCGGGCTGATGCCCTCGCCGCACTACGACAGCCTGCTGGCCAAGTTGATCGTCAGCCACCCGGGCAGTTTTGCCGAGGCGCTGCGCCGCTCGCAACGCGCACTGGCCGAATGCCGGCTCGACGGCCTGGCCACCAACCTGCCGATGCTGCGCGCACTCGCCGCGCACGACGACCTGGCCCACCACCGCATCCACACGCGCTGGCTGGAGACCGCGTGGCCGGTGTTGCAGACGCAGCTGGACGCGCACACCGATGCGGCGCCGCATGTGGTGATGGCCACGGCCGCCACCATCACCACCGAAGCCGCGGTGCCCGAGGGCCACCTCGCGCTGCGCGCGCCCATGGCCGGCAAGCTGGTGCAGTTCAACGCCGCACCGGGCGAGACAGTGGCCGCTGGCGCCGAGGCGCTGGTGCTCGAAGCGATGAAGATGCAGCACGGCATCAACGCGCCCGGCGCCGGCCGCGTGGCACTGCTGGCGGTGGCCGCCGGCGACTTCGTCGCCGAAGGCCAGCTGCTGATGACGCTGGCGCCGGTCGAAGCGGCGCTGGCCCAGGCTGCCGACGCGCTGGCGCACGACCTCGACCACGTCCGCGCCGACCTGCAGCGGGTGCGCGACCGCGATGCGCTGCTGCGCGATGCCGCGCGGCCCGCGGCGGTGGCGCGCCGCCACGCCGCGGGCGGGCGCACCGCGCGCGAGAACGTCGAAGACCTGTGCGATCCGGGCTCGTTCAGCGAATACGGTGCCTACGCCATCGCCGCGCAGACGCGCCGCCGCACGCTCGACGACCTGATCCGCAACACGCCGGCCGACGGCATGGTCACCGGCATCGGCACGGTCAATGCCGCCGAGCACGGCCCCGAGCGCAGCCGCTGCGCGGTGATGGCCTACGACTACACCGTGCTGGCCGGCACCCAGGGCTGGCGCAACCACCACAAGAAAGACCGGCTGCTGGGCCTGGCGCATCAGTGGAAGCTGCCGATGGTGCTGTTTGCCGAAGGCGGCGGCGGGCGGCCGGGTGATGTCGACATGCCCATCGTGGCCGGGCTGAACAACCACACCTTCAGCCAGTTCGCGGCGTTGTCGGGCAAGGTGCCGGTGGTGGGTGTGGTGCACGGCCGCTGCTTTGCCGGCAACGCCGCGCTGCTGGGTTGCGCCGACGTGATCATCTCGACCCAGGCCGCCAACATCGGCCTGGGCGGGCCGGCCATGATCGAGGGCGGCGGCCTGGGCGTCTACCGCCCCGAAGAAATCGGCCCGGCCAAAGACCTGCACCACAACGGCGTCATCGACGTGCTGGTGCCCGACGAAGCGGCCGCGGTGGCCGCCACCAAGCAGTACCTCGGCTACTTCCAGGGCCGCTTGCCGCACTGGCAGGCCGGCGATGCCCGCGCGCTGCGCCACGTGATCCCCGAGAACCGCCTGCGTGTCTACGACATGCGCGCGGTCATCAACGCGCTGGCCGACACCGGCAGCGTGCTCGAACTGCGCAACGGCTGGGGCCACGGCATGGTCACCGCGCTGGCGCGCATCGAAGGCCGCCCGGTCGGCATCTTCGCCAACAACCCGCATCACCTGGGCGGCGCGATCGACCCCGACGGCGCCGACAAGGCCGCGCGCTTCATGCAGCTGTGCAACGCGCATGGCCTCCCGCTGCTGAGCCTGTGCGATACGCCCGGCTTCATGGTCGGCCCCGAGGTGGAGCGCCAGGCCCAGGTGCGCCACGCCTGCCGGCTGTTCGTCACCGCGGCGCACCTGCAGGTGCCGGTGTTCACGGTGGTGGTGCGCAAGGGTTATGGGTTGGGCGCGCAGGCGATGGCGGTGGGCGGCTTCGACGCGCCGGTGTTCACCGTCGCCTGGCCGACCGGCGAATTCGGCGCGATGGGCTTGGAGGGCGCGGTCAAGCTGGGCTTTCGCAAGGAGCTGGAGGCGGCGGCGGCAGGAGCGGAGCGCGAGGCGCTGTACCAGCAGCTGGTGGCGCGGCAGTATGAAAACGGCTCGGCCATCAACATGGCCACCACGCTGGAGATCGACGCGGTGATCGACCCCGCCGATACCCGCGGCTGGCTGGTGCGCGGCATAGCCGGCACGGCGCCCGGCCTGTCGCGCAGCGGCGGCGACGGCGCGCGCTTCGTCGACGTCTGGTAGCGGCCGCGGCGCCGGCGGGCCGATGGCCTCGGCATCGATCGAGGCACCCGGCGGCCAAGCCGCTGCGGCCTCGATCGCCGACCTGCGGTCGATGGCAGACTGCGCACCATGCGTTTTGCCGTTCGCCTGCTGCCCTGGGCTCTGCTGCTGAGCCTGCTGCTGGTGGCGGGCGTGGCCGCCGGCGTGTGGCTGGCGATCGAACGCCAGCCGCTGGTGCAGCAGGCCACCCCGGTGTCGCACGACGACATCGCCCGCGCCCGCCAGCTGCTGCGCGGCAACGATCCGCGCCGCGCGCTGCCCGGCATCACCCGCGCGGTGGTGCTGACGCAGCGTGACCTGGAGCTGCTGCTCAACCAGGCCGGCCAGCGCTTCGGTGAGGTGCGCAGCCGGGTGCGGCTGCAGGCCGGTCTGGCCCTGGTGCAGACCAGCCTGACCCTGCCACGGCCCTGGCCCACCAGCGTGGGCGGCGGATGGCTGAACGTGCAGGTCGTGCTGCGCGAGACCGAGGGCCTGCCTGAGGTGCAGCGCCTGCGCCTGGGCCGCCTGCCGGTGCCGGGCTGGTTGGCCGAAGCCGTGCTGCCGCGACTGCTCGTCGCGCTGGACTTGCAGGCCCAGGGTGAACTGGCGCAGCGGCTGGTCAGCCGGGTGGCGTTCCGATCGCAGCACCTGGTGCTGGCCTACGCCTGGCCCGACAACGCCCCGCTGGCCTTGACCAATACGCTGCTGCGCCCCGACGAGCAGGCGCGCCTGCGCATCTACGCCGACCGGCTGGCCACGCTGGGCACCGCGCTGGCCGCCCGGGGCAGCGCGCCGGTGTCGATGGCCCAGTTGCTGCCGCCCCTGTTTGCGCTGGCGGCCCAACGCTCACCCGACGCGGCCACGGCAGCGCGCGAAAACCGCGCCGCGCTGGTGGCGCTGGCCTTCAACGCCTACGGGTCGGGCCTGGCACCGCTGATCGCATCGGCCCCGCGGGCGCCGGGGCGGCGCGCACCGCCGGTCACGCTGGCGGGGCGGCGCGACAGCGCGCAGCACTATCTGATCTCGGCCGCGCTGGCCGCCGAAGGCGGTGGCCCTCTGGCCGACGCGATCGGGCTGTACAAGGAAGTGACCGATTCACGCGGCGGCAGCGGCTTCAGCTTCAACGACCTGGCCGCCGACCGTGCCGGCACCCGCCTGGGCCTGCTGGCCCTGCGCAACCCGCTGGCGCTGCAGGCACGGCTGGCCAAGGGCGTGCGGGAGACCGAGCTGCTGCCCGACGTGAGTGACCTGCCCGAGTCCCTGCGCGAGGCCGACTTCAAGCGCCGCTATGGCGGCGTGCAAGCACCGGGTTACCGGCAGCTGATGATCGACATCGAGGCACGCCTCGACCGCCTGCCGCTGCTGCGCCCCGCGCCATGACCCGCTGCAAGCTCAGTGCAGCACGAGCAAGGGCAACTTGCTCCGGGACAACACATTCTTGGTGTGCGAGCCGAACAGCAACTCGCCAAAGGTGCCACGGCCGTGGGTCATCATCACGATCATGTCGCAGCCCGAGTCCTCGGCCTGCTCGATGATGGCGCGGTCCACACCATCGGTGCGGGCATGCAGCCCGGTGAAGCTGATGCCAGCCTCATTGGCCTTGATCTCGAAGCGTGTCAGCACCTGCCGGGCGTGCGTATCGGTCTTCTCGATGTGGCGCTCAGTGGCCGCCTCGTAGGCAGGCAGTTGCGTGCCCACGGTGGGCAGCGGCGCATCGGGTTCGACCACGAAACCGGTGATCGCGGCGCCCAACTGCTTGGCCAGTTCGATGCTGGCCTCCATCGCGCGTTCGCTCAACACACTGCCGTCGACGGGAACAAAGAGGTTGCGGTACATGACAGACCCTGTTGGTTTTCGATGAGGATCATCGTAGGCCGCCCACCCTGGGCATGGCGTTGATCATTGTCAAGATGGGCGCTAGCGCCGGGTGGTTTGCGCCGGGCCGGTTGGCTGCTGGGCGGTCAAGGCTTCACGCGCTGCTGGCCCGGTGGCTGGGCCCCGGCGTCGTCCCAGGCCGGGCCGGCGAACCAGGCGTCACCGGTCAGCGCGGCGCGCAGCATCGGCAAGGCATCCTGGCCGAAGTACGCACGGCCGTCGCACACCAGCGTGGGCACGCCGAACAGGCCGGCCTCGGCCGCTGCCTGGGTGCGCTGGCGCAATTCGGCCTTGACCTCGTCGCCCGCCGGGTTGCGCTGCGGCGCCACGGCCGTGGCCAGTGCGGCCAGCGCCGCGGGCTCGTTCGGGTCGGCGCCGTCGCGGCACCACACATGACGGAACAACAGCTCCACCGTGCGCCGGCTGGGTGTGCCGCCGGCCGGCGCAGCGGCCAGCGCCAGGCGCTGCAGGGCCAGCGGGTTGAACGGATGCGGCCGCGGCAGTTGCAGCGGCGTGCCCTGCTCCTGTGCCAGCCAGGCCACCTGCCGATAGGTCCAGGCGCGCTTGGGTTCGATCTCGGCCGGGCCCTTGCTGCCCCAATGGCTCAGCAGGCCGGCCAGCAGCACCGGCTGGTAGGCCACCTCGACATTCAACCCTTCCAAGGCCTGCGGCAGCCGTTGGAAAGCCAGCCAGGCATAGGGTGAGATGGCGTCGAACCAGAACGCGATGTGCTTCATGGCGATCCTCCCGGGCCGGTGGACGGCGGTGCCGTGCCCGCGGCCTGCATCGCCTGCCAGGTCACGCGCCGCGGTCCCAGATCCTGCAACACGACGCGCCGGCCGTCGTCGTCGAGGCGGCCCCAGGCGGCGATCTCGGTGATGGTGCGCAAACAGCCTTCGCACCAGCCGGTGGGCGCATGCATGCGGCACAGGCTGATGCAGGGGCTGGCCACCAGCCCGTCGCGTGGCGCCGCCATCAGGCTTGCACCACGTCGGCCGCCGGCGCGCCGGTCAGCGCCAGCAGCTCGTCGGGGCTGAGGCAGAACACGCCGTTCGGGTGGCCGGCCGCGGCCCAGATCTCGCCGAAGCGGAACAGCTCGCGGTCGACCAGCACCACCGGCGGCCGGGCATGCGCCAGCGGCGAGACGCCGCCGATCGAGAAGCCCGTCTGCTGCTTGACGAAGGCTGCATCGGCCCGGCCCAGGTCGTCGGGCCCCTGGCCCACCAACGCGGCCACCTTGCCCTCGTCGACGCGCCGGTCGCCCGACGCCACCACCAGCACCGCCACGCCATCGCTGCGGCGGCGAAAGATCACGCTCTTGGCGATCTGGCCCACCTGCACGCCCAGCGCATCGGCCGCCTCGGCGCAGGTGCGGGCCGAGACATCGAGCCAGCGCGGGGCGTGGCGATGCCCCCGCTCGGCCAGGGCTTGCGCCACGCGGCGAAAGCCTTCAGGTCGATCCGCCAGCACCGTCATGCAAACACCCGCCCGCGCTTGATCAGCAGGGCCTTGGCCACGCGCGAGACGGGCGCGCGGCCCAGCACATCGCTGATGTAGGCGCCGGCGTCGACCAGCGCATCCAGGTCGATGCCGGTGTCGATGCCCATGCCCTGCAGCATGAAGACCACGTCCTCGGTGGCCACGTTGCCGGTGGCGCCCTTGGCGTAGGGGCAACCGCCCAGCCCCGCCACGCTGGTGTCGAAGTGGTGGATGCCCAGCTGCAGGCAGGCGTGGATATTGGCCAGCGCCTGGCCGTAGGTGTCGTGGAAATGGCCGCTCACCTCGTGCAACGGGTAGTGCTTGAGCGCGCGCTCCATCACCGCCTGCACCTTGCGCGGTGTGCCCACGCCGATGGTGTCGGCCACGCCGCAGTGGTGCACGCCGATCTGCTTGAACAGCTTGACCAGGTGCTCCACCTCGTCGGGCGTCACCTCGCCCTGGTAGGGGCAGCCCAGCGCGCAGCTGATGGCCGAGCGCACCTTCAACCCGGCCTCGCGCGCGGCGGCCACCACCGGGGCAAAGCGCTCGATGCTCTGCTCGATGCTGCAGTTGATGTTGCGCTGGCTGAAGGCCTGGCTGGCGGCGCCGAACACCACCACTTCGTCGGGGCGGGTGGCATCGCCACCGGCCAGCGCCGCCTGCAGCCCCAGCATGTTGGGCACCAGCACGCTGTAGCGCACGCCCGGCTGGCGCTGGATGGCCGCCATCACCTGGGCGTTGTCGGCCATCTGCGGCACCCACTTGGGACTGACGTAGCTGGTGACCTCGATCTCGCGCAGCCCGGCCGCCTGCAGCCGCTGCACCAGCTCGATCTTGTGGGCGGTGGCGACGGGCTGCTGCTCGTTCTGCAGGCCGTCGCGCGGGCCGACTTCCACCAGGGTGACATGGTCTGGAATCATGGGATTGCCTTTGCTTTGGCGCAATTATCGACGCCGGTGAACCGCAGTGTCCGCAAGATGGGGATGGCTTCTGCGCACCGCCAGCGCACAATGAAAAACGTGCAGGCGGTATTGCCCGCCGCACCGTTTCAGGGAGCCGCCACCGTGGAAACGTCCATGAGTCGTTTGCAGTTGGCCAAGCGCATCCACCAGATGTTGCTGCGCGAGATCGACCACGCCATCGAGGTGGACCGGCTGCTGGCCGATCCCCGCTACGCCCGCGATGTGCTGCTGGTGTGCGAAGCCGTGCCCGGTGGTGAACTGGCCCCGCTGGCGGCGCTGTTTCGTGAAGCATCGCGGCCGGCCCCCGGCCAGGCCGGTGCGCCAGGCCATGCGCCGCAGGCCAACGAATGGGGCCGCGACACTTCGGGCTTCGGCGTCACCCAGCCGCCACCGGTGCCCACCCGCCCCGGCGCGCGACGCGCCAGCGACGCCGATCAGCCCACCGCACCCGAGCCGCGCCGCAGCTGGCTGCCACGCTGGCGCGAGCCCAAGTAGCAGCTCCACCGACCGGGCTCGCCAATCGCGCCGGTCGGGCCGGTCAGGCCTCGGCCAGGCGCAGCAACTCGCCCCCTTCGGCCACCTGGTCGCCCACGGCGTAGAGCAGTTCGGCCACCACGCCGTCACGCGGGGCGTGCAGCGTGTGCTCCATCTTCATCGCCTCCATCACCGCCAGCGCCTGGCCCTGGGTGACGGTGTCGCCGGCCTGGGTCATGAAGGCGATCACCTTGCCCGGCATCGGCGCGGTGAGCCGGCCGCCTTCGGCCGCGCCCTCGCCGGCATGGGCGATGGCGTCGATCTGGCGCAGCACCGCACCATGCTCGGGCGCGAACACCGCCACCCGCTCGCCATGCGCATAGACGGTCAGGTGCAGACGTTGCTCGCCCAGCGTGACGTCGTGGCGCTCGCCGCCCAGCGCGGTGGCGGTGATCGGCCAGCGCCGGTCGCCGATCTGCAACTCGCAGCGGGCATCGGCCGCCGCGCTGTGCGGCCGCGCCAGCGCCACTGCATGCAGCACGCCGGCATGCTCGAGGTCGAAGTGGCGGCGCGCGCCGCCATGCAGGCGCCAGCCATCGCGCCGCGACCAGGGGTCGTCATCGGCTGCGCTGGCCTCGTCGGCCAGCGCGCGCGCCACCACGCCGGCAGCGGCGATCTCGATGGGCAGCGGCGGCTGGTCCAGCAGCACCGCACGCTCGCGTTCGATCAGCGCGGTGTCGAGGTCGGCGGTGGCGAACGCGTGGCACTCGACCACCCGGCGCAAGAAAGCCACGTTGGTGTTGAGCCCGACGATGTGGGTGGCCGCCAGCGCCGCGCCCAACCGGGCCAGCGCCTGTGCGCGGGTGTCGCCGTGCACGATCAGCTTGGCGATCATCGAGTCGTAGTACGGCGTGATGGCGTCGCCCTCGCGCACGCCGGCATCCACCCGCACCGGGTTGGCGGAGGTCGCGCGGTCAAAGCTCACGTGCGGCGGCCAGCGCAGCACGTCCATCCTGCCGGTGGCGGGCAGGAAGCCGGCGTCGGGGTTCTCGGCGCAGATGCGGGCCTCGATGGCGTGGCCGGTGATCGTGAGCTGGTCCTGGCGCAGCGGCAGCGGCTGGCCGGCGGCCACACGCAGCTGCCACTCGACCAGGTCGAGCCCGGTGATGGCCTCGGTGACCGGGTGCTCCACCTGCAGCCGGGTGTTCATCTCCATGAAGTAGAAGCGCAGGTCGCCGTCGTCCACCTCTTCGGCGATGAACTCCACCGTGCCGGCGCCGACATAACCCACCGCCTGGGCGGCAGCCACCGCGGCGGCGCCCATCTCGGCGCGGCGCTCGGGCGCCATGCCCGGTGCGGGGGCTTCTTCCAGCACCTTCTGGTGGCGGCGCTGCACCGAGCAGTCGCGCTCGAACAGGTGCACGCAGCCGCCGTAGCTGTCGCCGAAGACCTGGATCTCGATGTGGCGCGGGCGCAGCACGTAGCGCTCGACCAGCACGTGCTTGTCACCGAAGCTCGATTGGGCCTCGCGCTGGCATGAGGCCAGCGCGGCGGCGAAATCGTCGGCCTTGTCGACCCGGCGCATGCCCTTGCCACCGCCGCCGGCGCTGGCCTTGATCAGCACCGGGTAGCCGATGCGCTGCGCCTCGCGCGCCAGCAGGTCGGGATCGTTGTCGGCGCCGTGGTAGCCGGGCACCAGTGGCACGCCGGCCTTCTCCATCAGCGTCTTGGCGGCCGACTTGCTGCCCATCGCCGCAATCGCCGCCGGCGGCGGGCCGATGAAGGCGATGCCGGCATCGGCGCAGGCCCGGGCGAAGGCCTCGTTCTCGGACAGGAAGCCATAGCCCGGGTGCACCGCCTGGGCGCCGGTGGACTTGGCCACCTCGAGGATGCGGTCGGCGCGCAGGTAGCTGTCGCGCGGCGCGGGGCCGCCGATCAGCACGGCTTCGTCACAGGCCATCACGTGGCGGGCGTTGGCATCGGCCGACGAGTACACCGCCACGGTGCGGATGCCCATGCGGCGCGCGGTGGCCGCCACCCGGCAGGCGATCTCACCGCGATTGGCAATCAGGATCTTCTTGAACATCGTTGTCTCCATCAGGCCGCCGCTGCTGGGCTGCCGAAGCGTGCGCGCAGGCCGCGCACCAGGGTCTTCAAAAACTTCCACAGCAGCACGGTCAGCACCACGCTGATCACCAGCGCCAGCACCAGCGCGGCGGCAAACCACAGCGGCTGGGTGAACGCCAGCCACAGCATCGTGGGCACCGCCGCATCACCGGCCAGCGACAGTGCCAGGTTGGAAAACGGCTCGGGCGAGGTGTTGACCGCCGCCCGCGTGGTGGCCTTGGCCACGTGGCTGGTGGCCGCGAGCGTGCCACCGGCCAGCCCGGCGATGGTGGCCCAGACCGCCTGATCCCCACCGAACACCGCCGCCGCCAGCGCCATGCCGGCGGGGATGCGCACGAAGGTGTGCAGCCCGTCCCACAGGGAATCGAGCCCGGGGATCTTGTCGGCGAAGAACTCCACCGCCAGCATCAGGCCGGCGGCCGCCAGCACCAGCGGGTGCTGCAGGATCTGCAGGCCGGCCGGCAGCGGCACCCAGCCCATCGCACCGGCCAGGCCGGTGAAGAACACCACCGCGTACAAACGCAGGCCGCTGGCCCAGCCCAGCGCGGCGGCCAGGGCGATCAGGTGGTTGGTGTCGAGCGCGTCGGGGCTCATCGTTTGCACGGATCGTCCGGCGCCCGCGTCAATGCCGCCAGGCCCGCAGGCCGCGGGTGGCTTCGAAGGCGTCGAAATCACGGTCGGCGTGCAGCAGCGCATAACCACGGTCGATGCAGAAGGCCGCCACCAACACATCCACTGCACTGCGCACGGTGATGCCGGCGGCGCGCAGGCTGCGGTAGTGCTGGGCCGCCTTCTGCGCCAGCGGCTGGCCGCCGGTGGTCGCGATGGTCAAGCCCAGCATCAGTTGCTCGGCCTGCAGGAAATGCCGCTCGTCGCGAAAGCCGCGCAGCACTTCGAACAGCACCAGGTCGGGCACGATGATCTCGGTGTCGCCTTCGGCCAGCAGACGGCGCAGCGTGGCGCGCGCCGGCGAGGGTGCACCGTTGAAAAAGTCGATCCAGACGCCGGAATCAACGACCAGCATGGCGGCGTTTTGCAGCGGGCCGCGGAGCAGGTTCCTGCGCCAGCACCGCAGGCGCGTTGCCACGCCGGCCCGTCGTCAGCACCGTGGGCGGTGCAGGGGCTTCGGCGACGGCGTCACCGTCCCATTGCAGCTTGCCTTCCCAGCGCAGGATCTCGCGGTAGGCGCCCTGGCGCGCGATCAGCCTAAGGCCCGCCTCGACCGCGTCCTTCTTGGTCTTGAACGATCCGGCCTTCATCGCCGCATCGAGCACGTCGTCGTCGATGTCAATGTTGGTGCGCATGATGTGTAAGAAAGATCAACATGAAACACATCATACCCATCACATCCGGAAAACACCGAACTTCGTCTCGGGGATCGGCGCGTTCAGGCTGGCGCTCAAGCCCAGCGCCAGCACGCGGCGGGTGTCGGCCGGGTCGATCACGCCGTCGTCCCACAGGCGGGCGCTGGCGTAGTACGGATGGCCCTGCACCTCGTACTGCGCCAGGATCGGTGCCTTGAAGGCGGCTTCCTCGTCGGCGCTCCAGGCGCCGCCGCGGCCTTCGATGCCGTCGCGCCGCACCGTCGCCAGCACGCTGGCGGCCTGCTCGCCGCCCATCACGCTGATGCGCGCGTTGGGCCACATCCACAGGAAGCGCGGGCTGTAGGCGCGGCCGCACATGCCGTAGTTGCCGGCGCCGAAACTGCCACCGATGATCACGGTGAACTTGGGCACCGCGGCGCAAGCCACCGCGGTGACCATCTTGGCGCCGGCCCGCGCGATGCCGTCGTTCTCGTACTTGCGCCCGACCATGAAGCCGGTGATGTTCTGCAGGAACACCAGCGGGATCTTGCGCTGGCAGCACAGCTCGATGAAGTGCGCACCCTTGTTGGCGCTCTCGGCGAACAGGATGCCGTTGTTGGCGATGATGCCCACCGGCAAACCTTCGATGTGGGCGAAGCCACAGACCAGCGTGGCGCCGTAGCGCGACTTGAACTCGTCGAAGGCGCTGTCGTCGACCACGCGGGCGATGACCTCGCGGATGTCGAAGGGCTTGCGCGTGTCGGTGGGGATCACGCCGTGCAGCTCTTCGGGGGCGTACTTCGGCGGCTTGGGTGGCTGCAGCGCCAGCGGCTGCGGCTTGATGCGGTTGAGCCGCGCCACCGACTGCCGGGCCAGCGCCAGCGCGTGCAGGTCGTTCTCGGCCAGGTGGTCGGCCACGCCCGACAGACGCGTGTGCACGTCGCCACCGCCCAGGTCTTCGGCCGACACCACTTCGCCGGTGGCGGCTTTGACCAGCGGCGGGCCGCCCAGGAAGATGGTGCCCTGGTTCTTGACGATGATGGTCTCGTCGCTCATCGCCGGCACGTAGGCGCCGCCGGCGGTGCAGCTGCCCATCACCACGGCGATCTGCGGAATGCCTGCGCCGCTGAGGTTGGCCTGGTTAAAGAAGATGCGGCCGAAGTGGTCACGGTCGGGGAATACGTCGTCCTGGTTGGGCAGGTTGGCGCCGCCCGAATCGACCAGGTAGATGCAGGGCAGGTGGTTTTCGCGCGCGATCTCCTGCGCACGCAGGTGCTTCTTGACGGTCAGCGGGTAATAGGTGCCGCCCTTGACGGTGGCGTCGTTGCAGACGATCAGGCACTCGATGCCGGCCACGCGGCCGATGCCGGCGATCAAACCGGCGCAGGGCGCGGCGTCGGCGGTTTTGCCGCTGCGGTCTTGCTCGGGGTACATGCCCAGCGCGGCCAGCGGCGCGATCTCGAGGAAAGGCGTGTCGGGGTCGAGCAGGCGCTCCACCCGCTCGCGCGGCAGCAGCTTGCCGCGTCCCAGGTGCTTGGCGCGGGCTTCGGCGCCGCCGCCTTCGGCGATGCGCTGCAGCTTGGCATTCAGGTCGTCGACCAAGGCGCGCATCGCCACCGCGTTGTCGCGAAAGGCTTCCGAGCGGGGGTTCAGCTTGCTCTGCAGTTGGGCCATGCAGTC
>MESD01000005.1:15430-16462 GCA_001770815.1 Burkholderiales bacterium RIFCSPHIGHO2_12_FULL_69_20
GTTGGGCCATGCAGTCTCCGGCAGGTGGGTCGCAGGTGGGTCGGACAACGCCGGCAGCTTAACAAGCCGGGGGCGGCGGGCATTATCAATTGACGTTTACGTAAACGTCAATTCGCACGCGTCGCCGGCATGCGGGTGCACCACGCTGGCGCCTGCCGGCGAATTCATGACAATGGTCAACCCACTGATCACAGGCAGCAGGACATGGCGACAGCACGCGTCGTTCCATTCACCGCAGGGGATGGCCGGGCACTGAACCTGGTTCACGTGCAGGGCCGGCGCACGCCCGAACACGGGCCGGTGCTGCTGGTGCATGGCGCGGGGGTGCGGGCCAACATCTTCCGCCCGCCGGTGGCGCTGGGCTTCGTCGACGCGCTGCTGGCCGCCGGTCACGACGTGTGGCTGGAGAACTGGCGCGCCAGCATCGATCTGCCGATGTGCCACTGGACGCTGGACCAGGCCGCGCTGTACGACCACCCCGCGGCCGTGGCCAAGGTCTTGGCTGAGACCGGCGCCAGCCGCCTCAAGGCAGTGATCCACTGCCAGGGCTCGACCAGCTTCACGATGTCGGCGGTGGCCGGTCTGCTGCCGCAGGTGGAGGCGATCGTCAGCAATGCGGTGTCGCTGCATCCACGGGTGTGCAACGCCTCGCGGCTGAAGAGCGCGCTGGCGGTGCCGCTGGTGGGCCTGATCACCGACCGCCTCGACCCGCAGTGGGGCGAAGGCCGCGGCGACGGCGCCGAGCGCTGGGCCGCGCGTGGCCTGCGCAAGCTGGTTGAACTGACCCACCGTGAATGCGACAACGGCGTGTGCCGCTTCGCCAGCTTCACCTACGGCACCGGCTTCCCGGTGCTGTGGCGCCACGAAAACCTCAACAGCGCCACCCACGACTGGCTGCGCGACGAATTTGCCGCCGTGCCGATGAGCTTCTTCCGGCAGATGGCACGCTGCATCGCCGCCGGCCACCTGTTGCGCCAAGAGGCCCTGCCCGGCCTGCCTGCCGATTACGCCGCCGCGCCACCGCGCACCGAC
>MESD01000006.1:0-6222 GCA_001770815.1 Burkholderiales bacterium RIFCSPHIGHO2_12_FULL_69_20
CCACCAGGTATTCGTCGCCACGCGCGCAATGCGCCATCAGCGCGCTGAGGTTGCTCTGCGTGCCGCTGGGCATAAACAGCGCCGCCTCCTTGCCCAGCATCGCGGCGATGCGCTGCTGCAGCGCGTTGACCGTGGGGTCGTCGCCGAACACGTCGTCGCCCACCTCGGCGGCGGCCATCGCGGTGCGCATCGCCGCGGTCGGCCGGGTGACGGTGTCGCTGCGCAAGTCGATCATGGCCATGGTCGTCGGCGCCTTCATCGGCACAGGTTCAGAAAGTTGCGCAGCATCGCATGCCCATGCTCCGACAGGATCGACTCGGGGTGGAACTGCACGCCTTCCAGCGGATGGTCGGTGCCGGCCAGCGCGCGGTGGCGCACGCCCATGATCTCGCCGTCTTCCGAGGTGGAAGTGACCACCAGTTCCTTCGGGCAGGTGTCGCGCTCGATCACCAGCGAGTGGTAGCGGATCACGCTGAACTGCTGCGGCAGCCCGAGGTAGACGCCCTGCTGATCGGTGGTGATCACATCGGCCTTGCCGTGCATCTGCGTCTTGGCCCGCACGATCTGGCCACCCAGCGCCGCGCCGATGGCCTGGTGGCCCAGGCACACGCCCAGGATCGGCAGCGTGCCGATCAGCGCCTGGATCGCCGGCACGCACACGCCCGCCTCGGCCGGCGAGCAGGGCCCCGGTGACAGCACCAGGTGGTCGGGCTTGAGCGCGGCGATCTCGGGCGCGGTGATCGCGTCGTTGCGGATCACCTTGACGTCCTGGCCCAGCTCGCCGAAGTACTGCACCAGGTTGAAGGTGAAGCTGTCGTAGTTGTCGATCATGAGCAACATCTCAAAAGCCCTCCTCGACCAGCTCCGCCGCGCGGATCAGGGCCCGCGCCTTGTGCTCGGTCTCCTTCCACTCCAGCTCGGGCACCGAGTCGGCCACCACACCGGCCGCGGCCTGCACGTAGAGCATGCCGTCCTGCACGATGCCGGTGCGGATGGCGATGGCCACGTCCATGTCGCCGGCAAAGCTGAGGTAGCCGCAGGCGCCGCCGTAGATGCCGCGCTTGACCGGCTCGAGCTGATCGATGATCTCCATCGCGCGGATCTTGGGCGCGCCGGTCAGCGTGCCGGCCGGGAAGGTGGCGCGCAGCACGTCCATGTTGCTCATGCCGTCCTTGAGCAGCCCCTCGACGTTGCTGACGATGTGCATCACGTGCGAGTAACGCTCGACGACGAAGGCCTCGGTCACCTTGACCGAGCCGGTCTTGGCGATGCGGCCGATGTCGTTGCGCGCCAGGTCGATCAGCATCAGGTGTTCGGCGCGCTCTTTCGGGTCGGCCAGCAGGTCGGCCTCGGTGACCAAGTCGGCCTCGGGCGAGGTGCCGCGCGGGCGCGTGCCGGCCAGCGGGCGGATGGTGATCTTGTCGCCCTCGGCCGTGTGCTCGTGGCGCACCAGGATCTCGGGCGAAGCGCCGACGATCTGGAAATCGCCCATGTCGTAGAAGTACATGTAGGGCGACGGGTTCAGCGATCGCAGCGCGCGGTACAGGCTCAGCGGGCTCTCGGTGTAGCGTTTTTTGAGCCGCTGGCCGATCTGCACCTGCATCATGTCGCCGGCGGCGATCAGCTCCTTGCTCTGCAGCACCGCGGCCAGGTAGTCGGCCTTGGCGAACTCTCGCTCCACCGGATGCGCCTGGCCACGCTTGACCGGCGGCGCGGTGACCGAATAGCGCAGCTTGTCGCCCAGCTCGGTCAGCCGGCGCTTGGCCTTGAAGTAGGCCTCGGGCTCGGCCGGGTTGGCGTAGACGATCAGGTACAAGCGCCCCGAGAGGTTGTCGATCACCGCCAGCTCTTCGGTCTGCAGCAGCAGGATGTCGGGCGTGTTCAGGCCGCCGCGCTTGTGCGTCTTGGCCAATTTCGGCTCCATGAAGCGCACCGCGTCGTAGCCGAAGTAACCCGCCAGACCGCCGCAGAAGCGCGGCAGCCCCGGGCGCAGCGCCACCTTGAAACGCGCCTGGTAGGCCTCGATGAAGTCGAGCGGGTTGCCCTCGTGGCGCTCGACCACCTCGCCGTCGGTGACGACCTCGGTCAGCGCGCCGGCGGCCGAGCCGGTGGCGCGCAGCAGCGTGCGCGCCGGCAGGCCGATGAACGAGTAGCGGCCGAAGCGCTCGCCGCCCACCACCGATTCGAGCAGAAAGCTGTGGCGCTCGCCGCCGGCCAGCTTCAGGTACAGCGACAGCGGGGTTTCGAGGTCGGCGAAGTTCTCGCTGAGCAGGGGGATGCGGTTGAAGCCCTGGGCGGCCAGGCTCTTGAATTCAAGTTCGGTGATCACGGTGCACGGCTCCTGGAATCCGAGGCGGGCGCGAGGCGGCGCAGGGCCATCGGACGGTGCTGGAATTCAGCGGTGAGACGGGGAACTGCGGCTGCCGACAGACCCCGTCCCGGGCAAACCGCGGGGCCGATCCGGTGGCAGCGGGTTCACAACCCCACGCTGGCCCGTTGGCCTACGGCAAATCAGACCGGTGCGGAGAACCGTCGCCAGGGCCAGGCTCCCCGGTCGGTCGACCCCGTTTTCTGATGACGCGTGACCGTCTGTTTGCGCGTGATGAACATGAAAACGAGTGTAGCAGCGGCCCCAACAGGCAACAGGTCAGCCGCGCAGCCGCGGCAGCACCAGCGCATCGATGCGGTGAATCACCGCGTCGGGCATCGCCTCGGCCACCGGGCGGCCGTGGTTGTAGCCGTAGCTGACCAGCACCACCGGGCAGCCGGCTGCGCGCGCGGCCTGGCAGTCGTTGCTGCTGTCGCCGATCATCAGCGTGCGCGCCGGCGCGCTGCCCAGCGCGCGGCAGGTTTCCAGCAGCGGCAGTGGATCGGGCTTCTTGCGCGCGAACGCATCACCGCCGAACACCTGCGAGAAGAAGCCGTCCAGCCCCTTGGCGGTCAGCAGCGGCCGGGCAAAGGCGATGGGCTTGTTGGTCAGGCAGGCCAGGCGCAGGCCGGCATCGGCCAGGCGCTGCAAGCCTTCCGGCACGCCGGGGTACACCACCGAATACTGGCCGTTGATGGCCAGGTAGTTCCGCTGGTAATCCTGCCAGGCGGCCTCGTAGAGGCCGGCGTCGGCACCCACCTCGGCCAGCGTGCTGCGCAGCAGGTGCTCGCTGCCCTTGCCCACGGTGCGCGCGATGAAGGCGCGGCCCACGGGTGGCAGACCCAGGCCGGCCAGCATGGTGTTGAGCGCCACCTCGAAATCACCGACGGTGTCGACCATCGTGCCGTCCAGGTCGACGATGGCGGCTTGGAACGGGGGCCAGTCCGAAGGCAGGGGCATGAGGGGCTCGCGGCAAGGGAGGTGAATCGGCTATTGAAGGCGGCCGCCAGACGGGGACAATCCCGCCGATGACGATGCCCGCCAAGCCCATTCTCGCGCCCGGTGCGCTGGCGCCGCTGGCCGGCCTGCTGATGCCCCCGCTGCGGGTGACCCCGCTGATATTGGCCCTGCTGATGGTGGCCCCGCCGGCGATGGCCCAGGCCCCGCTGCGTCCGATGTCGACCACCGCCATCGAGCCCGCGCTGGCCAAGCCGCTGGGCGAGCCGATGCGCGCACCGCGCACCACCGGCGCGATCGACCTGAAGGGCAAGCAGTTCTACATCGCCGAGTACCTGCTGCTGGTCGACCTGTCGGGCGAGGTGCCGGCCGCGCCACGCGACGGTCAGTTGCTGGGGATGCCGATGGACGACGGCCCGGCGGTGCTGGCCTACCGCACGCAGCACGACATCGCCGCGCTGCAGGCGCTGACCGACCGCGCCTGGGCCGATCTGCAGGTCCGGCTGGCCGCCGCCGGTGTGGTGCTGGCCGATGCGGCCACGCTGCTGCGCGAGCACGGCGCGGTGTACGAGGCCACCGACCCCGCCAGTGCGCCCGGCGCGCCGGTGCTGCTGGAGAGCAGGCAGGGCAACACCGTGCGCCGCTACCTGGCGCTGGCGCCCAGCGGCATGCGGCTGGTGCCGCGCTCGGCCGCGGGCATCGGGCTGGGCAACCTCGCCGCGCGGGTGGCCTACCCGGCCAAGCGCATCGAGGGCCTGTCGCTGGCGATGGCCATCAACCTCAGCGCGCTCGACACCACCGGCCAGCGCGCCGCCAGCCTGGCGTCGCCGGGCGGCCTGCCCACGCTGTCGCCGCTGATGGAGTTGGCGCCGGCACCCTCGGCCGCACTGGTGCATGCCCATGCCCAGCTGGCGCTGGTCAACCTGGGCGAGGCGCTGGTGCCCGGGGCCGCGTTCGCCCGCCTGCGCCGCGCGCCGATGGACGGCCCCATCCCCAGCAACGACCCGCTGCAGCCGCTGATCTCGATCGGCCGGCGGCTGCTGGGCGAAGCAGGCCCGCAGCGGGTGGACGCCCTGCTCGAGCTGGACGGCCCGGCCACCGCGCGGTTGATGGTGTTCCTCACCAGCGCGGCCAACCAGGCCATCACCGATGCGCTGAAAACCGCGCGCTGACGGCTGCACACGGACGGCTGTACCGCCGCTGGTATCCTTTGCAGCGCATGGCCGCACCCCACCCGCCCGATCCTCCGTCCGCGCTGCCGCGCGGCACGCGGCTGGCAGAGTTCGAGCTGCGGCGCGTGCTGGGCGTCGGCGGTTTCGGCATCGTCTACCTGGCCTTCGACCATGCGCTCGAGCGCGAGGTGGCGATCAAGGAGTACATGCCGTCGTCGCTGGTGGGCCGCACCGGGGCGCTGCAGGTGTCGCTGCTGTCGCAGGCCAACGCCGAGTCGTTTTCACTGGGGCTGCGCTCGTTCGTCAACGAGGCCCGGCTGCTGGCGCGCTTCGACCACCCGGCGCTGGTGAAGGTGCACCGCTACTGGGAAGCCAACAACACCGCCTACATGGCGATGCCCTACTACACCGGCAGCAACCTGCACGCGGTGCGCCGGCGCATGGACCAGCCACCCGGCGAGGCCTGGCTGCGTGGCATCCTGCTGCCGCTGCTGGGCGCGCTGGATCGGCTGCACCGCGAGGGCGTCTACCACCGCGACATCTCGCCCGACAACGTGATCCTGCAGCCCGACGGCCAGCCGGTGCTGCTGGATTTCGGCGCCGCGCGGCGTGTGCTCAGCGACAAGAGCATGGCGCTGACGGCCATCCTCAAACCCGCCTACGCGCCAATCGAGCAGTACGCCGAGGCCGGTGCCGTCAAGCAGGGCGCGTGGACGGATCTGTACTCGCTGGGCGCCACGCTGCACTTCCTGCTGCGGGGCCGCGCGCCGGCACCGGCCACCACCCGCACCGTGGTCGACGAGATGCTGCCGCTGGCGTCGCAACAGGCTGCGCTGCCGGGCTGTTCGGTCGCCTTTCTGCAATGCATCGACTGGATGCTGCAGCCGCGCCCGGCCGACCGGCCGCAGAGCGTGGCCGCGCTGCAGGAGGCCCTGGCCCAACTGCCGCCGCCTGCGGCGCCCGCCGACGCCGGCTCGGCCGACGCCTGGGAAACCACGCAGCTGCTGGGCAAGCCAGCGGTCGATGCGATGGGCCCCACGCTGGTCGATCTGTCGCAGCTGCAGCCGGCCACCCGCGTGCCGCCGCTCCCGGCCGATGCCCGCGCCACAGTGGTGCTGTCGCGCAGCCAACTGCCCACGCCGGACGAAGCGACCGTGGTGATGCCCAACGCAGGCCAGGCGTCCAACGCAGGCCAGGCCGGCAACGAACGCACGGTGCTGATACCCCGTCAGGTGCACGACGAGCCCACCGTGTTCATGCCCCGCCAGGCCAACGACGAGCCCACGGTGCTGATGCCGCGACCCGACGCCGTCACCCAGCGCGGCAGCACGCCACCGGCACCGGCGGCGGCCCCCAAAGCACCAACAGCCAGGCGCCCGGGCCCTGCGGCGGCCGGGCGCGTCGAGCCCGCCTTGCACGACGGGCTGACGCCCGCCGTCGCCGGGGCACACGCTTCATCGCCAGCGCCGCCTGCACGCACCCAGCGCTGGCCCCTGGCGGTCGGCGCCGCGGGCCTGGCGGGCTTGGCGGGCCTGGCGTTGTGGCTGGGGCTCAAGCCCGCACCGGAGGGCACGACCACCGCCCGCATGGCGCCACCAGCGGCTTCGGCACCGGTGGCTGCGGCGGCATCGGCGATGGTGCCCGAGCCCCCGGCGAGCGCCGCGGCGGTGACGACGGCGGCCAGTGAGGCCCGGCCGGCCGACGCCACGTCGCTGGCGCAGGCAG
>MESD01000006.1:6229-10048 GCA_001770815.1 Burkholderiales bacterium RIFCSPHIGHO2_12_FULL_69_20
CAGGTCGCCGGCCGGCACTGCGCCCGCGGCGCCACGGGCTGCAGTGCCGCAGGAGACCACGGCGCCACCCGCACCTGGCGCGGCGCCCGGCCTGGCCACCTCGATCACCCGGCTGCCACCGGCGGCCGAGCCGTCCGCTGCCTCATCGACAACCAACGCGGTGCGCCCGCCGGCCACGGCCACCGGCGAGCCCACCCGGTCCGTCACGGGCACTGCACCTCTGCAGGTCGTCGCCCCGCCGGCCGCCCAGGCCATACCGGCCAGCACCGGATCGCCGCCGCCAGCCATCACCCGCCCCGTGCCGGCGCAGACCGCACGCACCAACGAGCGCCCCGCTGATCGCGAGAGCGAGCCGGTGCTGCTGCAGACCCGCGCGCTCAGCCCCGGCGAGCGTTGCGAGGGCCGCGTGCTGCTGGCGCTGTGGGCCTGCATCGACCGGGTGTGCAAGTCCGAGCCCGGTCTGCGCGACCATGCCGACTGCGTGAAGCTGCGGCACGATCAGGAGCGCGGCGCCACACCATCGCGCTGAGCCGACTGCCCGGTGCCCGGCGGCAACAGCCGCCAGCAGCCGACCGCCAAGGCCGTGCCCAGCGCCAGGCCCACCGTGTCGCCCAGCAAATCGGCCCAGTCACCCTGGCGCGGCGGCAGCCAGGTCTGTGCCACCTCGATCAAGCCACCGTAAAGCCACAAGGCCAGCAACGCCACACCCCGTTGCCGGGCCGATGCGGCAAACCCCAGCCAGGCCGAGAAAGCCAGCGCCGCGAAGGCCGCGCCGTGGTTCAGCTTGTCCCAGCCCAGGCTCATCGATGCCGGCGGCCGCGGCTGCAGCGCCAGCCAGCCGACCAACAGGATCAGCCCCAGCAGCAGCCAGCGCCAGAAGCGCGCCGCCCGCAGGGCATCGGCCAGCAGGCCGGGCAAGTGTCGAGGTAGGCGGTGGGGATGGGGCATGTAAAAAGCCCCGGCCGGCGAACCGTGCGGGGCTTTGGTCCAAGCGCTTGTGAGCACTGGAAAATCTTGGTGGCCTGGGGCGGAATCGAACCACCGACACGCGGATTTTCAATCCGCTGCTCTACCAACTGAGCTACCAGGCCGTGAGCCCGCGAGTATAGCCCGAAACGATGCGTGTGCCCGCAGTTGGCGCGTCGGTGCTCAGAGCCCGCCGCGCTTGTTGCGGGCCAGGTCCACGCCCAGCTGCTTGAGCTTGCGGTAGAGGTGGGTGCGCTCCAGGCCGGTCTTCTCGGCCACGCGGGTCATCGAGCCGTTTTCCTTGGCGAGGTGGAATTCGAAGTAGCTCTTCTCGAACGCGTCGCGCGCTTCGCGCAGCGGGCGGTCGAGGTCGAAACTCTGTTCGGCCTGCGGGCCCACCGGCAGCAGGTTGATCGTGCCACCCATCAGCCCGGTTGGCTGGCCAGGCTCGCCCAGTGGCAGAGCCTCGCCGCGGGCGCCCAACGGCACGGGGCCGGCCGCTGCCATGCCCTGGCCCGGCACGCCGGCCGGTGCCAGGCGCGGCGCCGGGCGCACCAGCGCCTGCTCCACCGCGCGCAGCAGCTTCTGCAGCGTGATCGGCTTCTCGAGGAAGGCGGTGGCACCGTACTTGGTGGCCTCGACCGCGGTGTCGATGGTGCCGTGGCCGCTCATCATGATCACCGGCATGCTCAACATGCCCGCGGCGCCCCACTCCTTGAGCAGCGAGATGCCGTCCACGTCGGGCATCCAGATGTCGAGCAGCACCAGGTCGGGTCGCAGGCGCTCGCGCGCACCGCGGGCTTCAGCGGCGTTCTCGGCCAGTTCCACCGTGTGGCCCTCGTCGGACAGGATTTCCGACAGCAGGCCGCGGATGCCCAGTTCGTCGTCAACTACAAGAATCGTTGCCATGCGTGCTCACTGCCCCGTTGCGGCGCCAGAGGCCGTTGCGGGGGCGGGGTTCGGGGTGCTGGCGGGAGCCGGCATGTCGGGGGCGGTGGAGGCGGATGCCGGGGCGAAGCGCGAAAATGATAACGAAACCTGGGCGCCGATCACTTCGCCTTCGGCCAGCCCACCGGCCGGGCCGTCGGCCGCCACCGGTGCGCGGCGGTTGACGATGCGCACCCGGGCGCCATGTTCGTCGGCGATCTTCTTGACCACCGCCAGGCCCAGGCCGGTGCCCTTGACCTTGGTGGTGACGTAGGGCTCGAAGGCGCGCTTGAGCACCTTGTCGCTGAAGCCGCCACCATTGTCGCTGACCTTGAGCCGCACCGCGCGCAGCTCGCCGTCGTCGTTGCGCGCGGCCTCGGTGATCACCTGCACCAGGCCGTCGGCGCGCTGCTCCACCGCGTCCAGCGCGTTCTGCACCAGGTTGTGGATCACCTGGCGCAGCTGGGTCGCATCGCCCAGGATGGCCGGCAGCGCGTCGGCCAGCTGCGCCTGCAGCCGGCCTTGCTCCTGCGGCGCGGCGTACAGGCCCAGCACCTCCAGCACCAGGGCGTTGAGGGCCAGCGGACTCAGGCGCGCCGCAGGCAGGCGGGCGTAGTCGCGGAACTCGTCGACCAGCTGCTTCATGGCCTGCACCTGGGCCACGATGGTGGCCACCGATCGGCTGAGCATGGCGCGGTCGGGCTCGGCCACCAGCTTGGCCGCCAGCTTGTGCTCCAGCCGCTCGGCCGACAGCTGGATCGGCGTGAGCGGGTTCTTGATCTCGTGCGCCAGGCGCCTCGCCACCTCGGCCCAGGCCACGCTGCGCTGGCCCGACACCACCTCGGTGATGTCGTCGAACACCAGCAGCCGCGCCTCGCCCGGCAGCGTGGCGCCGCGCAGCAGCAGGTTGAGGCTCTCGCCGTTGCCCAGCTGCAGCTCGAAGGCATCCTGCCAATGGTCGCGCTCGCCATCCTCGGGGCTGGTGCGGTGCAGCTCGCTGCGCTGCCACACGGCGGCGGCGAACTCGGCCAACCCGGGCACCTCGTTGAGTTGGCGGCCGCGGTAGGCCGACAGCGGCTGGCGCAGGATGCGCGTGGCCCCCGGGTTGACGGTGTCGACGCGGCCCTGCTTGTCGAACACGATGACGCCGGCCGACAGGCTGTCCAGGATGGTCTGCAGCCGGGTGCGCGCGCCTTCGAGCTGCGAGACACCGCGCTGCACCTGTTCACGCGCATCGGCCAGCTGCTCGGTCATCTGCGCGAAGGAGCGTGTCAGCCCGCCCAGCTCGTCGCGCGAGGCGAACACCGGCTTGGCGGTCAGATCACCCTCGGCCACCTGGCGCACGCCGTCGGCCACCAGCAGCAAGGGCCGGATGATCTGGTTGCCCAGCATCACCGCCAGCAGCAGCGCGCCGAACACCGACAGCACCAGCGACAGCGTGAGCGTGCCGATCACCATGCGCCGCAGGCCGTCGCGCGCCAGCGCACGTTGCTGGTATTCGCGGTAGGCCGCCTGCACCGCCAGCGCATTGGCCACCAGTTCGTCGGGCAGCGGCTGCACCAGCATCAGGAAGCGCTCTTCGGCGGCAGCGGCCAGGTTGATGTCGGTGTTGGGCACCAAGGCCAGTGCGCGCACCCGGGCGCTGGGGCGGGCGCCGGGCGGGGCCTCGTCGTCCAGGCCTTCGAGCACGGCCGTGCTGCGCTGCAGCCGGGCCTGGCGCAGCAAAAACACCGCCGGCCGCTCGGGCACCAGCGCCACGTTGCTGCCACCGGCGCTGGCCAGCACCTGGCCACTGGCGCCCAGCAGCACGGCATCACGCACCTCCAGCTGCGCGCGGATGCGCTCCAGCGCCAGCGGGCCGATGGCTTGCCGGCCGTCGGGCCCGCGGGTGTCCTGCTGGCGGCCATCGGACAGGCGGTCGGCCGC
>MESD01000006.1:10065-10129 GCA_001770815.1 Burkholderiales bacterium RIFCSPHIGHO2_12_FULL_69_20
GCGTGGTGCCGGGGCTGTTGATCTACGGCGTGTCGTACCAGTTCGTCACCCGCAGCATCGACAC
>MESD01000006.1:10161-51325 GCA_001770815.1 Burkholderiales bacterium RIFCSPHIGHO2_12_FULL_69_20
CACCGCCACCGCCACGTTGACCCAGAACAGCCAGACGAAGTGCCGCTCGGCCAGCCAGCCGCTGGTCGACAGCGACAGCACGAAGGCCAGCACCAGCGCGGCACCCACCACCGCCACGACCGAGACCAGCAGGGCCCAGCGCGTGCTCTTGGTCATTCCACGCGCAGGCTGCGCTCGACGCTCAGCTTCCAGTCGCCGCCCAGGTCGATCTGCATCGGCTGGGGCAACTGGCTGTTGTCGAGCTTGAAGCTGAATTCGACGTAATAGCGCTCGCCGGGCTCGATCTTGTCGAGCGCCAGCAGGTGCCAGCCGCTGACCCGCGTGAGCGGCGCCAGCGCCTCCGACAGGCTGTCGTAGCCCTGCGACAGCCCGCCCAGGCTGAGCCGCCAGCTGGCCGTCAGCGGCTGGTAGGCCAGGCGCCAGGTGCGGATGGCGCGGCCCATGCGCTCATCGCGCCAGTACCAGCGGTTGCGGTAGACGGCGGCCTGGGCGTTGAAGTACAGCGGCACACCGCGGTGCAGCGCGTCCTCGATGGCGGCACCCAGGCTCAGCCGGGTGCTGAAGTCGAGCACCAGCTCGCCGTCGCGCCGTTCGAGCTTGAGCTGCTTGAGCTCGACCGCCTGGGCCCATGCCGGCGTGGCCAGCACGCTCAGCCCCCACAGCAGCGCCAGCAGGCACCAGCGGCCGGTGCGGAGGGCGATGCGCGGCAGCAGCAGGTGCATCAACTCGCGGCGCATCGGCGGCACAGGCTCAAGGTTTGTGGATCAGTGCGTAGTAGAAGCCGTCGCCGGTGAAGGCTTCGACGGGAGAGGACGGATTGTCCGGCACACCCAGCAGATGGCCGGGTGATGCCGCCGACAGCCGGGGTTGCTGGGCGGCATGGCGTTGCAAAAAAGCGTCGATCTGCTGCTGGCCCTCGGCCTTGAAGATCGAGCAGGTGGCATACAGCAGCCGCCCGCCCGGGGCCAGCAGCGGCCACAGCGCGTCGAGCAATTCGCGCTGCACGGCGGCCAGCGCGGCCACGTCGTCGGCGCGGCGCAGCCAGCGCACGTCGGGGTGGCGGCGCACGATGCCCGAGGCGGTGCAGGGCGCGTCGAGCAGGATGGCGTCGAACGGCCGGCCGTCCCACCACGACGCCACCTGGCGGGCGTCGGCGGCCAACAGACGCACCGTGCCGCCGCCGGGCGTGGCCGGCAGCTGCAGGCGGTTGAGCGTCTCCTGCACCCGCGCCAGGCGGCGCGCATCGCTGTCCAGCGCCAGCAGGTCGAGGTCGGCACGCTCCAGCAGGTGGGCGGTCTTGCCGCCCGGCGCGGCGCAGGCGTCGAGCATCCGGGCGCCTGCCGCCAGCGCAGGCAGTGCGCCGGGCTGGTCGCCGCCCAGCAGCAGCGGCGCGGCACGCTGGGCCGACAGGTCCTGCACCGACACGTCGCCCTCGGCAAAGCCGGGCAGCTGGTGCACCGCGCAGGGTTGATCGAGCACCAGCGCCTGGCCGCCCAGCGCCGGGTCGTCCACCCGGGTGGCGCCGCGGCCCACGGCCAGCAGCCGCTGCTGGTAATCGGCCGCCGTGCCGCGCCGGGCGTTGACCCGCAGCACCATCGGCGCATGGTGATTGGCCGCGGCCATCAGCGCGTCGGCCTGGGCCGGCCAATCCTGGCGCAGCCGCTCGATCCACCACAGCGGGTGGTTGTGCGCGGCCACCGGCTGGCGCTGCACTTCGGCCACCAGCGCCGCACGCTCGCGCAGGAAGCGCCGCAACACCGCGTTGACGAACTTGGCCGCCGCCGGCGTGCGCGCACGTGCCGCGGTGACCGCCTGGTCGACCAGCGTGTGCTCGGCATACGGTGGTGGCGATTCACCCGGCCACAGCAGCGCCAGCGCGGTGACCAGCAGCGCATCCACCGCCGGTGGCGGCGCCTTGGGCGCCATCAGCGCACGCGCCGCCATCGCGCCCCCCAGCAAGCGCAGCACGGTGAAGCTGAGCGCCTGCGTGCCGCCGCGCAACTCGGCCGGGCAGGCGACCAGCACCTCGGTGAGCGAGCGGCCGGCACGCACCGCAGCCACCGCATCGGCCGTCTGGCCGAGCAGGCGGTGCAGCGGGGGCGAGGCGGCTTGTATCGGCATCGAGTCAGTCTATCCCCTGCCCTGCACGGCCTCGGGGGTTGCCAGCACAATGCAGGCCTCCAGCCGCTTGCCACCACCCGCCCATGCCGGAACAGACTCCCCTCTCCCTGAGCGAAGACGACCTCGCCCGTCTCAGTGCCAGTGAACGCATCCGCTACCGGCTGGTGGGGGCGAACTGCCGCTACCACGCCAACGACAACATCGCCGAGCACATCCGCCCGGGCGAGATCGACGAGCTGAAGGCCGAGGTGCAGCAGCACCTGCAGCAGGTGCTGCAGTCGCTGGTGATCGACACCGACAGCGACCACAACACCCACGAGACCGCCAAGCGGGTGGCCAAGATGTTCATCGAGGAGGTGTTCCGCGGCCGCTACGTGGCGATGCCCGCGGTGACCGAATTCCCGAACTTCTCGCGCCTGAACGAGCTGATGATCGTCGGCCCGATCACCGTGCGCAGCGCCTGCTCGCACCACCTGTGCCCGATCCTGGGCCGCATCTGGATCGGCATCCTGCCCAACGAGCACTCCAACCTGATCGGCCTGAGCAAGTACGCGCGGGTGTGCGACTGGGTGATGAGCCGCCCGCAGATCCAGGAAGAAGCGGTGGTGATGCTGGCCGACGCACTGCAAGACCGCGTCAAGCCCGACGGCCTGGCGCTGGTGATGGAGGCCGACCACTTCTGCATGCACTGGCGCGGCGTGAAGGACGACGACACCGCGATGACCAACAGCGTGATGCGCGGCGCCTTCCTGAAAGACCCCAACCTGCGGCGCGAATTTCTCTCGCTGCTGTCGAAGAAGAACGCGGCCTGAGCGGCCAGACCCGAAGCGGAGTGAAGAACATGCTGGTACGACTGATGTACGCGAGCCGCGTGGCGCCCGGGGTGGACCATGACGCGCTGCACACCATCCTGCGCCAATGCAAGGACAACAACCCGGCACAGGGCATCACCGGCCTGCTGTGCTACTGCAGCACCAGCGGCATCTTCATGCAGGCGCTGGAAGGCGGGCGCAGCGCAGTGAACCAGCTCTACAACAAGATCGCCGCCGACCAGCGCCACAGCGCGGTCGAACTGCTCAGCTACGAGGAGATCGGCGAGCGCCACTTCGCCAGCTGGGCGATGGGCCAGGTGAACATGTCGCGGCTGAACCCGGCGCTGCTGCTGAAGTACTCGGCCATGCCCGCGCTCGACCCTTACTCGGTGTCGGGCAAGGTCTCGATGGCGATGTTCGACGAGCTGGTGGCCACCGCGTCGGTGATGGGCGAACGCGGCTGAAAGCCGCCCGTCAGAGCCGCCCCGCCTGGCCGAAGCGCAACAACGCACCGAGCAGGCGCGTGGGGAACTGCGCCGTGGCGGCGTTGTAGGCGCTGCCCGCGTCGTTGAACAGCTGGCGCGCGAAGGCCATTTGCGGCGGCGCGTTGCGCAGGCCCTGCAGCGCGGCGGCCACGGCCTCGTCACCCAGCAGCGCCGGGCGCTGTTCGGCCAGCGCCACCAGCCGCACCAGCACCGCGGACAGCACCGCATCGGCCTTGCCCAGATCGGCCACCGCATCGGTGGCCAACGGCGCACGGCGCACCGCATCGGCCGCCGCCTGCACCTGCGCCAGCGCGCCGGCCACCGCCTCGACGGCGGCCGCTTCGCTGGCCAGCGGCTCGGCCACCCTGGGCAGCAGTGCGCCCAGCGCCTGGGCGCGGGTCTGCAGCGCCGCGTCCACCTGCGTCCACGCGGCCAGCACGGCGGCCTTCAGCGCCGTCACCCGGTTGTGCGCGCCCAGCATCCACAGGCCCAGCACCAGCAGCGCCACCAACCAGCCGAGGTTGGCGCTGTTCATGTCCCGTTGGGCCGCCCGGCCTGCCAGGCCTGATGGCCCGTGCGCCGCAGCGCACAGGCCGGGCAGTGGCCACAGCCATGGCCCCAGGCGTGAAGCGCACCGCGCTCACCCAGGTAGCAGGTGTGGGTGTGTTCGACGATCAGTTGATTGAGCGTTTCGCCGCCCAGTTGCTGGGTCAGCGCCCAGGTCTGCGCCTTGCTCAGCCACATCAGCGGCGTCTCCACCACCATCGGCGCATCCAGCCCCAGCGACAAGGCCACCTGCATCGCCTTCAGGGTGTTGTCGCGGCAGTCGGGGTAGCCCGAGTAATCGGTCTCGCACATGCCGCCCACCAGCACGCTGGCGCCGCGCCGGTAGGCCAGCGCCGCGGCGAAGCTGAAGAACAGCAGGTTGCGGCCCGGCACGAAGGTGTTGGGCAGGCCATTGGCCTCGAAGGCGATGGCACGCTCGCGGGTCAGCGCGGTGTCGCTGATCTGGCCCAGCAGCTGCAGGTCGAGCAGGTGGTCGTCGCCCAGTCGATCGGCCCAATGCGGAAACGCAGCGGCCAGTTCACGCCGCACCACGGGCCGGCAATCCAGCTCGATGCGGTGGCGCTGGCCGTAGTCGAAGCCCACGGTCTCGACCCGGGCGTAGCGCGCCAGCGCCCAGGCCAGGCAGGCGGTGGAATCCTGCCCGCCGGAGAAGAGGACGATCGCCGTGCGCGGATCGCTCACCCCCTGACCTCGCCTTGGCCCAGGACCACCCATTTCAGTGAAGTCAGCCCCTCCAGCCCCACCGGCCCGCGGGCGTGGAACTTGTCGGTGGAGATGCCGATCTCGGCGCCCAGCCCGTACTCGAAGCCATCGGCAAAGCGGGTGCTGGCATTGACCATCACGCTGGCCGAATCCACCTCGCGCAGAAAGCGCATCGCGTTCGGATGATTCGTGGTGAGGATCGCGTCGGTGTGGTGCGAGCCGTGGCGGTTGATGTGCGCCATCGCCTCGTCCAGGCTGGCCACGGTCTTGACGCTGATGATGGGCGCCAGGTATTCCTCGGCCCAATCGGCCTCGGTGGCATCGGCCAGCCGGGCATCGGGCACCTCGGCCAGGATCGCGCGGGAGGCCGGGCAGCAGCGCATCTCGACCCCCTTGGCGGCGAAGATCGCGCCGATGCGCGGCAGGAAGGCCTGCGCCTGCCGCTCATGCACCAGCAGCGACTCGGCCGCGTTGCAGGGGCTGTACTTCTGCGTCTTGGCGTTGTCGGTGACCACCAGCGCCTGATCCAGGTCGACCTCGGCATCGATATAGACATGGCAGTTGCCGTCCAGGTGCTTGATCACCGGCACCTTGGCTTCGGCGCTGATGCGCTCGATCAGGCCCTTGCCGCCGCGCGGGATGATCACGTCCACGTACTCGGGCATGGTGATCAGCCGGCCCACGGCAGCGCGGTCGGTGGTCTCCACCAGTTGCACGGCCTCGGCCGGCAGGCCGGCCTCGACCAGCGCGGCCTGCACCAGCCGCCAGAGCGCCAGGTTGCTGTGCAGCGCCTCGCTGCCGCCGCGCAGGATGGCCGCGTTGCCGCTCTTGATGGCCAGGCTGGCGGCCTCGATGGTCACGTTGGGCCGGCTCTCGTAGATCATGCCGAACACGCCCAGCGGCACCCGCATCTGGCCCACACTGATGCCCGAGGGCCGGCGCTTGACGCCGCTGATCTCACCCACCGGATCGGGCATGCCGGCCAGTTGCTCACAGCCCTCGGCCACGGTGGCGATGACCGCCGGCGTGAGCTTGAGGCGATCGACCAGCGGCGCGGCCAGGCCGGCCGAGCGGGCGGCGGCCAGGTCCAGCTCGTTGGCCTGCGCCAGCGCGTGCGGGGCCTCGCGCAACTGCCGGGCCAGCGCACGCAGCGCCTGGTTCTTGGCCGCCGTGCTGGCGGCCGCCATGGTGGTGGCCGCGGCGCGCGCGGCCGCGCCCACCTGGGCCATGTACGCGGGGATGTCGATCGGGTTCATGCGGCGATTTTCCCAGAACGGGTGGCTCTGCGTCGGGGCCACCGGTGGCGGGGTACAAAATGGGCGTCGACGCACCCCCTGGAAGGCACCCATGTCCCTGCGACCCCTGTTGATTGCGCTGCTGGCCGCGGTCGGTTGGCTGACCGGCTGCGACGAGCAGCGCGCCCAGAAGCTGGAGGAAGGCGTGTCCACCGAGGCCGACGTGCGCAAGCAGTTCGGCGAGCCGGTGCAGATCATCGAGCGCGCCGACGGCAGCAAGCTGCTGGCCTACCCGCGCCAGCCCGAGGGCTGGACGAATGTCGAAATCGTGATCGGTGCCGACGGCAAGATGGCCTCGCTGCGCCAGTTGCTGACCCCCGCCAACTTCGCCAAGGTGCAGCCCGGTCAATCGCAGGACGAGGTGCGCCAGCTGCTGGGGCGGCACGCCCGTGTGCTGAGTTATGCCACCCAGCCGGGCGAAGAGGTGTGGCGCTGGCAGTTCATGAGCGGGCAGGACAAGAAGGTCTTCGACGTCAGGTTCGACCGCGCGGGCCGGGTGCTGTCCTCGGGCATCGCCGACGATGAGCGGCAGACGATGCCGGGCGGCTGAGCACGCGCCCCCGGGGGCATCAATCCAGCAGCGCCAGCACCGCCAGCCACAGCGGCGCGGTGAGCACGAAGCCCATCGTCGAGACCACGATCGCGGTGGTGGTCTCGGCCTCGTGCGAGCGGTAGCGCTGGGCAAAGATCAGCGCGTTGCTGCCGGTGGGCAGCGCGGCCATCATCACCGCCACCTGCAGCGGCAGGCCGCTCAAGCCCAGCCCCCAGCGCGCCGCCACCAGCACCAGCGCCGGCAGCGCCAGCAGCTTGAGCACGCTGATCAGCAGTGCCGGGCGCACGGCGCCCGCCACCCGGGTGTAGGCCAGCGAGATGCCGATCAGCACCAGGCACAGCGGCGCCACCGCGGTGCCCAGCAGCTGCAGGGACTCGTCGACCGGGCCGGGCAGCGGCAGGCCGCCGGCGTTCCAGGCCAGGCCCATCAGCACCGGCAGCACCACCGGGTGGATGATGGTGTTGCGCACGGTGCTGCGCAGCGTGCGCAGCAGGCTGGCGGTGGCGTCGTGCACCGCGCGTTCACGCGCCAGGTCCAGCTCGACCAGCGCGGTCAGCACCGACAGCAGGATCAGCGCGTGCAGGCTGACCAGCGCGATGTGGATGCCCAGCCCGGCCTCGCCGAACAGCGCCGCCGACAGCGGAATGCCGATCTGCACCGTGTTGCCGAAGACCACCGCGATCGCGCGCGACGCCGGCTGCGCCGCGGCCACCTCGCCGGCCGCCAGATCCGCCGCGCGCTGACCGCGCCGCGCCAGGCGCGCGCCGCCGTAGACCATCAGCAGCATCACCACCACCGGCACGAAGTAGGCGATCACCGTCGCCCAGGGCATGCGTGACAGGTCGAGCCGCGCGGTGGTGCGAAACAGCAGCGCCGGCACGAAGATGAAGAAGGCCGCGTTGCCCAGCAGCCGCGCCGGATCGCTGCCGCCGTGGGCCTCGCCCAACCAGCGCCGCTTGCCGGCGAACCAGCCCACCGCCACCGCGATGAAGATGGCCAGCAGCTTGTGGAAGACGATCAGCGACATGGGGGACTGCCCCGGCCCGATGCCCGGGCCGCGGGGCTCAGGGGCACAGCACCCGGTCCAGCCAGGTGGCCACCGCGCGCTCGGGCAGCGCCACCTGCACCTGCTTGCGGCGCGAGGCCTCGCCGCGCAGCAGCGTCAGGTCGCGCTTGGGGCAGCGCAGCTCGTCGGCCAACCAGGTCAGCAGCGCCGCATTGGCCTTGCCGTCGACCGGCGGCGCGGCCAGGCGCACGCGCAGCGCGCCGTCGTGCAGGCCGTCGATGCCGGTGCGCTTGGCGCCGGGCTGCACGCTCAGGTCGAGCACGCAGTGCTCGCCCGCGGCGCGCAGGCAAGGCCAGCCGGGCGTCATGCCGCCTTCTTGCGCGCCGCCGCCTTCTTGGCGGGCGCGGCCTTCTTGGCCGGCGCCGCAGCCGCGGTCTTGGCGGCGGCGGTCTTGCGCGCCGGGATCACCTTGCCATCACCGCGCGGGGCGAACTCGAAGCCCACCTTGCCCTCCTTCTCGTCCCACACCAGCATGGCCTTGAACTTGCGCTTGGTGCGGTTGCTGACGAAGCCGTCGAGCAGGTCGGTCTTGCCGGTGGCCAGCAGCTTGGTCACCTGCTCGTGGCTGACCGGCTGGGTCAGGATGATCTTGCCGGTCTTGAAGTCGCAGGTGACGGGCGCGCTCACCGCATGCTCGCAGGCGTAGTTGCTGCCATGCTCGTAGACATGGCCCTTGCACTTGGGGCAGGCGCCGAACGAGGGCTGGCCGCTGAAGTCGATCGCCACCGCCTCGCCGTCGGCGCCCTTGGCATCGTCGCCGAAGTCGAACTCCAGCTTCCAGTTGTGGATCTCGTCGTCGCGCACCAGTTTCAGCTCGGCGCTGAAGGGCCAGCCGGCCTTGGAGCGGAAGCCTTCGAGCGGGCCCACCTTGTGCTCACGCAGGAAGGTCTCCACCTCGTGCAGCTCGAAGCTGCGGCCGGCCGGGATCTTGGTCATGCTGAAGCCGCAGCCTTCAGGAACGGAACCCCCAGGCGCCGCTGTCGCGGCACCGCCCCCCGAGGGCGGCCGACCGGCTTGGGACGGCCCGGCGCCGGCCGCACCGGCGGCACCCATGCAAGTGAAGCGGCGGTAGTTCTCCTTGACCACGCCGCCGCAGTTGGGGCAGGGCGCCGCCAGCGTGGCGTAGTCGCCGGGGATGGTGTCGCGGTCGTATTCCTTGGCCTTGCGCACGATGCGCTCGGCCATCGCCGCGATGTCCTTCATGAAGGCCTCGCGGCTGAGCCGGCCATGTTCCATCTCGGCCAGCTGGTGCTCCCAGTTGCCGGTCAGCTCGGGCTTGGTCAGGTCTTCGATGGCCAGGCCGCGCAGCAGCGTCATCAGCTGGAAGGCCTTGGCCGTGGGGCACAGCTCGCGGCCTTCGCGCAGGATGTACTTCTCGGCGATCAGGCCTTCGATCACCTGCGCGCGCGTGGCCGGCGTGCCCAGGCCCTTCTCGGCCATGGCCTCGCGCAACTCGTCGTCGTCGATCAGCTTGCCCGCGCCTTCCATCGCGCTGAGCAAGGTGGCTTCGGTGTAGCGCGCCGGCGGCTTGGTCTTGAGCGCATTCACGCTGATGTGCTCGTTGGCCACTTGCTCGCCGGCCTTCACCGGCACCAGGTTGGCGTCTTCGTCCTGCGCTTCCTTGCCGTAGACGGCCAGCCAGCCCGGGTTGACCAGCACCTTGCCGTTGGTCTGGAAGTGGTGGCTTTCGACGATGGTGATGCGGGTGGTGACCATGAACTCGGCCGCCGGGTAGAACACCGCGATGAAGCGCTTGACCACCAGGTCGTAAAGCTTGGCCTCGATCTCGCTGAGGCTCTTGGGAGCCAGCAGCGTGGGGATGATGGCGAAGTGGTCCGACACCTTGCTGTTGTCGAACACCCGCTTGGTGGGCTTGATGTAACCCTCGGCCAGGCCCTTGCGCGCATGCGGGGCCAGGCTTTTAAGCGGGCCGGGCAGGTCTTCGCTGGCGATCATGCCGAAGGTGTCGCGCACGGTGGCCAGGTAATCCTCGGGCAGGTGGCGTGAGTCGGTCCGCGGGTAGGTCAATACCTTGTGCTTCTCGTACAGCGCCTGGGCGATGCTCAAGGTGGTCTTGGCCGAGAAGCCGAAGCGGCTGTTGGCCTCGCGCTGCAGCGTGGTCAGGTCGTACAGCCCCGGGCAGGTGCTGTTGCTGGGCTTGGCCTCCTCGGTGACGGTGCCGGTCTTGCCCAGCACCGCGTCGGCGATGGCCTGGGCATCGCGCTCATTCCACAGCCGGTCGGCGCGGCGATCCGGGTCTTCGTCCTTCTTGAACTTGGGGTCGAACCACTTGCCTTCGTAGGCGCCGGCCGCAGCGGCGTCGGGGTCGCCGGGCCGCCCCAAGGCCCCGACACCCCCTTGGGGGGCGGACCGGGCATCACCCGGTCCTGGGGGCACCAGGAACCCGGCCTTGATCTCCCAGTAGTCGCGCGAGACATGCTTGCGGATCTTTTCTTCGCGCTCGACCATGATCGACAGCGTGGGCGTCTGCACGCGGCCCACGGTGGTCAGGAAGAAACCGCCGTCACGCGAATTGAAGGCCGTCATCGCCCGCGTGCCGTTGATGCCCACCAGCCAGTCGGCCTCGCTGCGGCTGCGCGCGGCATCGGCCAGGCCCAGCATCTGCTTGTCCGATCGCAGGTGGTCGAAGCCGTCGCGGATCGCCTGCGGCGTCATGCTCTGCAGCCACAGCCGCTGGATGGGTTTGGCCAGCGGCGTCTTCAGGTTGTCGGCATATTGAACGATCAGCCGGAAGATCAGCTCGCCCTCGCGGCCCGCGTCGCAGGCGTTGATTAGCGCGGTGACGTCCTTGCGCTTGACCAGCTTGACCACGGCGTTGAGCCGGCTCTTGGCCTTGTCGATGGGCGCCAGGTCGAAGTGCGGCGGCACCACCGGCAGGTGGGCAAAGCTCCACTTGCCGCGCTTGACGTCGTATTCGTCCGGCGCCTTGATCTCCACCAGATGGCCCACCGCCGAGCTGACGACGTAACGCTCGTTCTCGAAGTGGTCGTCATGCTTGTCGAACTTGCCCGCCACCGGGGTGAGCGCGCGCACGATGTCCTGCGCCACGCTGGGCTTCTCGGCAATGATGAGGGTCTTGCTCATGTGTCTGGTCGTATCCCTTGGACAGGCCCCGCAAGGCCACCATGGCCCGTGCCTACAATCCGCTGCGTTTCGCGCGCGCCTGCACATGTGTACACGCGCGCGCCCATGAATTCACTTTACCCAATGAAAGCCGCCGTGCAAGCCACCGTGAAGAAGGCAGCCCGCCGCCCATCCGCCGATCCGGCTGCGAAGTCGGCCGCGAAGAAGGCCGCGCAGGGGGTGCATCCGGCAGCGCGCCAGGCCGCACGCCACGCGCCGGCCAAGGCCGCGCCCGGCGTCTACCAGGGCCGGTTGGCCGTGCGCGAAAGCGGCGTGCACGGCAAGGGCATGTTCGCACTGGTGCCCATCCGCAAGGACGAGCTGGTGATGGAGTACACCGGCGAGGTGATCCCCTGGTCGGAGGCGGTGCGCCGCCATCCGCACGACCCCAGCCAGCCCGACCACACCTTCTACTTCCACCTCAGCGACGAGCTGGTGATCGACGGCAACGTCAACGGCAACGAGGCGCGCTGGATCAACCACTCGTGCGCGCCCAATGTCGAGGCCGACGACGATTCGGGCCAGGTCTACCTGCTGGCGCTGCGCAACATCAAGCCGGGCGAAGAGTTGTTCTTCGACTACGGCCTGGTGATCGACGAGCGCTACACCCCGGCACTGAAGAAGCGTTTCGAATGCCGCTGCGGCGCCCCCAAGTGCCGCGGCACCATGCTGGCCCGAAAAAAATGACCCCCCCCCGAAGCGCCTTCGGCGCTCCCCCCCGGGGGGGCGGCCCCAGCGGCCCGGCAGAGCCGGCTCCGCGGCGCCCGCTGGGTCGCGCCTGGCTCATGCGTTGTGGGTGGCGCTTGAACGCCGTCGATATCTAAGATGCCCACCAGCCACCACCTGCATTGGGGCGCCGAGGCGCTGTGGCTCGAACTGCAGCCGCTGCTGCCCGGCCTGAGCGTGGAGGTGGTGGCGCGTTTGGGATCGACCAATACCGAGCTGCTGGAGCGCGCCCGGCGCAGCAACACCTTGCGCGGCGCACCACGCACGCCCGAAGGCACCGAGGCCGCGCACCACCCCGGCCGCCGCCAGGCCGACACCCAGCCCTGCCTGCTGGTGGCCGAGCAGCAGACCCACGGCCGCGGCCGCCAGGGCAAGGCCTGGCAGTCGGAGGTCGGCGCGTCGCTCACCTTCTCGCTGTCGCTGCCGTTGGCGCCCGCCGATTGGTCGGGGCTGTCGCTGGCCGTGGGGCTGGCACTGGCCGAGGCGCTCGATCCACCGCAACCGGGGCAGGCGCCGCGGCTGGGCATCAAGTGGCCCAACGACCTGCTGCTGCTCGACGACGGCGGCCACGCGCCGCACATCGGCCGCAAGCTGGGCGGCATCCTGATCGAGACGGTGCAGGTGGGCGATCACCGGCTGGCCGTCATCGGCATCGGCCTGAACCTGCTGCCGCTGCCGCCTGCAGCCGATGCGGTTGATGCCCCTGAAACGCCGGCGATGCCCGCGTTGAACTGGGGTTATGCCTGCCTGCAAGAGCTGCATTACGGCCTGACCGCGCCGGCCGCGCTGGCCCGAGTGGCGGCCCCGCTGGTGCGTGCGCTGCTGGCCTTCGAGCGCGAGGGCTTTGCGCCGCTGCTGGCCCGCTTCGCCCAGCGCGACGTGCTGGGCGGCCGCGAAGTCACCACCACGCTGGCCACGCTGCCGCAAGGCCGTGCCGACGGCGTGGACGCCAGCGGCACCCTGTGGCTGCGCGTGGGCGACCAGCGGGTGTCGGTCAGCAGCGGTGAGGTGAGCCTGCGGCCCGTGCCTGGCACCGCCAGTGCGGCGGGTGCGTCATGTTGAGGCTGTTGGCGCTGGTGCTGGTGCTGGCCAATGCGCTGCTGCTGGCGGCGCAGCTGGGGGTGTTCGAGCCGTTGACCGCTGCCAGCAATGCGCCCCCGCAGCGTGAACCCGAGCGGCTGCAGCGCCAGGTGCACCCCGAGTGGGTGCAGATCCTGTCCGCCGACGCGGCCAGCGCCGCGCTGCGTGCAGCGGCCGCATCGGCCAGCCAGGCCGCCCAGCCCGGCGCCTGCCTCGAAGCCGGCCCGTTTGCCGACACCGAGGCCGAAGCCGCCCAGCGCACGCTGCGCGACGCCGGCATCACCGCGGCCGCCTGGCAGGCGATCCGCACCGAGGACGGCGGCGCCTACATGATCTACATGGGCCGCTACCCCGACCGCGAGTTGCTGCAACGCAAGCAAGCGCAGCTCAAACGGCTGAAGCTGCCGACCGAAGAACTGCGTGACAACGCCGCGCTGCAGCCCGGGCTGAGCCTGGGCCGCTTCAACAGCAAACCCGCCGCCGACGCGGCGCTGGCGCGCATGGTGCAGCGCGGCCTGCGCACGGCCCGGGTGGTGACGCTGCGCCCGGCCCAGGGCCAGACCGTGCTGCGCTTGCCCGCGGCCGACGCCACGCTGCGCGCCCGGCTGGCCGGCCTGAAGATGCCCAGCGGACCGGGTTTCGGTGATTGCGCGGCCGAGGCTTCGGCAGCCGCGGCCAGCCAGCCCGGCGCATCGGCCGCGGCACCGGCGGCGGCGTCGGCAGCTGCGTCCGGCGCGGCACCGGCGGTGGTGCCCGCACCGGTGGCCGCATCAGCGACAGCAGCGGTGGCGGCATCGGCCGCTTCGGCTGCCGACATCCGTCCGCCGGCTGCGCGGTCAGCCACCGCGTCGCGCTGAATCCACCTGGGTTTCAGGGGCTCGCGCTTGAATGAGCGCTGATGGCTTGACGGCGGAATTCGGAGTCGGTTGGGTGTTCAAGCGGGTGCGCGGCAAAGGCGCGTCCGGGCAGGCCGTGGCGCTTCACTGCAGCGGTCGCCGCTGCGCGCGAGACCGCAAGCCCTGTGCTCCTCGGCGCCGCAGAGGCGCGCCACGGCCTGCCCGGACGCGCCTTTGCAGTGGCTGTGGTGGTGTTTTCGGCAAACAGCCAGGTCGGTGGCGAGCGGCAGGCGCCGGACGATGTCAATGACCTGACCGGTTCCGCCCGGCCCTTCAGCAACGCGCGCGGACCTCCGCGCCACCGCTCAGCGGCCTGCTGTTCAGCCCACCCGGCGAGCCGGCCACCGGGCCAGCCCCGCAATCGCCAACGTCAGGCCCAGCAGCCAGCCCCCGCCCATCGCGCCGCCACCACCGCTGGCCGTTATGACCACTGGAGCGGGGCTGACGGCAATCGTCTTTGTCACGATGCTTGCAGCGCCCGCTGTGTCGATCACCGTGAGAGTGACCACCACGTCGCCCACACCGGTCAAGGCCAAGGTCGCGGCTCCCTGGTCCGATGCCCCCGTTAGATTGGCCAGTGTGCCGCCACTGGCCACACCCCATTGGTAAGTTTGGATGGACCGACCCGTTGTGGCGGTGGAACCGGTTCCGTCCAAGACCAAGCTCTTGCCGACTGTTGCATCAGCGTTACCCACCAACGCAATTCGCGCCTCCGGCGGAGGAATGCTGGAGACCTTCAAGACAGTGGTTGCCGACTGGGTCGAGCCTGCGCTGTCGGTCACTGTGAGTTGAATCGCCGCAGAGCCCAAACCCATCGACGCGACCGATACCGTAGTGCCGTCGGCCGCGCTCGCGAGTCGGACAAATTCGTCCCCGCTGAGGACGACCCAGCGGTAGGCTGTGAGCGTCCGTCCATTTCCCGCGGTTGAGTTCCGACCGTCAAGGGTGATGGTGGTCCCCAGAAGCGGGGCCGAAGTCGGGGCGAAGATCATGGCCTGGGGCGCGGCCACCACCGATAGTGAGGTTGTGGCCACCGACGTTGCCCCTGCACTGTCGGTCACGGTAAGTCTGAGCGTCACGTTGCCTGCACCGGCAGCAGCAATGCTCACGGCGGCCTGATCGGCAGGTCCTTCGATTCGCGCCGCTGTCGCCCCCGCGATGATTTCCCACGCGTAGCTGGCGATGGTCCGCCCCTCACCAGAACTCGAGTCGCCGGATGTCACCAGGATCGAGGTACCAACGGTGGGGGACAGGGTTGGCGCAGAAACACGCGCGATCGGTGCCGCAATGATCTTCAGGTCGACGCTCGACAAGGCGATCACGCCCGCACTGTCGGTGACTGTCAATTGCACGGTCACCGTGCCTGGGGAAAGCGTTGCAAGCCTGGCGGTGGACAGGCCCGCCGCCCCCGCGATCGCGGCGCGACCAGTCCCCGGCTGCACGGACCACCGGTAGCTTGAGATCGAACGCCCGCTGCCGACAGTCGAACCCGTCGAATCCAGCACGACGTCGTTGCCAAGCGTGGGCATCGTTGTGCTGGCTGCCACCGACGCGACCGGTGCGGCTACGGCCACCAATGTCTGTACTGAACTGCCGATGCTTCCGGCACTGTCAGTTACCGTCAAACGCACGATCGCCGACCCTGCCGAGCGGAATACAAGCGTGGCGGAGCTGCCATCGCTGGCTCCCGTGAATTCGGCCAGATTGGCGCCTGAGGTCAATTCCCATCGATAGGCAACGATGCTGCGGCCACTGGCCACCGACGAGCCAGCAGCATTCAGAAGAATATTTGCGCCAACCGTCGCGCTGTTCGGTGATGCGACAAAGACTGCACTGGGCGGCGGCACAGCGCTCAACACCTTCGCCACCGCCGCACCCGCATCCAGCAAACCCGCGCCGCAGGTGCTGGTGGTGCAGTAACACTCGATCTGGTCGACGCTGCCGGGCGCCGCGCAAGCCACCGTGCCGGGCTCTTGTGCACCGGTGCTGGGAAACACCCGCGCCGTGGCCTGCAGCGTGGTCTTGATCTGCGCCGGCGTCAGCCGCGGGTCGACCGACAGCATCAGCGCCACCGTGCCCGCCACCAGGGGCGAGGCGAAGCTGGTGCCTAGCGTGGCATCGCGGCCGTCGCTGTAGGTGTTGATGCCCGGTGCGGTGCGGCCGGCGTTGACCGTGGTCAGCAGCGGGTAGACGCAGGCGCCGGCGGTCAGCGTCACGCAGTTGCCGGCCGGTGCGGCCAGCGCCACCTCGGGCCCCAGGTTGGAGTAACCCACCTTGCTGCCGGCATGGCGCACGCCCGACACCGCAATCGCGCCCGGGCAGTTGGCCGGCTCGTTGACAGCGCGGCCGGCATCGTTGCCGGCGGCCACCACCACAGCCACGCCGGCCGCCGTGAGCTCGGCCACCGCGTCGCGGTAGCTGGTGCTGCAGGCGCCGCTGGAGCCCAGGCTCAGGTTGATCACCCGCGCCGGGTTCGGGTTGGGCACCGGGTCGCTGCTCAGGCCGGCGGCCCAGCGCATGCCGGCGATGATGTCGTCGTCGAAGCCGCCGCACTTGCCCAGCACCCGCACCGGCAGCACCATCACGTTGCGACCCACGCTGGCCATGCCGATGCCGTTGTCGCTGGCCGCGCCGATCAGCCCGGCCACCTGGGTGCCGTGCCAGCTGCTGGGCTCGGCGCCGCAGCTGTCGGTGCTGACGCTCCAGTCGCCGGGGTCGCTGGCATCGGCATCGCGCCCGCCGCCGTCGTTCGACGCGGTGCTGCGGCTGACGAAGTCGTAGCCCAGCCACAATTTGCTGCTGCCGCCGGACTTGACGAAATCGGGGTGGTCGAAACGCACACCGGTGTCGAGCACCGCCACGGTGATGCTGGCCGCGCCCTCGGTGATGCCCCAGGCACCCACCGCGTTGATGGCCGAGACCAGCGTGGCATCGGGCGCCCGCAGGTACCACTGGCCGGCCGCCGGCGTGATGCTGGTCTGGCCGTCGGCGAAGTACGGGTCGTTGGGGGTCACCGCGCTGATGGTCTTGCGGCGCACCGGCACCGCCCATTCCACCTCGGGGTTGGCGGCCAGGCGGGCCGCCAGCGCGCTCGACGACAGGCCGCGGGCACGCAGGCTTTGCGTGCGCCGGCCCAGCACATGGCCGTCTTCCAGCGCCAGCGTCATCTGCCGGCCCAGCCGGGCGGCGTGGCGCGGCGCGCCGGCGGCATCTCGCGCCAGCACACTGCCGTTGCGGTACTTGACGATCACCCGGGCGTTGTCGGGATCTTCGGCGGCTGCGGCCACCGCCAGACGTCGCAGGCCGCGGGCCTCGGCCGCCGTGGCGTCACCGGGGCTCAGCCCGGGCACCGCCAGCGCCAGCAGCCAAGCCACCGCCAAGGCGCTGCGGCCCAGCCCTTGCATCCATCGTGCAGCCATCACGTCCCCACCAAGCACAAGGCCGGGATGCTATCCCGGCCTTGTGAAGGAGGATGAAGCGAGATCAGGCGATCACACGCACCATTTCAAGCACCTTGTTCGAGTAGCCCCACTCGTTGTCGTACCAGGCGATGACCTTGACGAAGGTCTTGTCCAGCGCGATGCCGGCCTCGGCGTCGAAGACGCTGGTCATGGCCTCGCCGCGGAAGTCGGTGGAAACCACCTTGTCCTCGGTGTAGCCCAGCACGCCCTTCATCGCACCCTCGCTGGCGGTCTTCATCGCCGCGCAGATCTCGGCGTAGGTGGCGTCCTTTTCCAGCTCCACCACCAGGTCGACCACCGACACGTCACTGGTGGGCACGCGGAACGACATGCCGGTCAGCTTCTTGTTCAGCTCGGGGATCACCACGCCCACCGCCTTGGCCGCGCCGGTGCTGCTGGGGATGATGTTCTCCAGGATGCCGCGGCCGCCTCGCCAATCTTTGTTGCTGGGGCCGTCCACCGTCTTCTGGGTGGCGGTGGCGGCGTGCACCGTGGTCATCAGGCCGCGCTTGATGCCGAAGCTGTCGTTGAGCACCTTGGCCACCGGGGCCAGGCAGTTGGTGGTGCAGCTGGCGTTGCTGATGATGGCCTGGCCGGCGTAGGTCTTGTGATTGACGCCGTAGACGAACATCGGCGTGTCGTCCTTGCTGGGCGCCGAGAAGACCACCTTGCGGGCGCCAGCGGCCAGGTGCTTTTCGCCTGCGTCCTTGGTCAGGAACAGGCCGGTGGCCTCGACCACGATGTCGGCGCCGATTTCGCCCCACTTCAGCTCGGCCGGATCTTTCACCGCGGTCAGGCGGATCTTCTTGCCGTTGACGATCAACGTGTTGCCGTCCACCGACACCTCGCCCTTGAAACGGCCGTGCACGCTGTCGTACTTCAGCATGTAGGCCAGGTAGTCGGGCTCCAGCAGGTCGTTGATGCCGACGACCTCGATGTCGGAAAAGTTCTGCACGGCGGCACGGAACACCATGCGCCCGATGCGGCCGAAGCCGTTGATACCGATCTTGATGGTCATGGCAGTCAATCTCCAGGGGTTGAAAGAAATCGAAAAGGGCCGAACAGCGTTACTTGCCCAGCACCCGGCGCACGGTGTTGGCCAGGTCGTCGGCAGTCAGGCCGAAGTGCTTGAACAGCGCTGGCGCCGGGGCGCTCTCGCCGTAGCTGTCGATGCCCAACACGGCGGCGCAGCCGTACTTCCACCAGCCGTCGGTCACGCCGGCCTCGATGGCGATGCGCGGCAGCTTGGCCGGCAGCACGCTGGCCTTGTAGGCCACGCTCTGGCGGTCGAACACGTTGGTGCTGGGCATCGAGACCACCCGCACCGCGATCTTCAGCTTGCCCAGCGCGGCCTGCGCATGCAGCGCCAGTTGCACCTCGCTGCCGGTGGCGATGATCACCGCCTGCGCGGCCTTGCTCAGGCCCACTTCGCTGGGCTCGGCCAGCACGTAGCCGCCCTTGGCGATCGCGTCGAGCCCCGAAGCATCGGGCGCGACGTCTGACGACGCCTTGGGCGCATACGGCAGGTTCTGCCGGCTCAGCAGCAGCGCGCTGGGGCGGCTGCGGTTCTGGATGGCGCAGGCCCAGGCCACCGTGGTCTCGGCGGTATCGGCCGGGCGCCACACGTCCAGGCCGGGGATCAGCCGCAGGCTGGCGGCATGCTCCACGCTCTGGTGGGTGGGGCCGTCCTCGCCCAGGCCGATGCTGTCGTGGGTGAAGACGTGAATCACCCGCGCCTTCATCAGCGCGGCCATGCGGATGGCGTTGCGGCTGTAGTCGCTGAAGGTCAGGAAGGTACCGCCATAGGGGATGAAGCCGCCGTGCAGCGCCACGCCGTTCATGATGGCGGCCATGCCGAATTCACGCACGCCGTAGTTGATGTGGCGCCCGCCGTTGGGCTTGCCCGTGTCGTCGAAGCGCAGCGCCGGCGTGTGGCTGGTATTGGTCAGGTTCGAGCCGGTCAGGTCGGCCGATCCGCCCAGCAACTCGGGCAGCGCGCCGGTGAAAGCTTCCAGCGCGATCTGGCTGGCCTTGCGGCTGGCCACGGTCTCGGCCTTGGTGTGGGCGGCCACGGCGGCGTCCACCGCGGCTTGGGCAAAGCCGGCGGGCAGGTCGCCGCTCATGCGGCGCGCCAGCTCGGTGGCCAACGCGGGGTGCTTGGCCTTGTACTTCTCGAAGGCCTTGACCCATTGGGTCTCGGCCGCGTCACCGGCACGTTTGGCGTCCCAGGCGGCGTAGGCGGCCTCGGGGATCACGAAGGGCTCGCTGGTCCAGCCCAGGGCCTCGCGGGTGAGCTTGATCTCCTCGGCGCCCAGCGCCTCGCCGTGGGCCTTGGCGGTGCCGCCGCGGTTGGGCGAGCCCTTGCCGATGGTGGTCTTGCAGATGATCAACGTGGGCCGGCTGGCTTCAGCCTTGGCCTGGCTGATGGCCGCATCCACCGCCGCCACGTCGTGGCCGTCGATCGGGCCGATCACGTTCCAGGCATAGGCCTCGAAGCGCTTGGCCACGTCATCGATGAACCAGGGCTTGACCTGCCCGTCGATCGAGATGCCGTTGTCGTCGTACAGCGCGATCAGCTTGTTGAGCTTCCAGGCGCCGGCCAGCGCGCAGGCCTCGTGGCTGATGCCCTCCATCAGGCAGCCGTCGCCCAGGAAGGCGTAGGTGCGGTGGTCGACCACGCTGTGGCCGGGGCGGTTGAACTCGGCGCCGAGCAGCTTCTCGGCCAGCGCCATGCCCACCGCGTTGCTGATGCCCTGGCCCAGCGGGCCGGTGGTGGTTTCCACGCCGGGCGTGACGCCCACCTCGGGGTGGCCCGGGGTCAAGCTGTGCAGCTTGCGGAAATTGCGCAGCTCGCTCATCGGCAGCGCGTAGCCGCTGAGGTGCAGCAGCGCGTAGATCAGCATCGAGCCATGACCGTTGCTGAGCACGAAGCGGTCGCGGTCGGCCCAGTGCGGGTTGGCCGGGTTGTGCCTGAGGTGCCGGCCCCACAGCGCCACCGCGATGTCGGCCATGCCCATCGGCGCGCCCGGATGGCCCGAGTTGGCCTCTTGCACCGCGTCCATCGCCAGCGCGCGGATCGCGTTGGCCATCAGCGCCGTTTGGGAGGGCTTGTCTAGTTTCTTCGAGGAGGCCATGCGCTGCGCCCTGGCGGGCGTTGAAGGTGGAGGAGGGGCGGGAAACCACGGATTTTAGCCGCCCGCCGCCGCCGCCGCGGGGTGTTGACAGAGCTGTCGCACCGGCACGGGCCTTGATCTTTCGCAAGGTGCAAGTCAGGGCGCGGGATCAATCTCGTGGCATCCCGAACCAACGAGCATCACCATGCGCCACCTTGCCATCGACACCATCCACGACGAACACCAGGCCCTGGCCGCGATGCTGCGATCGATGAGCCTGATGGTGTCGCAAGCCCAGCGCGATGGCCATGCGCCCGACTTCGACGTGCTGCGCTCGATGCTGTTCTACGTCGATGAATTCCCCGAGCGGCTGCACCACCCGAAGGAGAGTGAGTTGCTGTTTCCGCGCGTGCGCGAGCGCTGCCCCGAGCTGGCCGCCACGCTGGACCGGCTGGATGCCGACCACGCCCGCGGCGAGGCCGCGATCCGCGAGCTTGAGCATGCGCTGCTGGCCTACGAGGTGCTGGGCTACACGCGCCAGCAGGCCTTCATCGACGCGCTGGATCGTTATATCGATGGCTACCTGCACCACATGGCGGCCGAAGAAACCGAGGTGCTGCCGGCGGCGATCAAGCACCTGACACCGGCCGACTGGGCGGTGCTGGACGCCGCCTTCGCCGCCAACCGCGACCCGCTGACCGGCTTCGACGCCGACGACGTGTTCAAGCCGCTGTTCCAGAAGATCGTGATGACAGCGCCGGCGCCGATCGGGCTGGGGTAAGGCCGGGCCAGACCGGGCGCGGGCCCTAAACTCCCGCCCCGATGAGCACCGCCCCTCTCCCTGCCTTGATCCTGGCCGCCGGACGCGGTGAACGGATGCGCCCGCTGACCGATGCCACGCCCAAGCCGCTGCTGCCGGTGGCCGGCCGGCCGATGATCGAATGGCACCTGCTGGCGCTGGCCACTGCGGGCGTGCGGCAGGTGGTGATCAACACCGCCTGGCTGGAAGACCGGTATCCCGCCGCGCTGGGCGACGGCAGCCGCTTCGGGCTGGTGATCCATTACTCGATGGAAGGGCGCGACCACGGCGGCGCGCTCGAGACCGCCGGCGGCATCAGCAAGGCCTTGCCGCTGCTGGGCGACTGCTTCTGGCTGGTGTCGGGCGACATCGTGGCGCCAGGCTTCCCTTTCGATGCCACCACCGCGCAGCACTTTGCCGCGGGCACCGACGACGCCCACCTGTGGCTGGTGCCCAACCCCGACTTTCACGCCGCCGGCGACTTTGCCTTGTCGGGCGACCGCGTGCAGCACCCGCCCACCGGCCAGCCGCGGCCGCTGACCTATGCCAACCTGGCGCTGGTGCGGCGCACGCTGGTGGCCGGCATCACACCCGGGCAGCGCGCGGCGCTGGGCCCCTGCCTGTTTGCCAGCGCCGACGCCGGCCGGCTGGGCGGCGAGCGGCTGGCCGGCGCCTGGCACAACCTGGGCACGCCGGCACAGCTGGCGGCGGTGAATGCGCAGCTGGGCGCGGCCGACTTTGCGCCCGTGCCGCGACACGCCGCGCGCTGATGGCCGCACCGGATGCGCTATCGTCGCCGCCCATCGCATCCCCTGGCGGCAGCGCAGTGAACGGCACCCCCTCCCTTCCCCCTGATCGCACCGGGCCTCGCCGGCGCGCCGGCACCGCGCTGGCCGGCGTGTTGGCGGCGTGGCTGGCACTCCCGGCGATGGCGGCAGGCGCCGCGCCGGTGTCCGAACGCTTCGGTTTCTACGGCCTCAGCCCGGTGGCGGCCGGCCAGCCGCTGGCGCGGGCCGAAGCGGCGCTGGGCCAGCCACTGCAACCCGAGCCCCGCGCCGTCAAGGCCACGGCGCCAGCACCGGCGCCGGCGGCAGTGGCAGCGCGCTGTCATTACCGCAGCACCGCGCATCAACCCGGCGTGCGCTATGCGGTTGATGGCGAGGTGATCACCCGCATCGAGACGCGTGATCCGCGCTATGCCACCGTCAGCGGCGTGCATGTGGGCGACACCGCCGCGCGCGCGCTGCAGGTCTACGGCAAGCGGCTGAGCAGCACGCCGCACCCCTACTTCGACCGCGGCCGGGTGCTGACGGTCTATTCACCCGACCGCCGGTTTGCACTGGTGATGGAGGCCAACGACCAGGGCCGCATCATCACGCTGCGCGGCGGCCGGCTGCCCGAGGTCGGCTGGCTGGAAGGCTGCTCATGAACCCCGACACCCGTGCCATCGCCCCAACCCCCAACCTCCCCTGGCGCATCGCCGTGATCGGCGCCGGCCCGGCCGGGCTGGCGCTGGCACTGCAGGCCGCGCAACGGCTGCCCGGCGCCGAGATCACGCTGTTCGATGCCCGGCCGGCCGACAAGGACGTGTCGGGTGATCCGCGCACGCTGGCGCTGGCGCTGGGCAGCGTGCAGCAGCTGCGCCGGCTGGGCGCCTGGCCCGAGGCCGCGGCGCAAGCCATCCGCGAAGTGCTGGTGTCGCAGGCGCCGCCCACCATCGACCTGCCCTGGGCCAGCGGCGAGGTGCGGCTGCGTGCCGCCGACGAAGGCGTCGAGATGCTGGGCGCGGTGCTGAGCTACGGCGCGCTGGTCAGCTGCCTGCAGCAGGCCTGGCAGGCCGCCGAGGCGCGTGAGCCCCGGCGCCTGCACAGCCGCTTCGGCCAGCCGGTGGTCGACGTGCGCAACCTCGCGGATGTGGCTGGGGCCGACGGGCTGGGCGGCGTGCAGGTGGATGCCGGCATTGCCGAATGCTTCGACCTGGCAGTGGTGGCCGAGGGCGGCGTGTTTGCCGACCAGGCCCGCAAGGCCTTGGCGCACAACTATGGCCAGACGGCCTGGGTGGGCACGGCCACGCTGGCCGGCGCCACGCCCGGCCTGGCGGTCGAGCGCTTCACCCGCGAGGGCCCGCTGGCGCTGCTGCCGCTGGCGCCTGCGGCCGACGGCAGCGCCCGCGCCGCGATGGTGTGGTGCGTCACCAGCGACGACGACGCCGTGGCGCCGCTCACCGACGCGCAGCGCATCGCCGTGCTCAACACGCTGCTGCCCGAGGCGGCCGGGCGGGTGGTGGGCCTGTCGCCGCTGAAGCACTTTGCGCTGGGGCTCAACGCCGAGCGCACGCTGGTCGACGGCGCCATCGTGCGCATCGGCAATGCCGCGCAGACGCTGCACCCGGTGGCCGGCCAGGGCCTGAACCTGGGGCTGCGTGATGCCGCCGAGCTGGTGCACGCACTGCGGCAGGCCACGCCGATCGACCTGCCCGCGCTGCTGCGCCGGCTGGAATGGGCGCGTGGGCCCGACCGCTGGAGCATGATCGCCGCCACCGATTTTCTGGCCCGCAGCTTCACCTGGCGCTGGCCGGGCCTGCCCGCGGCGCGCGGCCTGGGGCTGTCGCTGCTGCAGGCGCTGCCGCCGCTGAAATCGGCGCTGGCGCGGCAGATGATGTTCGGCCGGCGCTGAAACGCCAGCCGCTGCATCGCTCGGCACCCACCCCCGGAAGGCGAGTTCAGCCGCCTTGGGGCGGCCGGGCGTCGGCTGAAGACGCCCGGCCCGTGCCTCAGGCCTGGGCCGCCCGTGCCTTGCGCAGCAGCCCGTCGATGGCCAGCACATAACCGTCCACCCCGAAGCCCACCACGATGCCCGCCGCGGCCGGCGAGATGTGGGAGTGGTGGCGGAAGGCCTCGCGTGCATGCACGTTGCTGATGTGGGTCTCGATCACCGGCACGCCCGAGCCCTTGATGGCGTCGTGCAGCGCCACGCTGGTGTGGGTGTAGGCACCGGGGTTGAAGACGACGCCGGCCAGCTCACCGGCGCGGTACGCGGCACCCGCGGCCTGCACCCAGTCGATCAACACGCCCTCGTGGTTGCTCTGGCGGCACTCGACCTCGGCGCCGCGCTCGGCCGCGGCGGCCTGGCACAGCGCCTCCACGTCGGCCAGCGTGGTGTGGCCGTAGACGGCCGGCTCGCGTTGGCCCAGCAGGTTGAGGTTGGGGCCGTTGAGGACGAGGATCTTCAAGGGGGTCATGTCGGGGCCTGGGCTTTCAATCGCATGCGGTTGGGCAATGGTACCGAGCGGCGCAGCACCTCTTCAACCAGCGGCCTGGATCACGCAGCCGATCGACGGCGGGTTAAGCCAGCCCTAAGACCGGGTGACGAACATGCTGATCAAGGAGCTGCCATGAACCCCCTCACCCGAACGACCACGCGCACCACCGCCCGCAATGCCGCCCACATCACCCGCGCCAGCGCCTTGCTGGCCGGTCTGGCCCTGCTGTCGGCCGGGCCCGCGGCCCACGCCGCCACGCCCGCCGAGCTGCTGGCCGGCTACACCGCCCAGGCCGGCGCACCGGCCCAGGCCGCGCGCGGCCAGCAGTTCTTCACCACCCGGCACGGTCGTGAATGGAGCTGCGCCAGCTGCCACGGCGCCACGCCCACGGCGGGCGGCAAGCATGCGTCGACCGGCAAGCCCATCGGCGCACTGGCGCCGGCGTTCAACCCCGAGCGCTTCACCAACCCGGCGAAGACCGAGAAGTGGTTCCGCCGCAACTGCAACGACGTGGCCGGCCGCGAATGCAGCAGCGCCGAGAAGGCCGACCTGCTGGCCTGGCTGATGACGCTCAAGCCCTGACCCCCTGCCCAGGACACCCCATGACCAACCCCCTGACGATCCACCGCGGCGCCCTGCTGCTGGCGCTGTTGACCGGCGCGGCGCTGACCGCCCCGGCCCGTGCCGACAACCTGGCCGTGCCGCAGCTGCCGGCCTATCAGCAGGAATGCGCGGCCTGCCACCTGGCCTATCCGCCGGGCCTGCTGCCCGCGGCATCGTGGCAGCGGCTGATGGCCAACCTGCCCAAACACTTCGGCACCGATGCCTCGCTCGATGCCCCCACGCTGAAGACGCTGTCGGCCTTCCTGGCCGCCAACGCCGGCACTTACAAGAAGGTGGCGCGCGACCCCTCGCCGCCGCCCGACGACCGCATCAGCCAGTCGGCCTGGTTCGTGCGCGAGCACCGCGAGATCGACCGCGCCACCTGGCAGCGCAAATCGATAGCCAGCCCGGCCAACTGCGCCGCCTGCCACACCGGCGCGGCGCAGGGCCGGTTCAGCGAGCGCGACCTGCGCATTCCGAAGTGATGGTCTGCGCGAGAACAGCATGACCCCGAAACCCCTGCGACTGAAACCGAACATCCTGGTCTGGGACCTGCCCGTGCGGCTGTTCCACTGGCTGCTGGCGCTGAGTTTTGCCGGCGCCTGGATCACCGCCGAGAGCGAGCGCTGGCGCCTGCTGCACGTCACGCTGGGCTACACCCTGGGCGGGCTGCTGGCCTTCCGCGTGCTGTGGGGCCTGGTGGGCACGCGCCATGCACGCTTCAGCGATTTTGTGCGCGGCCCGCGTGCGGCGCTGCGCTACCTGGGTGGCCTGTTGCGCGGCCGGCCCGAGCCGCATGTGGGCCACAACCCGGCGGGCGCGCTGGCCATCGTGGCGCTGATGGCGCTGGGCGGCCTGATCGTGGCCAGCGGCTGGGCCAATTACAACGCGCTGGGCGGCGACCTGATGGAAGAGCTGCACGAAGCCCTGGCCAGCACCATGCTGACCGTGGTGGGCGTGCATGTGCTGGCGGTGATGATCAGCAGCCGCCTGCACCACGAGAACCTGGTCGGCGCCATGATCACCGGCCGCAAGCACGGCGCCCCCGGCGACGGCATCACCCAGGCCTGGCGCAGCGTGGCCGCGCTGATGCTGGTGGCGGTGATCGGCTTCTGGACCTGGCAGTGGCAGGGCGCGCCCCAGGCCGACATGGCCAGTGCCGAGGCCGGCGGCCCCGCCGTGCTGGCCCAGCAGCACGGCCGCCGGCACGGCGATGACGACGACGACGACTGATCGGCACGCCCGCGCCGCCATCACGCCTCGTGCCTGGCACCCAACCCTTCTGCTTCCGAGTACCTCATGACCCTTCATCCTTGCCTTGCACGCCTGGCCACGGCCGCCGTGCTGACCACTGCGGCGGCCTGTGCCGGCGCCCAGACCACCACGCCGCCCGCCGGCCGCCTGCTGGCGTCCAACTGCTTCCAGTGCCACGGCACCAACGGCAAGGGCCCGGGCTTCGACACGCTGGCCGGCAAGTCGGCCACCAAGCTCTATGGCGAGCTGATCGAGTTCCGCAACGGCCAGGAGGGCAACGGCATCATGGCCAAACACGCGCTCGGCTACACCGATGCCCAGTTGCGCCAGCTGGCGCAATACCTGTCCACCGTGCGCTGAGCAGGAGCCGACCATGATCGATCGTCGATTCTTCCTGCGCCGCGCGGCGGCACTGGCCAGCCTGGGCAGCCTGGGTCTGGTCGCCTGCGGTGGTGGCGGCGGTGGGGGTGCGGACGACGGCAACGCCGCCGACCTGCCGACCGGCACCAGCACCTTGCCCGACAGCACCACGCTGGCCACGGCCCCCGCCAACCCCAAGGCCCGCGTGATCGTCATCGGCGGCGGCATGGCCGGCGCCACGGTGGCCAAGTACCTGCGGCTGTGGGGCGACGCGGTCGACGTGACCCTGGTCGAACGCCTGCCGGTCTACACCTCCTGCATCATGAGCAGCCTGGTGCTCACCGGCCAACGCAGCCTGGCCAGCCTGGACTACAACCACGACCAGCTGCGCAGCCGCTACGGCCTGAAGACCGTGTTCGACGAGGTCGTCGCCATCGACCCGGTGGCCCCCAGCGTGACGCTGGCCTCGGGCACCGTGCTGCGGGCCGACCGCATCGTGATGGCGCCCGGCATCGACTTCGACGCGGTGCCCGGCCTGGGCGATCCGCTGCTGATGCCGCATGCCTGGAAGGCGGGCGCGCAGACCAGCCAGCTGGCCAGTCAACTGGCCGCGATGCCCGCCGGCGGCACCGCCGTGCTGACGATCCCGAAGGCGCCGTACCGCTGCCCACCCGGGCCCTATGAACGCGCCTGCCTGCTGGCCGACTGGCTGCGGGTGAACAAGCCGGGCAGCAAGCTGATCGTGCTGGATGCCAACCCGGGCATCGTCACCGAGGTCGACAACTTCAGCCGCGCCTTCTTCGATCTGCACGGCGGGGTGATCGAGTACCGCAGCAACGTGGTCATCGACCACGTCGACACCGCCACCCGCACGCTGCACACCGACACCGGCGCGCTGCGTGCGGACGTGGTCAACCTGATTCCGCCACAGCGCGCCGCCGCGCTGGCGGCCAGCAGCGGGCTGGTCAACGATGCCACCGGCCGGTTCGCCAAGGTGGACGTGCTCAGCTACGCCAGCACCGCCGCCCCCAAGGTGCATGTGATCGGCGATGCCAGCGCCACCACCCAGCCCAAGGCCGGGCACATCGCCAACCAGGAGGCCAAGGTGTGCGCCGATGCGCTGGTGCGCCTGTTCGGCGGCGGCAGCCCCGACGCGGCGCCGGTCACCACCTCGGCGTGTTATTCCACCATCACCATGAGCGAAGCCTCGTGGCTGCATTCGCTGTTCCAATACGACGCGGCCAGCGCCAGCATGCTGCCGGTGGCGTCGGCCACGGGCGCCTCGGCGGGCTGGGACCGCCGCTCGTTCCGCGAGATGGACGAGTGGTTCACCGCCTTGATGGCCGACACCTTTGCCTGACTGGCTTCATCGCACACCCGCACCCCGCCCACCCCCATGCGCATCCTGCTGGCTGAAGACGACACCCTGCTCGGCGACGGCCTGCGCGCCGGGCTGCGGCAGGCCGGCTTCCAGGTCGACTGGGTGCGCGACGGCGCCGCCGCCGAGCGTGAACTGCGCGCCCAGCCCTATGCCGCCGCGGTGCTCGACCTGGGCCTGCCGCTGATGGACGGGCTGGACGTGCTGGCGTCGGTGCGCCGTGCCGGCACCACCGTGCCGGTGCTGGTGCTGACCGCCCGCGACGCCGTGCCCGACCGGGTGCGCGGGCTCGACCTCGGCGCCGACGATTACGTGGTCAAGCCGGTCGACCTGGACGAGCTGGCCGCGCGCCTGCGGGCGCTGGTGCGCCGCGCCCATGGCCAGCCGCAGGAGCAGCTGCAGGTGCAGGGCGTGCAGCTCGATCCGGCCGCACGCACGGTGGCACGTGATGGCCAGGCCGTGGCGCTGTCCACGCGCGAGTTCGACCTGCTGCATGCGCTGATGCTCAACGCCGGGCGCGTGCTCTCGCGTGAGCAGCTGGAGCAGCACCTCTACAGCTGGGGCCGCGAGGTCGAGAGCAATGCGGTGGAGGTGCACATCCACCACCTGCGCAAGAAGCTGGGCGCCGAGCTGATCCAGACCGTGCGCGGCGTGGGCTACCTGTGCCCCAAGAGCGGCAGCGTGGCCTGATGCGGGCGCTGCCATCGTCGCTGCAGGGCCGGCTGCTGGCCGGCGTGCTGGGGGCGGTGGTGCTGGTGTGGGGCGCCACCGCGGCCTTCACTTGGGTCGACGTGCAGCACGAGCTGGACGAACTGCTCGACGGCCACCTGGCCCAGGCCGCGGCCCTGCTGGTGGTGCAGCAGGCCAGCGCCGGTGACGACGACCGCCGCCTCGACGCACCGCAGCTGCACCGCTATGCCCCGCGCGTGGCCTTCCAGGTGTGGCACGAGGGCGTGCTGACGGTGCGGTCGGCCAATGCGCCCGGCACGCCGATGGTGGCGATCGATCCGAAGACCGCCCGCAGCGGCAAGGCCACGCGGGAGCAGGACGACGATGACGACGAACACGACCCCGCGCACCGCAGCCCGGCGGCCCCCGCCGCCTTCGGCCTGGGCTTTTACGACGCGCAGATCGCCGGCACGGCGTGGCGCGTGTTCGTGGCCCAGGGGGCCGAGCGCGACGTGCAGGTGTTCGTGGGCGAGCAGGCGGTGTCGCGCCACGACATCCTGTGGGCCGTGCTGCGCGGCACGCTGTGGCCGCTGGCGCTGGCCTTGCCGCTGCTGGCGCTGCTGATCTGGTGGGCGGTGCGCCAGGGCACCGCGCCGCTGCGGGCGCTGGGCCAGGCCCTGGCCGCGCGCGATGCCCAGGCGCTGGGCCCGGTGACGCTGCCCGACGTGCCGGCCGAGATGGCGCCGATGCTGGACGCGCTGAACCAGCTGTTCGGCCGCATCACCACGATGGTGGCCGCCGAGCGGCGCTTCACCGCCGACGCGGCGCACGAACTGCGCACGCCGATCGCCGCCATCCGCGCCCAGGCCCAGGTGGCCCTGGCCGAGCGCGACGAGGCCGAGCGCAGCCATGCCCTGCGCGCCACGCTGGCCGGCTGCGACCGCGCCACGCACCTGGTCGAACAACTGCTGATGTTGTCGCGGCTGGAGGCCGGTGACACGGCCGCCAACGGCGCCTCGAATGCGCCCCCCACCAGCCCGGTCGACCTGGGCGCGCTGGCGCAGCGCGTGGCCGCCGAACTGGCCCCACGCGCCGTCGAGCGCCGGCAGACGCTGGGTCTGGACGCCGCCCCCGGCTGCACGGTGGCGGGCCACCCGGCGCTGCTGGCCGTGCTGCTGCGCAACCTGATCGACAACGCGCTGCGCTACAGCCCCGATGGCGCCGAGGTGCGGCTGGCGGTGGCCATCACCGGCGGCCAGGTGCGCCTGCAGGTCGACGACAGCGGCCCCGGCCTGGCCGACGCCGATCGGCAGCGCCTGGGCGAACGCTTCTTCCGCGTGCTGGGCAGCGGGCAGGAGGGCAGCGGCCTGGGCTGGTCGATCGTGCGGCGCATCGCCGCCGCGCAGGGCGCGGTGGTCGAGGTGGCCCGATCGGCCGCGCTGGGCGGGCTGGCGGTGGTGGTGCGCTGGCCGCTGGCCGCCGCCGATCCCGTGCGCTAAGCGCGGGGCGCCGGGCGCCGGGCCGATGGCGCCACGCGCCGGCATGGCATCACAACGCCGGCATCACATCGTTCCACCATAATGAAACGATGGAAGAAAAAGCCGCTGTCGCCGCGCTGGCCGCCCTGGCCCAGGGCATGCGCCTGCGCATCTTCCGGGCGCTGGTGGGTGCCGGGCCGCAGGGCCTGACGCCAGGGGCGCTGACCACCACGCTGGACGTGCCGGCCTCCACGCTGTCGTTTCACCTGAAGGAGCTGGTGACCTCGGGCCTGGTGTCGCAGGAGCGTGACGGCCGCCACCTGATCTACCGCCCCGCGCTGGGCCAGATGAACGCGCTGCTCGACTACCTCAGCGCCCACTGCTGCCAGGGCGCCCCCTGCGAGGTGCCGCCACCCGGGCGCTGCGCCGACGGCCGGGTCTGCTGATGGGCTTGTTCGAACGCTGGCTCACCGTCTGGGTGGGGCTGGGCATCCTGGCCGGTGTGGTGCTGGGGCTGGTGGTGCCGGGGCTGTTCCAGGCGATCGCGGCGGTGGAGTTTGCCCACGTCAACCTGATCGTCGCGCTGTTCATCTGGGTGATGATCTACCCGATGATGATCCAGATCGACTTCGCCTCGATCAAGGACGTCGGCCGGCGGCCCAAGGGCCTGGTGCTCACGCTGGTGATCAACTGGCTGGTCAAGCCCTTCACGATGGCGGCGCTGGCGGTGCTGTTCTTCCAGCACCTGTTCGCGCCCTGGGTCGACCCGCAATCGGCCAGCGAATACATCGCCGGCATGATCCTGCTGGGCGTGGCGCCCTGCACCGCGATGGTCTTCGTCTGGAGCCAGCTGACCCGCGGCGATCCGGCCTACACGCTGGTGCAGGTGTCGGTGAACGACCTGATCATGGTGTTTGCCTTTGCGCCGATCGCCGCCTTCCTGCTGGGCGTCACCGATGTCAGCGTGCCCTGGCAGACGCTGGTGCTGGCCACCGTGCTCTACGTGGTGCTGCCGCTGGCGGCGGGGGTGCTCACCCGCCGGCGCTGGCTGCGTGCCGGCGGCGCGCAAAGGGTGGCGCGCGGTGTGGCCGCGCTCAAGCCGTGGTCGGTGGTCGGGCTGATCGCCACCGTGGTGCTGCTGTTCGGCTTCCAGGCTGAAACCCTGGTGGCCCAGCCGCTGGTGATCGTGCTGATCGCCGTGCCGCTGGTGCTGCAGAGCTACGGCATCTTCGCCATCACCTTCGTCGCCGCGCTGCGGCTGAAGTTGCCGCACAACATCGCCGCACCGGCCTGCCTGATCGGCACCTCCAACTTCTTCGAGCTGGCGGTGGCCGTGGCCATCTCGCTGTTCGGCCTGCACTCGGGCGCGGCCTTGGCCACGGTGGTGGGCGTGCTGGTCGAGGTGCCGGTGATGCTGTCGCTGGTGGCCATTGCCAACCGCACACGGCACTGGTTTGCCGCATGACCATCACCGCCCAACCCGCCCTGCCCGCCGGTGCGCCAACGCGGCAGGTGATCACGCTGGGGCTGGCGCAGACGCTGTCGTGGGCCTCGTCGTTCTACCTGCCCGCGGTGCTGGCCACGGTGATGGCGCGGGATCTGGGCCTGGCCATGCCCACGGTGTACCTGGCGTTCTCGCTGGCGCTGGTGGTCTCGGCCGCGGTGGGGCCGGCGGCGGGCCGGGCCATCGACCGGCGCGGCGGCCGCCCGGTGCTGATGGCCTCGAATGTCGTGTTTGCGCTGGGCCTGGTGCTGCTGGCCATGGCCCAGGGACCGGTCACGCTGTTTGCCGCCTGGGCGGTGCTGGGCGTGGCCATGGGCGGCGGGCTGTACGAGGCGGCGTTTGCCACGCTGGTGCGGCAACACGGCCCGGGCGCCCGCAATGCCATCACCGGCATCACCTTGATCGCCGGCTTTGCCAGCACCGTGGGCTGGCCATTGACGGCCTGGCTGGAGACGCAGATCGGCTGGCGCGGCGCCTGCCTGGTCTGGGCCGGGCTGCACGCCGTGCTGGGCCTGCCGCTGAACGCGCTGCTGCCGCGCTGGGCTGCGGGCGAGCCTGCCGGGACCACGCAGCTGCCGGCCGGGCCGACGTCGGCCGGGGCGTCCACACCGCCACCCGACAGGTCATCCGGCACGTCATCCAAAACGTCGCCCGCACCGGCGCATCCGGCGAGGCTGGCGGTGCTGATGAGCGTCTTCTTCGCCGTCAGCATGTTCGTCGGCACGGCGATGGCCACCCACCTGCCGCAGTTGCTGCAGGCCAGCGGCGCCACGCTGGCGGTGGCCATCGGCGTGGGTGCGCTGGTGGGGCCGTCGCAGGTGGCCGGGCGGCTGCTGGAGTTCGGCCTGCTGCGGCGCGTGCACCCGCTGCTGTCGGCGCGGCTGTCGGCACTGGCGCATCCGGCAGGCATCGCGGCGCTGCTGGTGCTGGGCGCGCCGGCCGCGGCGTTGTTTGCGGTGCTGCACGGCGCGGGCAATGGCATCCTCACCATCGCCAAGGGCACGTTGCCGTTGGTGTTGTTCGGTGCACGTGGCTACGGCGCACGGCAGGGCTGGCTGATGATGCCGGCACGCGTGGCGCAGGCCAGCGCGCCGTTTGCCTTCGGGCTGGCGCTGGACGCCTGGGGCGCGCGCGCGCTGTGGCTGTCGGGCGCGCTGGGGCTGCTGGCTTTCGCGGCGCTGATGGCCATGCCGCAGGTCTCGCGCCAGGCGCCACCGGCCTGATCGATCGATCGTCAACGGAGACACAAAGCATGTTGCGACGCACCTGGCTGGGACAAAGCATAGTCTGGGCCGCCGGCCTGGGAGGGTCGGGCGCGCAGGCGCAAGGGGCCACGCCCGCGGCCGGCAGTGCGCCGCCCGTGACCGACAAAGGCGGGCCGCTGCCTGCCTTGGGCACCCGGCTGGCACTGCCCGAAGTGGCGCTGTTCGACGGCAGCCGCTTCCTGCCGGCCCAGGCCGATGGCCAGGTGCTGGTGGTCTACTGGTGGGCCAGCTGGTGCCCGTTCTGCGCGGTGCAGAGCCCGCTGATCGAGCAGCTGTGGCGCGTGCACCGCGCGCGCGGGCTGCAGGTGCTGGCGCTGTCGGTCGACCGCCAAGCCGGCGACGCCACCGCCTACCTGGCCAAGCGCGGCTACACCTTTCCTGCCGGCCTGCAGACGCCCGAGGTGGCGCGCGTGCTGCCCAAGCCCAAGGGCCTGCCGGTCACGCTGGTGCGCGGCCGCGACGGCCGGGTGTTGATGGCCGAGGCCGGCCAGCTGTTCCCTGAAGACATCGAGCAGATCGCCCGGTGGTTGTAGTGCCCGCCTTTGAACTGGAGACCCGATGACCGCGTGGACGAAGACCCTGACCTGGCTGCTGTGGTTGCTGCCGCTGGCCGCCCCTGCGGTGGAAGTGACGTTCCGGCCCGTGGCCGACGGCGTGTACGCCTTCGTCGGCGAGACCGGCGCGCGCAGCCCGCGCAACGAAGGCCTCAACGCCAACCTCGGGCTGGTGGTGACGCCTGCCGGCGCGGTGCTGATCGACAGCGGCGCCACCTTCCAGGGCGCGCGGCAGATCCACGAGGCGGTGCGGCGGATCACCCCGCAGCCGGTGAGGTGGGTCATCAACACCGGCGGGCAAGACCACCGCTGGCTGGGCAACGGCTACTTCCAGGCGCAAGGTGCCGAGCTGATCGCCCATGCCGCCGGGCAGGCCGACATGGCCAATCGCGGCAACGACCACCTGCTGGCGCTGCGTGCCGCGCTCGGGCCGCTGGCCGATGGCACCGTGCCCACCTTGCCCACCCGCTGGCTGGCCGGGCCCGACGAGCCGCTGATGCTGGGCGGCGTGGTGTTTCAGTTCAAGCACCGCGGCGGCGCCCACACGCCGGGCGATCTGCTGGTGTGGCTGCCGCAGCAGCGGGTGCTGTTTGCCGGTGACACGGTCTACGTCGACCGGATGCTGGGCGTGCTGCCGGTCAGCCACACCGGGCGGTGGCTGAAGACCTTCGAGGTCATCGAGCAGCTCGACCCACAGGTGCTGGTGCCCGGCCACGGCGCGGTGACCAACCTGGCCACTGCACGCGCCGACACCCTGGCCTACCTGCAGGCTCTGCGTGCCCACATGAAGCAGGCGGTGGACAACGGCACCGACATCAGCGCGGCCGTCAAGTCCTTCAACACCGCGCCCTTCCTGCGGCTGCTCAATGCCGCCGAGCTGATGCCCGGCAATGCCAGCCGCACCTACCTCGAACTCGAACGCGAGTAGGTGCGGCCCCAGACCCCGTGAGCGGAGCAACCCCCTTGAGCGCAGGACACGAGCACGGCCGACACGACCACGGCCAAAGCGATCACCACGGCCACCACCATCACCACCCCGCCCCGGCCGACTTCAACGCGGCCTTCGCCATCGGCATCGCACTGAACCTGGGCTTCGTCGCGGTGGAGGCCTGGTACGGCTGGCGCATCAATTCACTGGCGCTGCTGGCCGATGCGGGCCACAACCTCAGCGACGTGGCCGGCCTGGTCCTGGCCTGGGGCGGCGCGCTGGCCGGCCGGCTGCGGCCCGACGCGCGCCACACCTATGGCTGGAAGCGAGCGTCCATCCTGGCGGCCTTTGCCAATGCGCTGCTGCTGCTGGTGGCGATGGGCTCGCTGGGCTGGGAGGCCGTGCAGCGGCTGCAGGCGCCGGTGGCCACCGAGGGCTGGACCATCATCGCGGTGGCCGGCGTGGGCATCGTGGTCAACACCGCCACCGCGCTGCTGTTCATGCGCGGCCGCGAATCCGACCTGAACCTGCGTGGCGCCTTCCTGCACATGGCCGCCGACGCGCTGGTCTCGCTGGGCGTGGTGCTGGGCGGCGCGCTGGTGCTGTGGCAGGGCTGGGCCTGGATCGACCCGGTGATGAGCCTGCTGATCGCCGTGGTGATCGTGGTGGGCACCTGGAGCCTGTTCCGGCAATCGCTGCACCTGCTGTTCGACGGCGTGCCCGAAGGCATCGACCTGGCTGCCGTGCGCCAGCTGCTGACCGGCCTGCCCGGCGTGGCCGAGGTGCACGACTTGCACATCTGGGCCATGGGCACCTCGCAGAACGCGCTGACCGCCCACCTGGTGCTGGCCGACGCATCGGTCGACACCGGCACGGTGCTGCAGGCGGCCGAGCAGGCGCTGCAGACGCTGGGCCGCATCGGCCATGTCACGCTGCAGCTGGAGCCGCCCGGCTACGCGCGGCACTGCGCGCTGCGCGGCGACGGCAGCGAGACGGCCAGCGCCGCGTGCGGGCTGGTGTCGCTCCAGCGCCGAGGCTGATCGCGCGGGCCGCCATCGAGCGGCCAACCACCCGCACTCAAGCGCGACGACCTGCGCCGGGGTGGGTGCCGTCGCCGCCCGGCCGCGGCAGGCTGAGCACTGCCTCCAGCCCGCCGGTCGGCCGGTTGCGCAGCACCAGGTCACCGCCGTGGCTGCGTGCGATGTTGCGCGCGATGCCCAGCCCCAGGCCGGTGCCGCCGGTGGCGCGGTTGCGTGAGGCCTCGAGCCGGAAGAACGGTTCGAACACCTGCTCCAACTGCGCCTCGGGGATGCCGGAGCCCTCGTCCTGCACCCGCAGCACCAGTTGCCGGGGGTCGTCGTCGATCCGCACCGTGGCGCTGATGCCGTAGGCGAAGGCGTTGTCGATCAGGTTGGCCAGCGCGCGCTTGAGCAGCGAGGCCACGCCGACGTAGGGCGCCGCCGCGCTGCCGTCAATGCGCAGCGAGCGCCCCATCGCCGCGTTGTCGGCCCGAAGTGCATCCAGCAGCATGCCGACGTCAACCGGTGCGCGCGGCTCGTGGCCGTCGAGGCCGCGCATGAATTCGAGCGTCTGCACCACCATCGCCTCCATCTCCTTCAGGTCGGCCTCGAAGCGCTGGCGCTGCTCGTCGTCGTCCATCAGCTCGGCGCGCAGGCGCAGGCGCGTCAGCGGGGTCTTCAGGTCGTGCGACAGCGCCGTCAGCACACGGATGCGCTCGTTGACGAAGCCGGCCAGCCGCCGCTGCATGGTGTTGAAGGCGCGCGCGGCCTGGCGCACCTCGCGCGGGCCGTCTTCGGGCAGCGGCGCGCGGTCGAGATCGGTGCCCAGCGCGTCGGCGGCATCGGCCAGCACACGCAGCGGGCGCACCACCCAGCGCACCGCCACGTACGACAGCGCCAGCATGCTCAGCAGCAGCACCGCCAGCGTCAGCACCAGCCGCCACGGCAGCGCCTGCGGCGCGGCGGGCAACTCGGTGTCGAAGCGGGCCCAGCGGCCGTCGCGCAGCTGCACCTCGGTGCGCAGCACCGGCAAGCCCGAGGCCGCCCGCATGCCGGAACGCATCTCGGGGCGCATCTCGGGGCGCATGCCGGGTTGCATGCCGGGGTGCATGCCGGACCGCACGCCGTCCCCGGGTCCGCGCTCCATCATCCCCGGCCCGCCGCCGCGTTGACCCGGCCGATGCGCGCCGCTGCCCGCCATCGCCGGCAGCGGGCCGAAGCCTTCGCGCGCCTGCGTCCGCACGGCGCGGTCGTCGCCCAGCGCCGCGCGCAGGCGGGCCGAGAACATCGCGCCGCGCCAGCCCGCGGCGTCGGCCTCGGGCAGCAGCGGCGCGGCCTGCAGCGACAGCACCAGCGGCGGCACGCGCAACACCGCCACCACCTGCGCGCGCTCGGCGTCGGCCAGCGCGTCGAGCAGCTTGACCACGTCGGCGATGCGCTGCGCCGGCTGCAGGCCGAAGCCGCCGGCCACCAGCCGGTCGCGCTCGGCCACGTTGATCAGCGCACTGAGGCCCTGCGCCAGCAGCAGGCCGATGGCCAGCACGCCCATCAGCCGGCCGAACAGCGAGCCGGGCAGCCAGCGCACCAGGGCCGCCTTCAAGGCCACCTTCAAGGCCACCTTCAAGGCCGCCATCACGGCAGCCCTGATGGCCCGTGATCCACCGGCACCGACAGCACGTAGCCCTCGCCGCGCACCGTCTTGATCAGCGCCGGCGCGCGTGGGTCGTCGCCCAGGCGCTGGCGCAGGCGGCTGACCTGCACGTCGATGCTGCGGTCCAGCGGGTCGGCCTCGCGGCCCTGGCTGAGATCGAGCAGCTGGTCGCGGCTGAGCACGCGGTTGGGGCGGTCGAGAAACACCCGCAGCAGCTTGTACTCGGCGCCGCCGATGGGCAGCGCTTCGCCGGCGGGCGACCGCAGCTCGCGGCGCGCGGTGTCCAGCGTCCAACCGGCAAAGCGCAGCAGCGTCTGATCCTGCGGCTGCAGGTTGGGCGGCAGGCTGCGGGTGCGGCGCAGGATGACCTTGATGCGCGCCAGCAGCTCACGCGCGGAGAACGGCTTGGGCAGGTAGTCGTCGGCGCCCATCTCCAGGCCGACGATGCGGTCGGTCTCGTCGCCACGCGCGGTGAGCATGATCACCGGGATGTCGCCCTTGCTGCGCAGCATGCGGCACAGCGTCAGGCCGTCGTCGCCGGGCAGCATCAGGTCGAGCACGATCAGGTCGAAGGCGCCGTCGTCCAGCGCGCGCCACATCGCCCGGCCGTCGCCCACCGCGGTGGCGCGCAGGCCGTTCTTCTCGAGGTAGCGCGTCAGCAGGCTGCGGATCTCGCCGTCGTCGTCGACGATCAGGATGTGGTCGCTTCGTTCCATCGTCGGGTCCATGGCCACCATTGCACCGCGCCAGCCCGCGGCCTGCACGCCAGCGGCGCCGGAGAAAAGTAACACAGCATGTCACGCCGGCGGGCCGACGCACGGCGCGACAAAACAGCCTGCAGATGACACATCGGTCTTACACGACGGCGCTTCAATGGATTCCGTTGCGAAGGGATCTTCTGCAACGGAGCGGCTGGCAGACACATCGCCCACCGCTTCTTCAACGACCCTTTGAAGGACACGCATCATGAAGACCACCACCAAGATCATCGCCCTCACGATGGCCATCGCCTCGTTGACGGCCGTCCCTGTCGTCTTCGCCCACCAGGGCATGGGCATGGGCCAGGGCATGCAGCAAGGCCAGGGCATGGGCCCCGGCATGATGGGCCATGGCCCGGCGATGGGCCCCGGCATGGGCATGGGCCGCATGGCCGGCGGTGACCCCGCCCAGCATGCCACCCGGATGGCCGAGTTCAAGACCGCGCTGAAGATCACCGCCGAGCAGGAGCCCGCCTGGACGAAGTTCGAGGCCACCATGCGCCAGCAGGCCGAGGCCCGCCAGGCCCTGCGCACCACGATGCAGGCGCAGATGAAGGACGGCAAGATGCCGGCCGACATGAGCGCCCAGCGCGAGGCGATGCAGAAGCTGCGCGCCGAGCGTGACGCGGCCCGCACCGAGCTGTTTGCGATGCTGACGCCCGAGCAGAAGGCGCTGGCCGATCGCCAGGGGCAAGGCCGTCACGGTCGTCATGGTCATCGCATGGCGATGCAGGCACCGGCGAAGTGAACGCGGTGCACTGACGGCGGCCACACGGGCCGGCGGATCGCGGTTGACGCGGGCCGCCGGCCCTCTGCCTGTGCGGCAGCAGGCCCCAGTCGCAACCGATACAGTCTCGGCTGCCGGGCCGCGAGCCACGTTGCGTGACCGGCATCGCCTGCCACGCCCTGCACCGCAACCTGCATACCCATGACCCACCTCTTTCGTCGATCTGCCGCCGGCCTGCTGACTGCTGCGGTGCTGATGGTGCCCGCGTGGGCCGCCCCGCCGTTCGTGGAAATCTTCGCCTACGCCCACCCGCCGGTGGTCAGCGCGCTCAAGCCGGTGCGCGAGATGCTGGGCCGGCAAGGTGCCGCCGTGAAGGTGGTCGAGATCGACCTGGACAAGCCCGAGGCCGAGAAGCGGCTGGCGAGCCTGGGCCTGCAGGGCCACGTGGCGGCGGCGGTCCTGGTCGATGGCCGGCGCACCTTCACCCGTGCCGATGGCAAGGTGGTCGAGTTCGTCAACTTCCCCGCCGGCAGCGACGGCCCGGTGGCGATGCGCGGCGCCTGGACCCCGGCCGACCTGGAAGCCGCGCTGAAACAGCGCAAGGCACCGTGAGCCCCGCATGAGCGCGCTGTTCCGCTTTGGCGACACCCTCGAAGGTTATGCCGTGCCGGTGCTCAACGAGCGCGCCGTGCGCGCCGGTGCCGGCATCCTGTTCTTCTTTGCGCTGGTGGCGTTCATGAACGCCTGGCTGACCGGCAACTTCCAGCCCACCCGGGTGTTCGTGGTGGCCTTCCTGATCGACTTCACGATCCGGCTGTTGATCAACCCGCGCTACGCGCCCAGCCTGGTGATCGGCCAGTGGATGGTGCGCCGGCAGCAGCCCGAATACACCGGCGCGCCGCAGAAGCGCTTTGCCTGGGCCATCGGCTTGGCGCTGGCGCTGACGATGTTCTGGCTGGTGGTGATCAAGCAGGTGGTCGGCCCGGCCAACGTGCTGGTGTGCGCCGCCTGCCTGGTGCTGATGTTCTTCGAGACGGCCTTCGGCATCTGCATCGGCTGCTGGCTCTACAACCGGCTGCACCGGCAGCAGGCCCAGTTGTGTCCGGGCGGCGCCTGCGAGTTGCCACCCGAGCCGCGCCTGCGCACCGGCGCGGGCCAATGGGCCGTGCTGGCCGGCTTTGCCTTGGCGATGATGGTGCTGGCACCGCGCGTGGCCGGCGAGCGGCCCGAACTGGTCGCAACACACGGTGCGGCCCCGACCACGGCCGCCATCGATGCGGCCGAGGCCGAGCGTTGCAAGGTGCCCGACTTCGCCAAGGCCATCGGCCACGAGGCAAAGTGGAAGCTGCACAACAACTGCCAGTGACCGGCCGCTGACCGGGGGCCGCCATGCAGGCGGCCCACCCGGGCTACACGCGCTCGAGCACCAGCGCGATGCCCTGGCCCACGCCGATGCACATGGTGCACAGCGCATAGCGCCCACCACGCTGGTGCAGCTGGTTCACCGCGGTGGTGGCCAGCCGCGCGCCGCTGGCGCCCAGCGGGTGGCCCAGCGCGATGGCGCCGCCCCAGGCGTTGACCCGGGCATCGTCGTCGGCCAGGCCCAGGTCGCGCAAGACGGCCAGGCCCTGCGCGGCGAAGGCCTCGTTCAACTCGATCACGTCCATCTGCGCCAGGCTCAGGCCGGTGAGTTCCAGCACCTTGCGCGTGGCCGGCGCGGGGCCGATGCCCATGATGCGCGGTGCCACGCCGGCGGTGGCCATGCCCACCACGCGGGCACGCGGCGTCAGGCCGTGGCGGGCGGCAGCTGCCTCGCTGGCCAGCAGCAGCGCGCAGCTGCCGTCGTTCACGCCGCTGTCGTTGCCGGCCGTCACCGTGCCGTCGGGGCGCACCACGCCCTTCAACTTGGCCAGCGCCTCCAGGCTGGTCTCGCGCGGATGCTCGTCCTTGCTGACGAGGATGGCGTCGCCCTTCTTTTGCGCGATGCTGACCGGTGTGATCTCGGCGTCGAAATAACCCGCCTTCTGCGCGGCCACGGCCTTCAGCTGGCTGGCCAGCGCCATGCGGTCTTGTGCCTCGCGCTCGATCTTGAAATCGGTGGCCACGTTCTCGGCGGTCTCGGGCATCGAGTCGACGCCGTGCATCTCTTTCATCAACTTGTTGACGAAGCGCCAGCCGATGGTGGTGTCGTAGATCGCACTGGCACGGCTGAAGGCCGACTCGGCCTTGGGCATCACGAACGGCGCGCGGCTCATGCTCTCGACGCCGCCAGCGATCATCAACTGGGCCTCACCGGCCTTGATGGCGCGCGCGGCCGTACCCACCGCGTCGAGCCCCGAGCCGCACAGCCGGTTGATGGTGCCGCCCGGCACGCCCACCGGCAGCCCGGCCAGCAGCGCCGCCATGCGCGCCACGTTGCGGTTGTCCTCGCCGGCCTGGTTGGCGCAGCCGAACAGCACGTCGGTGAGCGCGGCCCAGTCGACCTGGGGGTTGCGCGCCATCAGTGCCTTCAGCGGGATGGCGCCCAGGTCATCGGTGCGCACCGACGACAGCGCGCCACCGTAGCGGCCGAAGGGGGTGCGGATGGCGTCGCAGATGTAGGCGTGTTGGGTCATGAGGTCTCCTGGGTGCGGGGGTCGATGCGCAGGAATCGGATGCTAAACCTGCAGGGTTGGCGAGGCGGTCACTTGGGGGTCAGGGTCCAGGGCGGGCCGGCGGCGGTTGGCGGCTCGTTGCTGAATTGGGTTGTTTGCCGGAAAGCCGGCACTCCGGCGTTGGAGCGAGCGCATCGGGCCGGGCTGGTGTGTTTTGCTCCGTGTCCCCCGCCGCCAGCCTGACGGCTGCCGGCTCCTCCTTTACCTGCGCAAAACACGCCAGCCCACCCCGACGCGCCATCAACGTGGTGGCGCCCACGTATGCCCACCTGCTTCGATG
>MESD01000007.1:0-10227 GCA_001770815.1 Burkholderiales bacterium RIFCSPHIGHO2_12_FULL_69_20
CCTGGCCTTCGACACGCTGCGCGCGGGCGTGCAGTTCATGCTGTTCGACAACCGGGTGAACCACCTGATCGTGCCGCAGCAGGTGACGGCCACCGGCCCGCGCATCACCTACCAGTACCAGAACATCGACCGCGCGCGCCTGCGAGGTGCCGAGTGGTCGGGCACCCTGCGCCTGGCCGGCGGCTGGACGGCGAGCGCGAACTACCAGTACCTGGATGCCAAGGACGGCCACGGCACGCGGCTTGAAAAGCGGCCGCGCCACACGCTGGGCGGTGCGCTGGCCTGGGCCGCCGGCCCCTGGCGCGCCGGGTTGCGCATCGACACCACGGCGGGCCAGCTGATCGCGCCGGCGGTGGTGGGCCAGCCATTGCAGGCGGCACCGCCGTTGAGCTACGTGGGCGCCAACGTCTCGCGCGACCTGCCGGCCGGCCTGAACCTGGGCCTGGGCGTCAGCAACCTCACCGGCACCAACCCGCCCGAGCGCTCGGCGCTCTACAGCTGGGGCGAGGCGCCGCGCACCTGGCGCCTGGCCTTGCGCGGCCATTGGTAGGCGGTACCGGCCACCGCGGCAAGTGGTTTCCCGGCTGAATGCACTGAGCTTGCGCTTTGTCAAATCGGAGCATCGGCCTGCTCAAGATGTGATCCATGGGGCCCGACAACCCGATCACATTCATCAAGGGCAACGGGCATGAAACTCATCAAGGACTTGCGCATCGGGGCCCGCCTCGGTCTGGGATTTGGCATCCTGTTGTTCCTGATGGCGCTGACCCTCGCGCTGTCCAGCCTGCGGTTGAGCAGCCTGGGGGATGCGGTGCACCGCATCGTCCACCAGGACTGGATCAAGGCGCAGGCCGCGGCCACCATCGACTCCACCACGCGGGCCAATGCGCGCCGCACGCTGGAGTTGCTGCTGATCAGCGATCCGGCGCAACAGGCCACGGTGCGCGCGCACATCCAGACCAACAAGACGACCATCGACGAGGCGCTGGCGCAGCTCGAGCAACTCGTCTACCTGGCCGAAGGCAAGGCCCTGCTGGCGACGCTGAAGACCGACCGCGCAGCCTTCGTGGCCAGCTTCACCCAGGTCGACCGGCTGCTGCAGGCCGGTCAACGCGACGCGGCCAGCCAGTTGATGTTGCGGGAGACGCTGCCGGCCGTCGACAAGCTGCAGGTGCAGGCGCGCGGGCTGTCGGCCTTGCAGATGAAGCAGGCCAACGCTGCCGGCGCGGCCGTGCAGCAGGACGTGGAACAGGCCCGCTGGGTGCTGATGCTGGCGGGCGCCGCGATGCTGCTGCTGGGCGCCGGCGCGGCCTGGTGGCTGGCCCGCACGATCACCGGGCCGATCGCGCAGGCGGTGGCGGTGGCCGAAGCGGTGGCCGCCGGCGACCTCAGCTCGCACATCGAGGTGAGCACCCGCGACGAGACCGGCCGCCTGCTGCAGGCGCTCAGGGACATGAATGCCAGCCTGGGCCATGTGGTGGGCGAGGTGCGTGAAGGCAGCGAGAGCATCGCCACCGGCGCGAGCCAGATCGCCACCGGCACGGCCGATCTGTCGCAACGCACCGAAGAGCAGGCCGCCAACCTGCAGCAGACGGCCGCGGCGATGGAGCAGCTGGCCAGCACCGTGCGGCAAAGCGCCCAAACCGCCCGCGAGGCCAGCGCACTGGCCGTGCAAGCCAGCGCCACCGCCGCCCACGGCGGCGAGGTGGTGGGCCAGGTGGTCGGCACGATGGAGGACATCACCGCCTCCAGCCGCAAGATCGGCGACATCATCGGCGTGATCGACGGCATCGCCTTCCAGACCAACATCCTGGCGCTGAATGCCGCGGTGGAGGCGGCCCGTGCCGGCGAGCAGGGCCGCGGTTTTGCGGTGGTGGCCTCGGAGGTGCGTAGCCTGGCGCAGCGCAGTGCGGCATCGGCGCGCGAGATCAAGCAGCTGATCCAGGCCAGCGTCGAGACGGTGGAGGCCGGCCGCCACCAGGTGGGCGCCGCCGGCGACACCATGCGCGACATCGTGCAGCAGGTGCAGCGTGCCAGCGACATGATCCTGCAGATCAGCCACGCGGCCAACGAGCAGACCCAGGGCATCGGCCAGGTCAACGATGCGGTGACGCAGCTCGACCAGGTGACCCAGCAGAACGCGGCATTGGTGGAAGAAAGCGCGGCGGCGTCCGACAGCCTGAGCAGCCAGGCCGCGCGCCTGGTGGAATCGGTGTGCCGCTTCAGGCTGGGCGCTGCCGTGCCGGCCTGAGCTGGCGGCAGGTCCCTCCCGCCGCTGGCTCAGCGTGGCACGAAGAAGGTCGACTTCTCGCGCCGCATCACCGGCACGCCGTCCTGCATGCTGGCGATCTCGAAGGCGATGGCCGCGGCCTGCCCACGCTGCGCCTGCCCCGCGTCGGCGGGCAGCGACAGCCGCACCGCCAGCGTGCCGATATGGGTGGGTGCTACCACCAGTTCGGTGGGCGTGACGATCTGCAGGCCGGGCAGGCCCGAGACGCCCACGCGAAAGCGCCGCACCTGCTCGCTGACGTTGGCGATGTGCAGCGTGTAGACGTTCTCGATCACGCCGCCCTCGACCACCCGCGCCAGCGCGCCGCGGTCGCGGATCACGTCGACGGTGAAGCCGCTGCGCTGCGACAGGCTGAAGACGAAGACCGCGCTGACCACCAGCAGCAGCAGGCCGTACAGCAGCACGCGCGGGCGCAGCGTGCGCCGCAGCATCTGCGCGCGGGTCCAGCCGCCGGCCACGCCGTTCTCGGTGGAATAGCGGATCAGCCCCTTCGCATAGCCCATCTTGCCCATCACGTCGTCGCACACGTCGATGCAGGCGGCGCAGCCGATGCACTCGTTCTGCAGGCCGTTGCGGATGTCGATGCCGGTGGGGCAGACCTGCACACACAGCGTGCAATCGATGCAGTCGCCCAGCCCCAGCGCACGCGGGTCGGCCTTGCGTGGGCGTGAGCCGCGTGCCTCGCCGCGGCCGCTGTCGTAGGCGATGACCAGCGAGTCGCGGTCGATCAGCGCGCTCTGGAAGCGGGCGTAGGGGCACATGTACTTGCACACCTGCTCACGCAGGTAGCCGGCGTTGCCGTAGGTGGCCAGGCCGTAGAACAGCACCCAGAACCACTCCCACGCCGAGAAGCCCAGCGTGGCGGCCTCGGCCGCCAGCGCACGGATCGGCGTGAAATAGCCGACGAAGCTGAAGCCGGTGAGCAGCGCGATGGTGATCCAGGCCGCCTGCTTGCTGCCCTTGCGCAGCAGCTTGTCGGCGCTCCAGGGCGCGGCGTCCAGCCGCATGCGGGCCTGGCGGTCGCCTTCGGTGCGCCGCTCGACCCACAGGAACATCTCGGTGTAGACGGTCTGCGGGCAGGCATAACCGCACCACAGCCGGCCGGCCACCGCGGTGAAGAAGAACAGCGCCAGCGCGGCGATCACCAGCAGCGCGGCCAGGTAGATGAAGTCCTGCGGCTGCAGCACCAGCCCACCGACGAAGAAGCGCCGCTCGGTCAGGTCGAACAGCACCGCCTGGCGGCCATTCCACTGCAGCCAGGGCCCGCCATAGAACACCAGTTGGGTCAGCCACACCATCGCCCAGCGCCAGCCGGCAAACCAGCCGGTGACCGCGCGCGGGTAGATCTTGACCTGCTTCTCATACATCGACACGGTCAGTTCGTCGTCGTCGCTGCCCTGCGCCGGTGCAGGGCGGTGCCGGGCGCCGAGGGGGGTCGGCAGCGTCATCGACAACTGAAGCGCGGGCAGGGCCGCGGTTCACCGAATTTGATCAGGCGCATGGTTTGTCGAAGTGGTTCACCGGGGCGGCAAGGCTGCATTATAAGATTCATCAACGATGCATCTATAGCTTGCACCGCTGATTCGGCTTGTCGACAAACCGACGCCCATCTGACACCTGAAGGAGCCTCCGATGTCGTACGTCATGCCCACACCGCGCACCGCTGTCGCGCACCCGTCGTTCCACCTCGCGGTGGTGGACGAGCGGGCGTCCGCACCCGTCGGGCTGGCACGCCTGCAGGCCGCGTTTGCACCGGCCGTGCTGTGCCGCGACACCGCCGAGCGCCTGCTCGACAGCGTGCAGGTGCATGCGCTGCCGGCCGGGGCTATCGATTGGCCGATGACCGGGCACGCGCCCGCCTGGTGGCTGGTGGCCCAGGGGCGCATCGTGGTGGGCACGCCCTGTGCGCAAGGCACGCTGGTCGATGGACGCGTGGTCGAGTCGGGCCAGTGGCTGGACGTGGCCAGCGCCTGGTCGGCGCCCCGCGCCGCCGAATCCGCGGCCTGCAGCCTGCCGTCGACGCTGTGGTCGTTGCCGGTCGACGCGCTGGCCAGCGGCTGCCGCATCGACGCCAGCCTGGTGCATGCGATGGGCGGCGTGATGGCCAACCAGATGCGTCAGCTCAGCGATGGCCGGCGCGAGCTGGCCAGCAAGGACGTGCTGGCCCGCGTGGCGCTGTGGTTGCTGCGCCAGTTGCCGGCCACCAACGCCGATCACCTGGCCTTCCGGCTGCGCGAGCAGAAGCAGCTGGTGGCGCGCCAGCTGGTGATGGCCCAGGAAACCCTGTCGCGCTGCCTGCGCCGGCTGGTCGATCAGGGCTGCATCGACATGAAGGGCTACCAGGTGGTGATCCGCGACCTGCCGCAGCTGCAGGCCATCGCCGGTGTGCCGGCGGGTTGATCAAGGCGCCTCGGTTCGCGGCCGGCCTCAGCGCCGGCGCGACGCGGGCAGGGCCACCGTGGCCAATGTCGTCGTGGTGGTGCCGGGCGGCCGCCGCGCCAGGCCAGCCGGCGCCGGCCGGGCCACCATCGACGGCCCCGTGATGTCGGCCAGCGTGGCGCCATCCAGCGTCTTGAAGTAGGCCTGCAGCGCGTCCTGCAGCAGCCGCTTCAGGCGGCAGGCCGGATCAAGCGTGCAACTGTTGAGGCTGGCGTCGAAGCACTCGACCAGGCGGAAATCGGTTTCCGAGCGGCGCACGATGTCGCCCACCCGGATCTGGTCGGGTGGCAGCAGCAGGCGCATGCCGCCGCCCCGCCCGCGGGTGGTCTCGAGCACGCCTTCGCGGGCCAGGTCGTTGACGATCTTCATCAGGTGGTTCTTCGAGATGTGGTGCTGCTCGGCCACCTCGGCGATCGTCACCAGCCGCTCGCGGTGCGAGGCGCAGTACATCAGCACGCGCAGGGTGTAGTCGGTGTATTCGGCAAGACGCATGCAGTGACCCTTGAAGACGTCACCCATGGTAGGGCTTCTCGGCCTGGCGCCACCGGTGCCGGATCAAGCCGTCGCAGCGGCGGCGCGCCACAATCGGGGCCATGCCCCACCATCCTGATCGAGTCCTGCCCCTGCAGGGCGCCACCAACTTCCGCGATCTGGGCGGTTACCCCGGCCATGACGGGCGCCCGCTGCGCTGGCGCCGGCTGTTTCGCTCCGACCACCTGGGTGGCCTGACCGCCGCCGACCAGGCCGCGCTGGCGGCGCTGGGCCTGGCCCGCGCGTTCGACTTCCGCGGTGTCGACGAGCGCGCCGCCACGCCTTACCAACTGCCCGGCGTGGTGCAGCATGCGCTGTCCATCGAGCCCACCGTGGTGCAGCGCATGCAGGACATGGTGGCCGCCGGCCAGCAGCTCACCGCCGCGGTGGCCGTCGACCTGATGCAGGACCTGTACCGCGCGCTGGTCAACGACCAGGCGCACCGCTTTGCCGAGCTGTTCGAGCACCTGCTGTGCGCCGATGCGCCGGTGGTCTTCCACTGCACCGCCGGCAAGGACCGAACCGGCTTTGCCGCGGCGCTGATCCTGTCGGCACTGGGTGTGCCACGCGATCTGGTGGTGCAGGACTACCTGCTCACCAACCAGTACTTCCGCCACGCCCCGACCACCCAGAGCGACACGCCGGCCGAGGCGCTGGCCGTGCTGTGGCGTGTGCAGGAGGGCTTTCTCGACGCCGCCCTGAATGTGGTGGATGCCGAACACGGCGGCATCGAGCGCTACCTGCAGCAGCGCCTGGGCCTGGGCCCGGCGGCGCTGGACGCGCTGGCGGCGCGTTATCTGCAGGACGTGTAGGCCGCGCGGCCGCTGATCGCACGGCCGCGCGAGCGTTCACACCTTCTCAGCGCTTGGTCGGCAGCGGCCGGCCGGGCGCGGGCTTGCCGGTGGCGCGGGGGCGGTCGCCCTCGGGCCGCGGGCCGCGGGGCCGGTCGCCCATGTCAGGGCGCGGGCCGCGTGGACGATCGCTGCCAAAGCCCTCGGACTGCGGCGCGTCCAGCTTGCGGATACGCACCGGCTTGCGCTCGCGTGCGGCGGGTTCGCCGGCCTTGGCGGCTTCGGCCGGTTCACCAGCGTCGGCCGGTGTGATGGGCGCGACCGCATCGGCGGCCACGGCGGCCGCCAGCGCGTCGGTGGCGGTGGGCACCTCGGCCGGCGCGGCAACGTGCACGCCCACCGGGTGGTGGCCGTCATGGCCCTCGTCGCCCTTGATCGCCTTGCTGTAGGGTGCCAGCAGCGTCACCAGCTGGCCATACACCTTCGGGTTGCCGGCCACCACCTCGCGCTGGTAGAGGAAATCGGCATCGCCGGTGAAGTTGCCCACCAGGCCGCCGGCCTCGGTGATCATCAGCGAGCCGGCGGCGATGTCCCAGGGGCTGAGGCCGGTCTCGAAGAAGCCGTCGTACCAGCCGGCAGCCACATAACAGAGATCGAGCGCGGCCGCGCCCGGGCGGCGCACACCGGCGCAGGCCTGCATCACGGTGTCGAACATCTTGATGTAGCGCTGGGCGTTGTCGCCCTTGCGGAACGGAAAGCCCGTGCCCACCAGCGAATCGGCCAGCCGGGTGCGCTTGCTCACGCGCAGGCGCTTGTCGTTGAGGAAGGCGCCGCGCCCGCGCGAGGCGTAGAACAGGTCGTTGCGCGTCGGGTCGTAGACCACCGCTTGCTGCACCACGCCACGCCAGGCCAGCGCGATGCTGACGGCGTAGACCGGAAAGCCGTGCAGGAAGTTGGTGGTGCCGTCCAGCGGGTCGATGATCCAGACGAACTCGCTGTTCTGCGCGCCGTGTTCGCGGCCCGATTCTTCGGCCAGGATGCCGTGGCCGGGGTAGGCGGTGAGCAGCACCTCGATGATGGCGGCCTCGGCCATCTGGTCGACTTCGCTGACGAAGTCATTCGGCCCCTTGCGGCTGATCTTCAGGATGTCCAGGTCCTGCGAACCCCGGTTGATGATCGCCCCGGCCGCGCGTGCGGCCTTGATGGCGATGTTGAGCATGGGGTGCAGGGATTGCGACATGGATCGTCCTGGATCGGGTGGTGAGCGCGGGGCTCACGCAGGGGCTGGCGGGATGAAAGAGCAGGGGCGGCAGTCCGACAACGGACAATGGCACGACCGAACCCTGGAGTTTACCCGCACGTGACCGCCAACACGCCCCTGAGCACCGTGGACCACACCCGCTTCGTGCTGCTCAACACCAGCCACGCCGGCAACGTGGGCGCCGCGGCGCGGGCGATGAAGGTGATGGGCTTCTCCGATCTGGTGCTGGTGGCGCCGCGCTTCGACGACGTGCTGAGCCGCGAGGAGACGGTGGCGATGGCCAGCGGCGCGGCCGACATCCTGGTGCGCGCGCGCATCGTCGCCAGCCTGGCCGAGGCGCTGGAGGGGTTCACCTTCGCCTGCGCCACCGCGATGACGCCGCGTGACTTCGGCCCGCCCACCTTTGCCCCGCGCGATCGGCTACCGGCGCTGGCGGGGGAGGTGGCGGCCGGCGTGCAGCGCGTGGCCTTCGTCTTCGGCAGCGAGCGCTTCGGCATGCGCAACGACGACGTGTGGCGCTGCCATGCCTGCCTGAGCATCCCCGCCGCGCCCGACTACGGCTCGCTGAACCTGGCGCAGGCGGTGCAGTGCATCGCCTACGACTGGCGCTGCGCGCTGGGCGCCTGGCCCGTGCAGCCGCGCACCGCCGAGACCGTGCCAGCCGACGGTGCGGCAGTGGCCGGCGCACTGGCGCACTGGCAGCAGGTGCTCGAGCAGATCGGCTTTCTCGACCCCGCCGCGCCCAAGCGGCTGATGCCGCGGCTGCAGCAGCTGATCCACCGCGCCCAGCCCACGGCCGAGGAACTGCACATCCTGCGTGGCATCGCGCGGGCGGTGGGCAAGGCGCGCTCGGGCGAGTGAAGTGGTGTGAATGAGCCCGCGGTGCACGCCGTGCGCCCGCGGGCGCGGGTCAAGGCGGTTCGTCGCCCTCGTCGGCGTCTTCGGCGGCGGCCTTGGCGGCGCGCTGCAGGGCCTCGTCGCGCAGCCTGCGCATCGCCGCGTCGATGCTGGGCACCGGCTGGCCGCCGCCCCAGCGCAGCGCCGGCGGCGGCAGTGTGTGCATGTAGGGCGCGCTGAAGACCTGGCCTTGCTGGCGCAGGTTGACGGCGGCACTCACCGCGATGCCGGCCAGCAGCATCGCCGCCACGCTGACGTCGATGGCGCGGCCGCGCTGCGGCAGCAGCTGGCGCAGGTGGGCGCGCACCAGCAGGGCCGCCAGCAGCGGTGGGCCCCACTGGCGCCAGGCCTGCCACAGCAGCGGCAGGTCCAGCGCGGCGGCGGCCAGCGGCAGCAGCAGTTCCAGCGCCTCGAAGGCCAGCAGCGCCACCAGCGCAATGGCCGCATGGCTGGCAAATTCAAAGCCATGGCGAAACAGCTTGGAGGCCAGCGCCCAGCTGCCACACCACAGCGCCAGGCCGCCCGGCAGGCCCAGCAACCAGGGCAGCCACTGCACCAGGTCGGCGCCGGGGTCCAGTGCCACCCAGCGCTGCGCGGCCTGCACCAGCACCCAGGCCAGGGCCAGCGCCCACAACATCGCACCATGGGCCAAGGGGCGGGCCAGCGGTGATTCGGGTGCGATCGGCGCACCGGCCAGGCGCAGCCGCAAACGCTGGCCGCCCAGTTGCAGCAGCGCACCGCCGGCCGGCAGCGTGGTGCCCTGGCCGGCGCGCAGATGGCGCTGGTCCAGGTCGATGCCGTTGAGGCTGTCGCCCACCTGCAGTTGCAGCCGGCCGTCTTGATCGAGCTGCAGCGTGGCATGGTGGGCGGCCACATGCGCGTCGTCGAGCACCCAGGTGTTGTCGAGCGCACGGCCCAGCGTCACCGGCCAGGCGTGCACGTCCAGCGTGCGGCGCGCACGGCCGTCGCGATCGAGCAGCTCGATCAGCGCGAGGCGTTCTTCGGGCCGGGGTTCGGGGCGGTCCAACCGAAGCCCTCCAGGTAGTGGCGCGCCAGGCGCTGGGCGCTGTCGAAGCTCAGGCCATGCGCATCCAGTCGGCCCTGCACGCCGACGTCGTTGCCATCGAGCGAGGCAGTCAGCACGCTCAGGTCGAACAGCGCCGGCAGCTTCTTGTAGGCCTGCAGGCAGACCACCGCGCGCAGCGGCAGGCCGCCGCGGTCCAGCGTGTGCTCGCTGCAGTGCGCCGCCACGCGGTGGCGGTCGTTGCCGCCCACGTTTTCGTTGCGGAAGCTGTCGGAGTAGCGCTGCTGGAAGCGCAGCCAGCCCAGCCGGCTGCCGTCGTAGGTCTCGTGGCGCACGGTGATGTGGCCGGTGCGCAGCCGATCGGCTATGAACACGGCGCTGTCCATCGTGCAGTCGCTGCGCTCGAACAGCAGCCCGCGCGTGGCGGCCGAGGTGCCGCTGCCCCAGCAGCGCATGAAGGTCTCCTGCGGCACCGGCACGCGGTAGCGCGGGTGGCCGGCTGGCCGCCAGGGTTGGGCGATGAAACGGTCGACCAGCGCGGCCTGGTGGGCCAGCAACTGGCGCTGGATCTCGCCATGCACCGGCTGGGTGATCGGTGCGGCATCACGCCCGCGCTGCAGCAGCGCCTGTGCGGCGGCGGCCGGCACCAGAAAGCTCACCTGCTCGCCGTCGCGCCGCGCAGCCACGTTCACGCCCACCAGCCGGCCCTGCGCATCCAGCGCCGGCCCGCCGCTCATGCCGCCACTGAGCGAGCCGCCGAAAAACAGCGTGGGCAGGTAGTGGCGCTCGGCCAGGCCGTTGTAGGCGCCTTCGGTGACGGCAAAGCCCACGTCCAGCGGGTTGCCCAGCGAGTAGATGCGCGCGCCACGCTCGGGCGGCTGGTCCTCGGGCCGGAACGGCACCGCGCCGCGGCCACGCAAGGGCGCGGCATCCACCGGTTTGAGCAGCGCCAGGTCGTGCACCACGTCGAAGGCCAGCAGCTGCAGCGCGCCCT
>MESD01000007.1:10244-11152 GCA_001770815.1 Burkholderiales bacterium RIFCSPHIGHO2_12_FULL_69_20
GCGTACACCAGCCGGTGGCGTTGCGGCGCCAGCGCGTAGCTGCTGACCACGTGGTAGTTGGTGATCAGGTGGCCCTCGGGCGTGACCAGAAAGGCCGAGCCCACCGACGACTGGCTGTCCTGCGTCTTCAGCAGCGTGCGCACCTGCAGCAGGCGCGCACGCATTTCGGCATAGATGCGCTGGCCCGTGCCCGACAGCGCAGCGGGGCCGGCCGCCGCTGCGGGCTCGGTGGGGGCCGAGGCGGGCACGGCGCTGGCCGATGCGGCATCGGCAGGGCCTTCGGGCGCGGCCCGGACGGTGGGCGACATCGCCCACCCCAGCACGGCCAGCGCGGCCAGCGTCATGAATGCCCGCAGCAGGGTCTGCGCCATCCGCGCGGCCCGGCCGGCGGCGCTGCGTTGATGAATCGATCCAGGGCCCTTGAACACCGCGGCAGTGTAGGGGGCGCCCGTGGCCAGCAGGCCCGGCAGGGCCGCACTACACTGACCAACCCGCCTCAAGAGTCCCGTCATGTTCAGCCGACTGCGTGAAGACATAACCTGCATCCGCGAGCGCGACCCCGCGGCACGTTCGATGTGGGAGGTGCTCACCTGTTACCCCGGCCTGCATGCGGTGATCTGGCATCGCTGGGCGCACTTCGCCTGGGGCCATGGCCTCAAGTGGCTGGGCCGGTTTCTCTCGCACCTGGGCCGGTTCTTCACCGGCATCGAGATCCACCCTGGCGCCACGCTGGGCCGGCGCGTGTTCATCGACCACGGCATGGGCGTGGTGGTCGGCCAGACCGCCGAGATCGGCGACGACTGCACCATCTACCAGGGTGTGACGCTGGGCGGCACCTCGCTGGGCCGCGGCACCAAGCGCCACCCCACGCTGGGCAAGGGCGTGATCGTCGGCGCCAATGCGCAGGT
>MESD01000008.1:0-10944 GCA_001770815.1 Burkholderiales bacterium RIFCSPHIGHO2_12_FULL_69_20
AAAGCACCGCCACGCCCCGCGGCACCGCGCCGGCAGCCGGCTCGTCGATGGCGCAGTCGATCGCGCCGGCCGGGCCGGCCAGCGTCTCGTGACGGGTATCCTGTTTCATCGTGGTGCGGTTGCCGGTCAGCGGCCCACACTGGGCGGCAGCAGCAGGCGCTCGACCGGCCGGCCGTTCTTCAGGTGCGATTCGACGATCTCGTCCACGTCGGACGCGTCGACGAAGGTGTACCAGGTCTCGTCGGGGTAGACCACCGCCACCGGGCCGCCGGCGCAGCGGTCCAGGCAGCCGGCCTTGTTGACACGCACGCCACCCGGCCCGGCCAGGCCCTCGGCCTTGACCCGGCTCTTGCAGTGGTCGAACGCCGCCTGTGCGCCTTGATCGGCGCAGCAGGCCTCGCCATTGCTGCGCTGGTTGAGGCAGAAGAAGATGTGGTGCTTGTAATAGCTCATGGGGGCCGGATTGTAGAGAGGGTCCGGGGAAACCCCAGCATCACCGGCCCCGGGGCTTTACCTCGAACCCAGGCGGCCCAGCAGCCAGGCCATCGCCGCGTAAGGCCACAACCGGCCCACCCACTGCGCCAGGCCGTGAAAGCGCACGAACTGGCCCTGCTCCCAGCCTTGCAGGCTGTCGGCGAAATACGGGTCGGTGGGTGCCTGGTGCACCAGCACCACCAGGCCGGTGAGCGCCACCAGCGCCAGCGCGCCGGCCAACCGCGGCCCCAGCCACAACGCTGCCAGCGCCAGCAGCAGCGCCAGGCCCAGCGCCACCAGCGTGCCCGGCGTGCGCCAGGCCCAGGCATGGTCGGGCCCGAAGTTCAGCACCGTCGACAAGGTGGTGGCGGCCACCGCCATCACCGCGGCACCACCGGCCATCAGCAGGCGGCGCCAGCCCGGCCGCGCCGCGGCAAAGGCCAGCAGGCAGGGCGACAGCAGGCCCAGCATCACCGCCAGCAACTCGCCCTGCGGGGTCAGGGCCTGCTCGGCGGCGGGCGCCACGGCCAGCCAGCCGGCCACCGGATCGGCCCAGGGCACACCGGCCAGCAGGCCCGCCAGCGCCTCGCGCAGCACGTCGCCCACCTGCCCCACACCCAGCGGCACCGGCGTGGGAAACAGCAGGGCCACCGGCCACAGCACCAGCAGCGCCAGCGCGCCGCCGTTGCCACGCTCCAGCCAGCGCTCGCGCATCGCCTGCCAGCGCCGCAGCAGGCCCAGCGCCTGGGCCAGCACCGCCAGCGCGGCGCCCAATGCGGCACCGCCGGCGTTCAGCACCCAGTCCAGCAGCGAAGGCACACGCTGCGGCGTCAGCTGCTGGCTCAGCTCCATGGCATACGACAGGCCGGCGCCGGCCAGCACCGCCGTGGCCAGCGCCACGACCAGCGTGGCGCCATGGCGCAACCGGGCCAGGCACAGCAGAAAGCCCAGCGGCGCATAGGCCAGCAGGTTGCTGGTGATGTCGAAGGGGATGAAGTAGCGCGGCCAGGGCAGGCGCAGCAACTCCCAGGCGGCCACGCCGGGCGGCCAGCGCCAGCCCTCGAACGGAAACAGGCTGGCATAGACGATCAGCGCCACCCAGGCCCAGCCCAGCGGCACGGCCGAACTGCGGTGGGTGCCCATCGTGCCGCGCATGGGGCCGCCGGGCGCGCTAGAACGGCTTGACGACCGCCAGCACGACGATGGCGATGAACAGCAGCACCGTCACCTCGTTGAACATGCGGAACCAGCGGTGGCTGCGCCGGTTGGCCGATTGCTCGAAGCGGCGCAGGTGGCCGCGGCACAGGTGCTGGTAGCCGATCACCGCCACCACCAGCGCCAGCTTGGCATGCAGCCAGCCGGTGCCGGCAAAGCGCCCCACGCCGAAGCCCAGCCACAGCCAGAAACCCAGCGCCAGCGCCACCACCATCAGCACGTTGGCAAAGCGGTAGAGCTTGCGCGCCATCAGCAGCAGGCGCTCACGCTCGGCATGGCTGTCGGCGGGCACCATGGCCAGGTTGACGAAGATGCGCGGCAGGTAGAACAGGCCCGCGAACCAGCTGGCCACGAAGACGTAGTGGAAGGCCTTGATCCACAGGTAGGCATTGCTCATGCAAACCATTATCGGGGTGGTCGACAGGCCGCGCCCGGGTGCGCCGAACGGCCTTGCACAGCGCCTGAACCCAACCCGCCAAGTGAGCGACCGTGGACAAAAAAAGAACCCCAGTCACGAGGACTGGGGCGGCAAGCCTTATCGCTGTCATCACGCTAAGGCACCTGCTCAGGGAGGAAAAGCAGGGGGCCGTCGCCTTGCAGCGCCAACCCGGTGTCAATATTAGCAGATTGAGTTTGCGCACGGCACCGGGCCGGGTGCGGACAAACGCTGATGTAATTCGCCGAATCCGCGTATTCAACTGTCAGGCGGACAAGACACCGCGCTGAACCCGACACGACCCGAGGAGCAACATCAACATGGCCGTCCCCCCCCTGCCCGCCTTTCCTACCAGCCGGCTGCGCCGGCTGCGCCGCGATGCCTTCACCCGCGAGATGGTGCGCGAGAACCGGCTGCATCCCAGCGACCTGATCCTGCCGGTGTTCGTGCAGGACGGCCACGACCAGGCGCAGGACGTGGCCAGCATGCCCGGCGTGCAGCGGCTGTCGATCGACCGGCTGTTCGGCCTGGCCGAGCAGTGCGTGAGCCTGGGAGTGCCGGTGATGGCGCTGTTCCCGGTGATCGACAGCCGGCTGAAGACGCCCGACGGCGTCGAGGCCACCAACCCCGACGGTCTGGTGCCGCGCACGGTGCGGGCGCTGAAGGACCGCTTTCCGCAGTTGGGCCTGCTGTGCGACGTGGCACTCGACCCGTTCACCTCGCACGGCCAGGACGGGTTGCTCGACGAGAGCGGCTACATCCTCAACGACGTGACCGTGGCCATGTTGACCCGGCAGGCGCTGGTGCAGGCCGACGCCGGCGTCGACATCGTGGCGCCCAGCGACATGATGGACGGCCGCATCGGCGCGATCCGCCAGGCGCTGGAGGGCGCGGGCCACATCAACACCCGCATCATGGCCTACAGCGCCAAGTACGCCAGCGCCTTCTACGGCCCGTTCCGCGACGCGGTGGGCTCGGCCGCCAATCTGGGCAAGAGCGACAAGAAGGCCTACCAGATGGACCCGGGCAACAGCGACGAGGCGCTGCGCGAGGTGGCGCTGGACATCGCCGAAGGCGCCGACATGGTGATGGTCAAGCCCGGCATGCCCTACCTGGACATCGTGCGCCGGGTCAAGGATGAGTTCCGCGTGCCGACCTTTGCCTACCAGGTGAGCGGTGAGTACGCGATGCTCAAGGCCGCCGCCGCCAACGGCTGGCTGGACGGCGACGCGGTGATGATGGAATCGCTGCTGGCCTTCAAGCGCGCCGGCGCCGACGGCATCCTGACCTACTTCGCGCTGGATGCGGCGCGCAAGCTCAAGCAGGGCTGATCACCACCGCCCAGTCGCTTCGCACCGGCCCCTGCCCGATTCAGCGCGCCGGCGCCTTGTAGCGCTCGACCAGCGCGCCTTCCAGCCGGTAGCCGCTGGCGCCCATCGGCGAGTTGCTGCGGGTGGCTTTGAGCGTGCCGCTGACCCACACCGTGTCCATGCTGCGGTAACCCGCCGCCGGCTTGGCCGGCACCACCAGCACGATCTGATTGGCTGGCGGCGGCGGCGTGTGGATGCAGGCGCCGAAGTACGGCACCAGCAGGAACTCGGTGTGGCCGGCAGCGTTTTCTTCCAGCGGCACCAGATAACCCGGCAGCTTGATCCGCGTGCCGTCGAGCTGTGTTTCGGCCGGCGCGTTGTCCCAGGCCTCGCGCAGCTCGCGCATCAGCGCCACCGCCTTCGGGTCGCCGTCGTTGAGCGCGGCCATGTTGCCGATGCCCTTGTCCTTCAGGCCCTTCATCGGGTCCCAGCCCTGGGGCACCAGATCGTCCCAGCGCAGCTCGGTGTAAGCGCCGCTGGCGCTGGGCCTGGGCAGCGGTTGTGCGGCCACCGGCCCGGCGATCAGGGCAGCGCCGATGGCCAGCAGCAGGCGGCGGCGGGTGATTTCGAAGGGGCTCATGGGTGTTTCAGATCCGAGGGGACAGGCCATCGGCCAGCGACAAACGGTAGGCGCGCCAACCGGGCACCAGGCTGGCCAGCAGGCCGCCGGCCAGCACCGCGGCCATCAGCTGCCATTCTGCGCTGCCCGGCGGCAGCAGCCGCAGCACGAGGCCGAACTGGCCCTGCACCCAGCCGCCCAGCACCGCCACCGCGCCCCAGCAGGCCAGCGCGCCCAACAACACGCCGGCGGCGGTGACCAGCAGGCCCTCGGCGGCCAGCAGCGCCAGCATCTGGCGCGGGCCGGCGCCCACCGCGCGCAGGATGGCCAGCTCACGCCGGCGCTCGTTCAGCCCGGCCAGGATCACCGCCACCAGCGCCGCCAGGCTGACCACCGCCACCAGCGCGCTCATCGCCTGCAGGCCACGCTCGCCCAGGCCCACCACGTCCCACAGTTCGTCCAGCGCCACGCCGGGCAGGATGGCCAGCAGCGGCTCGTCGCGGAAGGCCGCCACCTCGCGCTGCACCGCAAACACCGCGGCCCGGCTCTTCAGCCCGATCAGCGCGGCGGTGATATTCCTGGGTGTCAGGTCTTGTGCCGCGGCCTGCTCGGCGCTGACCGCCTGGCCCGGCAACGGCGCACCGGCGGCCCAGTCGAGGTGGATCGCCTCCATCGCCGGCAAGCCGATGTGCACCGTGCGGTCCACCGGCGTGCCGGTGGGCGCCAGGATGCCGACGATGGTGAACGGCTTGTCGGCATGGTCGTTGGCCTGCATCGCGCCGTCGCCGTGGCTCAGCACGATGCGCTGGCCCAGCGCATAGTCCAGCCGGCGCGCCACGTCGGCGCCGATCACCGTGTCGTACAGCGCGGCAAACGGCCGGCCCTGGGCCAGCGCCAGCGGCTGCTTCTGGCCGTAACGGAAATGCTCGAAGTAGGCCGCCGTGGTGCCCATCACCGCAAAACCGCGGTGGCTGTCGCCCAGCGACAGCGGCACCATCCAGGCCACCGCGCGGTGGCGGGCGATGGCCTCGGCGCTGCTGAAGCGGATGTTGTTGGTGGCGTTGCCGATGCGAAACACCGAATACAACAGCAGCTGCACCGGCCCGGTGCGCGCGCCGACGATCAGGTCGGTGCCCGACACCGCCTGCGAGAAGTTGGCCCGCAGATCCTGCCGGATGCGCTCCACGCCCAGCAGCAGCAGCGTGCTCAGCGCGATCGACAGCACCACCAGCCCCAGCACGAAGCGGCGGTTCCAGGCGCTGCGCGCGGCCAGCACGAACAAGGCGCTCACTGGACTACCCTCTGCGCTGCGCGCTTCGGGATTCGCGCTTGGGAGCGGCCCGGCGCGCTCATGCCAGCGGCGCCACCATCGCGGCGCGGTTGATGACCGGCAGGTCGATCACCCGGCCGAATCGCCCGGCCAGCCGGGCATCGTGACTGACGAACAGCAGCGCGCTGCCGGCCTCGGCACAGCTTTGCAGCAGCAGCGCCATGAAGGCCTCGCGCAGCGGCTCGTCCAGCGCCGAGGTGGGCTCGTCGGCGATCACGACCTCGGGCGCACCGATCAGCGCCCGCGCCGCCGCCACCCGCTGCTGCTGGCCCACCGACAGCTGGCCGGCGGGCTGGCGCCACAGGCTGCCCGGCAGGCCGCTGCGCTCGAGCAGGCGCTCGGCCGCGCCCGCGCCCGCGCCGGCGCGCTGGGCCCGGCGGCGCGAGAACTGCAGCGGCAGGCGCACGTTGTCCAGCACGCTGAGGTAGGGCAGCAGGTTGAACTGCTGGAAGATGTAGCCGAGGTGGTCGGCGCGGTGGCGGTCGCGCGCACTGGCGCCGAGTGCGGCCCAGCTTTGGCCCAGCAGGCGCACCTCGCCGGCCTGCGCCAGCAGCACGCCGGCGGCCAGCGACAGCAGCGTGCTCTTGCCACAGCCGCTGGGCCCACGCAGGAACACCGTGTCGCCGGGTTGCAAGGCCAGCTCATCGAGGTCGATGGTGTTGCTCGGTGCACCGGGCCAGCGGTAGCGCAGGCCGCGCAGCAGCAGCGCGTCGGGGGCGGCCGCTGGGGTGGCCGCTGGGGTGGCCGCTGGGGTGGCCAGGTGGGTGGCCGCGCTCATCGGCCCCAGGCCAGCGCCCGGGCCGGTCGCTTCACACGCGCCTGGTGCTGGCCGTCGGCGCTGGCCACCTGCGCCCGCAGTTGCTGCAAGCGCGTGAAGGCATCGAACAGGCCACCGACGTCGACGCTGCGCAGGCCGTCGGTGCGGGCGCAGTCGAAGCGGTAAGTGGCGTCCACGTCGGCATGGCCCGAGGCGCCCGCTGCGGCCGCGCCGGGCTGCAGCCGCGGCGCCTCGATCTCGACGCCGGCCAGCTTGCAGCCACGATCGGCCGGCAGCGTGAACAAGCGGGCGCCGTCCCGCAGTTGCTGCAGCACCGCGGCGGCGGCCTGCTGCTCGGCCGCGGTGAGGGGCCTGCGCTCATGGCCGAGCAGGCTGTCTTGCGGCATCGCCAGCCGCAGCGTGAGGCTGCGCGGCTCGATGACGACGTCCAGCGTGGCCTGGCCATGCACATGCGGCGGGCCGGCTTGGCAAGGCGCCGCGAAGCAGGCCATGGTGGCGGCCAGAAGGAACCGGGAGCGGGGCAGCGTTTGCATGCGTGGGCGGCCGTGCCGGCCGGGCAGTCTGGTCGGTCTGGCCTATCGGCGAAAACGCCCGTCGGCAGCGATGATGGACAGGTCGGCGTAATCCAGCCCGGTGTGGTCGGTGGGGCTGTAGCTCAGCTCCAGGCCGCCGAGGTCGTGGTTCTTCAGGCCGTCGAGCGCACGCTGCAGGCCGGCGCGGGTCAGGTCGCGCGCGGTGGCGGCGCGGCGCAGGCCTTCGGCCAGCACCTTGGCGCTGACAAAACCCTCCAGCAGCGCCGGTGTGATCTCGGGTGCTGCCGCGCCACGGGCCTTGGACAGGTCATGCGCCTCCTTGACCAGCGGCACGCCCAGCGAGCGCTCGGACGGCAGCACCTGGCTGACCACCACGCCATGCGCCAGCTCGCCCAGCCCCTTGACGAAGCCCGACGAGGCGTTGTTGCTGAGCGTCAAAAACTGGGCCTTGGAGCCGGCAGCGCGCAGCGCCTTCATGCCGTCGATCACCGCGGTGCCCGAGCCGATGTAGAGCACCGCCTGCGCGTCGGCGGCCACGATGCGCGGCACGATCTTGCTGAAATCGGGCTTGCTGCGGTCGTACTTGTCGTGCAGCACCGGCTTGGTGGTGCTGCCGAAGCCGCGCAAAGCGCCGGTGGCGGCATCCTGGCCGAAGCTGTCGTCCACCTGCACCATCGCGATGCGCTGCATGCCGATCTGCACCAGGTGCTTGACCGTGCGCTCGGCCTCGCGCTGGTAGGTGGCGCGCACGTTGAACAGCCAGGGATGCACCGGATCGTGCATCGCCATCGCGCCGGTGCTGGGACCCACCAGCGGCAGCTTGAACTCGGTCAGCAGCGGCAGGATGGCCTGGTTGTGCGGCGTGCCCCGGGTGAGGAACAGCGCGATCACGCCCTGGTCGATCAGGGTCCGGGCATTGGCGGCGGTGCGCTTGGGGTCGAACTGGTCGTCCAGCGACACCAGTTCCAGCTTCTGCCCGCCGATGCCGCCCCGCGCATTGACCGCCTCGAAGTACAGCCGCGCGCCATCGCTGGCTTCCTTCACCGATGCGGCCACCGCACCGGTGAGCCCTGCCGTCTGGCCGATGCGGATCTGGGCCAGCGCGGGGCTGGCCAGGCAGGCCAGCGCCAGCAGGCCGGCCAGGGACTGACGCAACAGCAGACGAACGTGGGGCATGAGACCTCCTTGGTTGCGTGGTTGACCTGGATTGTGGCGCCGCCACAGTGCGCCTTCGGCTGTTTTGTGGACCACGGGATGGCGGCCGGCCCGAAGCGCAGGCAACATCCTGCGCTTCGGCCGCCGGCACCTCGCGGGCCCGGGCTGGTCAGCAGTACAAGGAGAACGCATGCGTTGGATCACACCCGCCGCCAGGCCCGGCATCCGCCCGGCGACGGCGCTGGCCGCCACGACCCTGCTGGTGGCGCTGGCGGCCACGGCCCCTGCATCGGTGCAGGCCCAGACTGCGACCGCCGCGGCTGACGCCTCGATCGCGGTGCGGGCGTTCCGCGTGCAGGGCAACACCCTGCTCGACCCGGCCATGGTGCAGGCAACGCTGGCCCCCCATGTCGGCCAGCGCCGCCTGGCCGAGCTGCGGCAGGCGGCGCTGGCGGTGCAGGCGCTGTACGGCCAGGCCGGTTATGCCGCGGTGGTGGCCTACCTGCCGCCGCAGCCGGTGAGCGATGGCACGGTGACCATCCAGGTGGTGGAGGGCCGCATCAGCCGGGTGCTGGTGCAGGGCCAGCGCCGGCTGAGCGCCGAGCGGGTGCGCGCGGCGCTGCCCTCGCTGGTGGAGGGCAGCACACCGCGGGTGCGCGACATCGATGCCGAGCTGCAGATCGCCAACGAGAACCCCGGCCGCGCCATCGGCGTGCTGCTGGGCCCGGGCGGCGCACCCGGCGAGGTGCTGGCCACCGTCAAGGTCGACGAGCAGCCACTGCACCGCTTCAGCGTGGCACTCGACAACACGGGCAATGAACGTACCGGCCGATACCGGCTGGGGCTGGGCTGGCAGAACGCCGACTTCACCGGGCACGACGACCTGCTCAGCCTGCTGTTGCAGACCTCGCCCACCGAATCCAGCGCGGTGAAGGTGCTCAGCGCCGGCTACCGCTGGCCGCTGGTGCGCCAGCATGCGGCACTGGACCTGTTTGCTGCCTACTCCGATGTCGACGGCGGGCTGCAAGCGTCGGCCGCCGGTGATCTGCGCTTTGCCGGGCGCGGGCGCATCGTCGGCGCGCGCACCGTGTGGTACCTGCCGCGCCGCGGCGAGTTCGACCAGCGTCTCACCGCGGGCCTCGAATCACGCGCCTACCTCAACAATTGCAGCGTGGCCGGCCTGCCTGCCGGCGCCTGCGGCACGGCCGGCGAAAGCGTGGCGGTGCAACCGCTCACGCTGGACTACGCGGCGCAGACCGGCGGGCCGGCGCCGGCCGCGCTGAGCGTGGGCCTGGCGCACAACCTGGCGCTGGGCGGCCGCCATGGCAAGGCGGCCGATTTCGAGGCGGTGCGCGCGGGCGCCAAGCGGCGCTACACCGTGCTGCGCGCCAGCGGCCAGTTCAGCCAGCCGGTGCTGGAAGACTGGGCGCTGGCCGGGCGCTTTGCGCTGCAGCACAGCGGCGATGCACTGGTGCCCGGCGAGCAGTTCGGCCTGGGCGGCGCGGGCTCGGTGCGCGGTTATGCCGAGCGTGAGCTGGCCGGCGACACCGGCGTCTCGCTGAGCCTCGAGCTGGGCAGCCCGCGCCTGGGCGCGGCGTGGCTCGGCGACCGCATCGACCTGCGCCTGCTGGCCTTCGTCGACGGCGGGCAGTTGCGCAACCGCGGCGACGCCCCTTGCCGCAACGCACAGGTGCAATGCACGCTGTCGTCGGTGGGCGTGGGCCTGCGGCTGGGCTGGCAGGCCCTGCAATGGCGCCTCTACCTGGCGCAGGCGCAACAGGATGCCGCCACCACGCAGCGCGGCGACTGGCGCACGCACTTCTCGCTCACCGCCAGTTTTTGAGGGCAAGCCACCCGCCCGTCAGATCGCCTGCCCGCACCGGAGTTTTCGACATGAACCGTGTTCCCCGCCCCACCGACCGCGCCGCCAGCGCACGATCCACCCGACGCGCCGCATCACGCCTGGCCTGGCGCCCGCTGGCGCTGGCCGCGGCCAGCCTGTTTCTGCTGCCCGCCGGCCAGGCTGCCGGGCCCGTGCCCGCGCTGCCCAGCGGCCTGCAGGTGGTGCAGGGCCAGGCCACGGTGCAGACCAGCGGTGCGCGCATGACGGTCACCAATTCGGCCAATGCGCTGCTGAACTGGCAGCAGTTCTCCATCGGCGCCGGCCAGGCGGTGCACTTCGCGCAGCCGGCGGTCACCAGCAAGGTGCTCAACCGGGTGGTGGGCCGTGATCCGTCGGCCATCCTCGGCAGCCTGTCGAGCAACGGCCAGGTCTGGCTGCTCAATCCCAACGGCGTGCTGTTCGGCGCCGGTGCGCGGGTCGACGTGGCGGGGCTGGTGGCGTCCACGCTGCGCATCGGCGACCACGACTGGCAGGCCGGCCGGCTGCGCCTGGGCGGCTCGGCCGATGGCGCCTACGCCAACGTGTTTGACAAAGGCAGCGACATCGTCAACCAGGGTGAACTGCGCAGCACCAGCGGCGGCCAGCTGCTGTTGATCGCCAGCGGCCAGGTGCGCAACGAGGGCCTGATCGCGGCGCCCGACGGCCAGGTGCTGCTGGCCGCCGGCCGCAGCGTCGAGCTGATCGACACCGCGTTGCCGCGGCTGGGCTATGCCCTGAGCGCGCCGCAGGGCGAGGTGCTGAACCTGGGCCAGATCCAGGCCGGCAGCGGCCGCATCGACCTGCAGGCCGCGCTGGTCAACCAGCAAGGCCTGCTGCGCGCCGACGGCCTGGCCACCGGCCCCGGCGGCGAGGTGCAGATCACCGGCAGCCAGGGGGTGCAGCTGGCCGCGGCCAGCCACACCAGTGCCAGCGGCGGCAGCGGCGGCCGGGTGTGGGTGGATGCCGGCAGCGGCAGCCTGCTGGCGGCCGGCACCCTGGATGCCACCGGCAGCGCCGGTGCCGGCGGCAGCGTCACGCTGCTGGGCCGGCAAGTGGGGCTGCTCGACGGCGCGCAGGTCGATGCCTCGGGCAGCACCGGCGGCGGCGCGGTGCGTGTGGGCGGCGGCCTGCAGGGCCAGGACCGCGCCTTGCGCAACGCCGAGGCCACCTGGCTGGCGCCCGGCGCCCGCATCCAGGCCGATGCCACGCTGC
>MESD01000009.1 GCA_001770815.1 Burkholderiales bacterium RIFCSPHIGHO2_12_FULL_69_20
CATGGCGGACGACCGGCTCGCCCGCCGCGGGGGCGGTGCCGCGGCGGCGCTGGCCCGCGAGGACGCCCGCCTGCACGACATGCTGTCGAGCCTGCAGCCCGACATCGTGGTCGGCTGCCACCCCGACCCGGTCCGCCGCGCCGCGCTGGCAGCCTGGTGTGCCGAACGGCAGCGCGTGTGGATCGACATCGCCACGCTGCAGCCGCAGGCCCCGCCAAGTGCCAGCGCAGGCGCGACGCTGCGGGTGCTGCTGCCTACGTTGCATGGGCCGGCCGATGGCACCGGTGCCGCGCCGCCGAGCAGCCGCGAGCTGTTCGACGACCTGCCACTGCCCGGACCGTACGTGCCGCATGCGGCGCTTCGCCTCGCCACGTTGTCGACCTACCTGACCCTGCAACGGCACGTCGCGCGCGCGGCCGTGAATGCGGTCATGGATCTGCTGCGCGGCCGGGCACCGCCAGCGATCAGGATCTGCGTCCAAACTGCGCCCGCAGGGCGGAACCAGCGTTGCATCGTGGAGGAACTCGAGAGCGACGGCGACGGCGACGACTACATGCCCTGGGCCGGCACGCCCGCCGCCGATGCGCGGGTAAGCGCGGCACATTGAGTGACAGGCGTCCTACATCCGCCGTCGATCCGATCGGACAGCCATGCCTTCGTCCCGCTGCCAGGTCCCGGATCACGGCCGGCTGTGTCCTCCGCGTGCTGTGTGCGCAGGCTCTTCGCGTCGATCGAAGATCACGTGCACCTCAACAGCTGTCGACAAGGGCGAGGCTCGAGGTCGCTGGTGCGAAAGCTGCCACCCCGATCCAGCGCAGATGACGCGCAGGAGGGGTTGCGGGATCAGCGAACGCCATTTTCTGTCGGTGACACCGGTTTTGCGCCGGATGCAGGGAGACATGGCGCAGACGCCCGGCGACAGTCACACAACGGTCAGGAGATCGTTCGCCAGCATGTGATGCAGGTGGGTCTGCGGCGGCGCTGCCCCACCGTGATGACAGCTGGTACTTCTACCGCCACTTCGCCGCCTGCCCAATTCAGGAGCGTTTCGAAATGATCATCAAGCAACTCGCCATCGCCATCGCCATCGCCACAGCCGTCGCGACGCTCGCACAACCCGCACACGCGGTCGTCGTGGCGCAGTGGAACTTCAATTCGACGACACCGGACGGCAATGCCAACACAGGATGGTCCACCCCCATCGCTGGCGCAGGGAGCGCCGGACTGTTTGGCTATACCAGCTACTACTACTCGAGCGGCAGCGGCTCGACCGACCCCGCGCTCGCCGACAACACCGCCTGGTTCACCAGACCCTACCCTGCGCAAGGGACGGGCGACAAGGCAGCCGGCGTGATGCTCACAGTGAGCACGCTTGATCTCACGAACATCTTGGTCTCCTGGGATCAGTTGCACGCTGATAACGCCTCGAAGTATGTGCAGGTCCTGTACGCGACTTCCGACAGTGCGCCGCTCCAGGATGTCCCTGGCGGTCTGTTCAGCGCCACGCTCGGCGGGAACACCTGGTACTCGCGCAGCCTGGATCTGAGCAACCTGCCAGGGGTCAACAACAACGCGAGCCTTCGCCTGGCGATCGTGCCAACTTTTGCGCCAGGCACCGCGATTTACGAAGCCTCCTCGCCGGGATCGAGCTACGGGCCCAACGGCTCATTGGCCTACGACATGGTGACCATCACCGGTCAAGTTCCGGAACCCGGGGCCCTCGCCCTATTCCTTGCCGGTGCAGGCGCACTCGGTTTGCTGTTCCGCGTTCGCGGCACCGCTCGTCAGGCGGATTGAATTCGCCGTCATCCCAACTCGAAATCGTGAACTTCACCTACACCAACTCGCCCCGCGACATGCCAGGAATGTCGCGCTTGACCAAAGGAATCATCATGCAACCCTTTACCCGACACGAAACCCCGCGCCCACCGCCGGATGTGGTCCTGCGCCGCGAGAGCCGGCGAAGCCGCGGGTCGCAGGTGGCCGGCGCGCGATTGCGCCTGTATCGGCTGGCAACACGGTTCGCGCCGCTGATCCTGGCGACGGCCATTCCGATTGCGGCGCACGCCGCAACGTTGCCGCTGCAGGGCGTCTTCCTCGACGACGACGAGATCTTCAGCATCAGCTTCACGCTGCCAGCGCCGGACAACATTGCCGCAACGAGTCTCGGCTTTGCCGGCGGCATTGACGCGAATGGCGTGGCTGTTCCCGCCGGCGGCTTTGCCACGGTGCTTTCGCTGTTTGACACCACAGGTCAGCTCGTACAACTCGCGGTCGGAAGTGCCAATTCCTGTGCCGCGGCACCCGTCGACCCGGCAGGCGGCTTTAGGTGGGACGCCTGCTTCACCGCAGCAGTCGGCGCTGGCAGCTACACGCTGGTGCTTTCGCAGGACGGCAATGTGCCTTACGGCCCAAGCCTGTCCGACGGTTTCTCCATGACCGGCCAACACGACTTCACCGGCCTGAACTACCTGGGCACAAGCGCCCGTTTCATCAACGCGGACGGCTCGCAGCGCGACGGCCACTGGGCCATGACGGTGTCAGCGTCAGCTGTGCCCGAACCGGCTCCCTGGGTGATCTTCCCGACCGGTCTGGCGCTGCTCGGTGTGCTCGTGCGGCGCCATCGTGCCGATCCCCTGTCCTCAACTTCATCCGGAGAGAAATCATGACCTACGCTCATCGCCTTCTTGCCGCTGCGTTTGCCCTGCTTGCGCTGCCCGCGCTCGCGGTTACCGCCCCGCTTGCCGCGGACACGCACATCAACACTGCGCTTCCGGCCGTCAACTTCGGAACCCTGCCAACCCTGAACGTCGACACCCAAAGCAACGCGCTGTTGCGCTTCGACCTGTCCACCCTGCCGGCGGCGACTTCGCCTTCGAAGGTCGTCAAGGCGACGCTCATACTGTTCGTCAGCCGTGTGGGCAAGGCTGGTGCGATCGAGGTGCAGAGCGTCAGCGCAAACTGGAACGAGGCGGCGGTGACCGCTGCTAACGCGCCACCCATCAGTGGTCCCGGCACCGGGCCTACCGCAGCGGTGGCGAGTGGCGGTCAATTCATCTTCATCGACGTCACGAGCCAGGTCCGGCAAGCGCTTACGGCGCAGACGACTCGTGTCAGCTTCATGCTGGCGCCCGCGCTGTCGGCCGCCGATACGGCCGTGTTCCTGGACAGCAAGGAGAGCACCGCCACGGGTCATTCCGCGGCGCTGGACCTGACGCTTGCGGACCAGGGACCGACCGGGCCCCAGGGCGCGCAGGGTGTACCCGGGCCAGTGGGGTCGACCGGACCGGCCGGCGTTGCCGGGCCCGCTGGTCCGGCCGGCTCGGCCGGCAATACCGGGTCCGCTGGTCCCGCGGGACCGAAGGGGGCAACTGGGCCGCAGGGCCCCGCAGTGCATACCTCGGCCGTGTGCGTCCAGTCGCCATCCACAAACGTCTGCGGCTTCATTTGTACGAAGACGGTGGTGGCCGGGTCTTATACCAAGTCGGGTTGCAGCATCACTTCGGACACAGGCTCCTGCAGCCTCAGTGCCAACCCGAACGGCGGCATCTGCTGCGTTTGCGCACCCTGACGCGAACAACACCATGAACAAGCGCGAAGCCGACGCCAGAATTGCCTCTGGCTGGTTGCCGTTCCAGCCGCACCTGCACCAGGTATGGCTGCCGCCGCCGCGGTCACTGCTGCCAGAGGGTAGGCACAGGCGCAGCGAACTGCTGGACCGCATTCTCCTGGCGGTGCACCACAGTCCGATGACCGCGCTGCTGCACGGCCCTGTCGGTTGTGGCAAGACCACGCTGGTTTACGACGTCGCCCGTGAACTCGGACGTCCGCTGTGGATGACTCAGGGATCGCAGATGCCGCCTCCGGCCGCCCTGTTCGCCGCGCCGTTCGACATTGCGATCACAGAAGACGGTGACAGCCGGCGCCAGGAGTACCAGGGCACGGCGCTGCTGTCGGCCGTGGTCCGTGGTGGCATCTTCTTTCTGGACGAACTGGCGCAGACCCCTGAGGCCAGCCTGAATGTCCTGCATGAACTTCTTGGCAACCGCACCGCCAGTTGGGAGGACTGCGAGGTGGGCGTCCATCCCGAGTTCACGTTTATCGCAGCGCAGAACGAGAGCATCGACATCCTGCCGACTGCAATCGCCGACCGGATCGAAACACGCTTCGAGGTCTTGCCACCGGAGCGCGACCTGCTCTTGAAGTGGCTTCGGGAAAGGGTGCCATCCGAACAGCGGTTGTGGTTGGGCGCCTTCGACGACGTGTTCCCGGCTACCGACGATCCAGTTCGCACGACGCGACGGGCGCTGAGCGCGATGCGGTACGCGATCCGTTCCTGGCAGCATGCGGGGAGCCCTCGGCTGGACGCTGCAATCGCCAGGACGCACCTCGAGATCGCGAGGGTGTATACGTGAGCGTCGCGTTTCCCGGTGCGCGCCCACTGCTCCTGCCGGAGATTCAGGACCGTGCCGGGTCCGTCGCGCTGCTGTCGCACGCGGCCTTGCCAGGTGTCGAGGTGCTGCCCTACGTTGAGCACAGCCTGGTCTTCGCGCAGATCGCCGCCGCTGCAGTGTCAGAGCAGAGCCGGCTGGTGCTGGTCGACCTGCCGGCGCGAATGTCACGTCATCCAGGGACCTTGAACCTGCCACTGACGCTGCTGCCGCTGTTCAGCGTGGTGATCTATCCCTCCGCTGTGGGTGGCCGGCAACTCGGCATACCGGTGTCGCCAGCCAGCCCGCCAATTGCAGCCGCCCTCGTGGCGCGCCAGCGCGGGCTGGCCCTGCGCTGCATCGCGCCCGAGATCATCCCGCACGCTGCGGCCACATTTCACCCGCGAGTCTCGTTGCCCGAGGATTACCGGGCGTACGGTAGCGGGCTGGACGGTCACTTCGCTGGGGCATGGTCTGCCCTGGAAGCAGGCTTCTTGGCCGCAAGTGATGACACCCGTCTCTTCGCGACGCTTCGTGCGGCGTCAGCTTTGCAGGCTGCCCGAAGCGCGCAGCGGCGGCCGCGACTGCTGGTGGTCGAGTGGCGGCTTTGGTGGCTGATGTCGCGGCTGCTGGATGGCGCGATCACCGACCCGTCGGACAAGGTCCTGGCCTTGCTGCCACGGACGCAGGACGCGCCACCGATCCTCTACCTCCCCGACCCGGTCGAAGCCTGGTGCAAGGGGCTCCTGGACGACTATCCGGCCCTGGTGAGCGAGTTCCACGGGCGCATCGGGGGCGCCACCCCGCCGCCCGGTAACCGGTCGGCCGGCAACGTGTTGTCCCTGCCGAAACGCATGGCGTGGAGCAGGTTTGCCGACGCACTTGCTGGCGCCGCGGCACCATACTTCGACAAGCGGGCGAGCCTGGACCGGCTGCTCGTGGAGGTGGTGACCGCAACGGACGTCGCGCCCGACTCGATCAGCACCCGCCAGCGGTTGGCATTCGCCAGATACCTGCCCAGGCTGGCCATGGGCTGCGCCGTTCCGAAGCCTGCCAGCCATGCAATGGCGGCGGCGCGTGCCTGTGGCGGCGAGGCACTGGCAACCCTGCTGCGGCGGGCGATCCTGGCGTATCCCCGGCCGCCCGCGCTGCCAGCGAGTGTGGATTCGCAGGCCAGGCCGTCACTCGACGAACTGGCGAACAGCTGGGGGACCCCACTTGCTGCGTGCGCGACGGAAGGCAGGTCCGAAGAGTCGCGACTGCGTAGCGACGAACTGCTGGCCGCCGCCCTGGATCGCGAAGGCGCGATGCGGGAACTGCTGGGGCAACCCGTCGGCGCCACGATGTTCACGGTGGCCCCTGACTACAGGCTGCACGAGAGCATCGTCCGAATGGCACAACGCAAGGCGGCCGGCACACATGAGACATCAGTCCACAGCCGGCCCTATTTCGCCTCGGTAGAAGCCGGCATCGACTTCCAGGCCACGCTGCGGTCCTACGCGAGGAACCCGCTCGGCACGGTGTATGTTCGCCACCCATTGCCCATGGCGGCCATCGACGTCGATCGCTGGACGCCGGTCGTCTTCGTGCTTGAACCGGCGGAGGTCGTCAACAAGTCCACCATCATGCCGATCCTGGATGCGAACCCAGCCGGGCACCGGGCGCTCAGGGCTCTTGACGCTGGCGGCGACAGGCGGGACCACGTGTTCACGGTTATGACCTGCGTTCAAGGCGCACGCCGGTACCACGATGGACATGTCAAGGTCGAGACCTTGTCCGCCGTCGGCTGGTTGTTCGCATCGGCGCTCATGGGTCCCGAACGTTACGCGCAGGCCATCGCCCGCTGCCGCATGCCATGCCGAACCGATCCGGACTTCGAGCCCGAGTGGAAGACGTGGAGCCGCCTGGAGCGTTTGCTTGGCTGGGCACTGAAATACGGCAGCGGCAGAAACATCGTCGTCGTGGCCGGCAGCGGGTTCGACGAGGGGCCTCAGGTCGGCGCCTATGCGGCCGCGCGTGGTGCCCGGATCCTTCGCTCTTCGCTGGCGGGCGTGCCAGCAGCAGGGGTCCAGCATTTGCGTCAGCTGCTTCTGGTGTCGTCGAACATCAAGAACCATGCGTCGCGTGACCGCCTGCTCGAACTTTTGGCCTCAGACCGCGCTTCGCTCTAAGCCGCCGCAGCGGGCCTGGGTGCAGTCTGGGTGCAATGCGTCGCCAGCGGCGCTGCGGCCTGCCGCGGCGAGAAGGAAGTCGGCCGCGCGCTGCGCGTGGCTGGCCGCGGTGAAGATATTGCGCGTGTCGTTGCGCAGCACCGAGACCCAGTGGCCCAGATAAGCTTCGTGGTCCGCGCGCACCTCGGACTCGATGCCCAGGTCCGCGCACACGAACGCAGCCGACAACTCGGCGACCAGTTCCTCGAACGCATACCCGTCGCTGCCAAAGCGTTTGCAATCATGAAACCTCCGGTCGAGACGGGCGCGGTGACCGGTCCAGTGAGCCAGTTCATGGGCCTTGGTGGCGGCGTAGCTCTCCGCGCTCCGAAAGGCATCGAAAGGCGGCAACTGGATGAAGTCCAGGTCCGGAGCATAGAAGGCCCGGCTGCCGCCGTGACGGATGTCGGCACCCGCGGCGGCGAACAGGCATTCGGCGCGATGGATCGGTTGGCCCGCCGGCCGCGCCGGCTCGGCCAGGCGAAGACAGCGCTCGGGTAGCCCGTCGATGAGATCCCCGTTGTAGACCGTGAAGGCCTTCAGAAAGCCGGCGGATGCCTCAACGAGTTCACCCTTCGGCCCAGAGGTGCTGCGCGTGAAGCGTCGGCCAAAGACGACCGTCGCGCCCTGGGCCGAATCGGCTATGCGGGCATGGAGACTCTGAGCCTGCTTGCGGGTCATCCACAGTCGCGACGCATAGCCCTTCGCAGCGGCTTCCGACCAGAGCAGAACCACATTGATCCCCGTGTAGGGGGTGCCGTTCGCGCGCATGGGGCGCTGCAACGAGCCTTCTGTCGGCGATGGCGACCAAGGCCGCAGCCAGGGGCGCACACCAGCGTCGAGCGCAGCAACGATGCGGTCCGTGATGGTCTTGTACAGCTCCGACCGGCTGGGACTGGCGTTGGTCATTTCAGGGCCTCTCGGGCTGGATCGAGAACTGCCGACGCCGGGGGTTGGCCTGTCGGTTGATGAATGAAGCATCAATCCCAATGGCCCTGTTGCACCACCCGCATCGAGCGCATATCTGTGGCCCGTGCGCTGAACGCCAGCCGCGCGGGCGTCTGCCATCGCGCCCGCATGGCCTGCGCTACTCGTCGAAGGTGCGCATTGCACCTCTCGCAAGGGCCCCGCCACCCCATTTGCGCTGCAGGAGGGTCGCGGCCCAGAACCGTGCTGCCGAAACTGGCTTCGTTGATCACTTCAAGTCAAGGAATGCCATGAACAAGCTGCGCATCGCGATTGCCGCCGCCGAGTGCGCCGATCTCGCCGCAAAAGGGGGTGTCGCGGAGTGGGTGCTGGGTCTCGCCCGTGAGGAACTCGCCCGCGGACACGACGTGCGCGTTCTGCTGCCCAGGTATGAGTTCCTCGAGTCCCTGCTGCCTGCGGACGCCAGGGCACATGACTTCACTGTCCGGCTGGGCCTGGGTGCCGCGCGCCCCGGCACGGCAGTCGAGTTGTACCTGCCAGGCGTCACGCCCGACGCTCCCGCGCTGACCGTTTATCTGATTGACGGCCACGATGGCTTCGCGGCGTGCCGGTCGGCGGCCGAGATCTACGCCGCCCACTCGCCCGAGCGCTGGGTGGGCTTCGGGCGCGCCGTGGTCGACTTCCTGGATGGGCATGAGTGGGTGCCCGACATCCTTCATTGCCAGGATGCGCACACCGCCATCATCCCGGTGCTGCTGAAGCAGATTCGCGCCGCCGATGCGCGTTCGCCGCTGAAGCGGACGCGCAGCGTGCAGACGATCCACAACCTGCTGGAGCAGTTGAAGCTGGCCCCGAGCATCGTCGAATACGCTGGCATGGCTGCATCCGCGTTCCAAGAGATGCACTTCGAATACTGGGGCGAAGCGAACTGTCTGAAGGCCGGCATCCGTGCCGCCGACGAGGTCTCGACCGTGAGCCGCCGCTACGCGGAAGAGATCTGCAGCAGCCGCGACTTCGGGTTCGGCCTCGAGGGCGATCTGGCCCTGCTGCGTGACAGAGGGCGCCTGCGGGGCATCATCAACGGCATCGACGAATCGCGTTGGAGCGTCAACGGATTCGACTACCAACAGGAGCACGCTGTCGACGAGATGTTGCGTATCAAACGCGAGGCGCGCGCGTCGCTGTTGGCGGATTGGGGCTGGGAGGATCACGATGCGCTACCGGTGGTGTCGGTGCGAGGCCGCTGGGACGAAGGCAAGGGCATCCGCCATATCGTCGAGCATGCGGAGGAGATCGCCCAGTCGGCCCGCCTGCTGGTGTGCGCATGGAGCGTCAACGCAGCGTCGGCGGCGGGACAAATGTGGGCAAGGCTGGGGCAGATCGCGGCGGCACATCCGGATCGGATCGTGGTCAATCCGCCAGCGCTGGCCGCTGTCGACGACACGGCGACGCACTATCTTGTTTCCGAACTGCTGTTGATGCCCAGCCTCTACGAGCCTTGCGGGCTGGCGCAACAGGAGTGCATGCGCTACGGCGTGCTGCCGGTGGTCAGCCGCACGGGAGGGTTTGCCGACACGGTGCGCGACGGCGAAAGCGGGTTTGTGTTCGATCGCGACGACGGTGATGCGATGGTCCGAGCGGTCCAAAGAGCGGTGGTCACCTTGGCCGACACCAATCGCTGGAAGGGTATGGTGGAGATCGCAATCCGGCAGAAGAACGGGTGGGCGCAGCGTTTTGCTGAGTACGAGGCCCTGTACAAGTCTGCGCTGTGCCGGTGATGGCGCACGACGATTCCTACGAGCGCTGGGGCGACCTGCTGTGAGTCCGCATGTTCGTTACCGTCCGGCAGCTCTTGAGGTACACCGGTCTCTCGGCCGCACCGCCAGCGAAAGTCAGGTAACGGCACTCGCCGCCATTCGCCCGCAAGATCTGGCCGTCCGCAATCAGTCTGTTCCAGCCATCCGGCATTGCGCCGTGAACGACAGGATTTTCCGAAAGCTGCTGTTCCCAGGGAACTGGCGCACGACGAGTTCATGACGCTGAGCATGTCGAGCAGTCAGACCGGCGGCGCTGATCATCGTTGACCGGGAACTGCAGCCATTCAGAGGTATTTCTCCGGTGTGCGGAGCAGCGCGCAGAAGGGGCAGTGAGGTCGCTCCCGGTCTTGGCGACTGGCGAGGAAACTGGCGTGGCACTTGGGACATGACAGCAGGTCGAACGAGGACTCGGCGGCACCCCAGCGGGCATCGAGCATCGAGATGACCTCGAAGCAGCGGTCGAAGGGCAGCGGCTCCACCGTGGGGAACATGGCGGAGACATGGACGAAGGCGGCCCGGACCGCGTCCGCGGGTTCGAAGTCGGCGGCAAGCAGACGGGTGTAGGCGATCGCGACAAGAGAGAACTGCGCGCGCTGCACCGTCTTGATGGCGACACCCCAACGGATCAGGTTGACCGGGAGGCCGACATGCGTGGGCCCCTCGCGATGACGCGACGATGACCTCCGGTCGACCGGTGTGGGCGCGCCGGTGAGGGTGGCCACCACACGCGGATGTGCGCCCAGTTGCTCGAACATGCGCTCGGTGCGAAGGGATCGAATCTGTGCTTCCAGTGCAGCAGGGACCGTCACCGCTTGCTCGTCGGTTCCTGATGCGGGCGCCATGGGGTCCGCATGCGGCCGCCCACGCGCCGGCGCGCGGTCCGTACGGTGGGGTCGGCAATAGGGACAACCGGCCACCGCCGGCGCGGCACCGTGCGGGAGCAGGTGGAGGCGGCCGCAACGGCGGCAGGCGGCGAGTTCGAGGCTACGGATGGAGGCGGCCCAGATGCCGTCGAGGTTGGAGACGACGAAGAACGCCTCGTCGAACGAGAACGACGGCTGGTGGACAACCGACCTGTAGTGCCTGAACGCTGTGATCAGGGCCTGGGCGGGCGCAATGCCTTCGGCGGTGAGCAGGCGGTACTTGGTCGCGAACATGCCGACCTCGGCCTGCACCCAGAGCGAGCACCGGTAGATGAAGTCCTCGGTGTAGGGCGGGCGCCCGCGTGGTGGCAGATGTTCCGCGTCATAGACGTTGTGGAAGATGAAGCTCGTCGGCAGGCCCGTGAGCCAGGCGATCGTGCGCTGCCTGGCGCCGAGACGCACGCACTCGCGCGCGGTCTCCAGCGACCTGATCCGTGTGTCCGCCCTTGCCACAACCGCCACCACGAGCGTGCCCCGCGGTCAGGCGCATCACGCCGAAGCCGATCGTTGCGCCGCGCTCTTCGCTCCACGGGCGGCCGGCAGGCGCGCAGTCGCCGATACGAGCACCGCCGACACGGCGGTTGGCAGCTGGAGCAGGCGGTCCAGATCCTCGCGCGGAAAGAACAGGGCCTCGTTGCCCATGCCGGTGACGATGGCCATGACCCCGTCCGG
>MESD01000010.1:0-2561 GCA_001770815.1 Burkholderiales bacterium RIFCSPHIGHO2_12_FULL_69_20
GGCGATCGCGCATCTCGGGCAGTGCAAGGATGCGGTTGATCTCGGCATGCAGCCTGGTCACCACCGCATCCGGCGTGCCCGCCGGAACGAACACCGCCAGCCAGCCAGTCAGTTCGTAGCCGGGCACGCCTGCTTCGGCCACGGTTGGCGTGTCGGGCAGCATGGCCGAGCGTCGGCTGCTGCCGACCGCCAAGGCCTTGAGCTTGCCGGCCTTGACGTGCGGCAAGGCCGTGACGGTGTCCGAGAACATCAGCTGCACATGGCCGCCCAACAGATCGGCCACGCCTTGCGGGTTGCTCTTGTAGGCGACGCCGACGATGTCGATGCCGGCCATGGACTTCAGCATCTCGCTGTTCACGCGCGACAGGCTGCTGCCGTAAGCGAAGCTCAGCTTGCCGGGCTGCGCTTTCGCGAGCTGGATCAGATCCTTGAGCGTGGAGACGCCCAGTGCGGGATTGACGACGAGAAGATTGGCCGCCGTGGCCAACGGCGCCACTGGGGCGAAATCCTTGACCGGGTCGTAGGGCAGCTTGACGAACAGGCTGGGGTTCGCGGCCTGCGTGGTGTTGCTGGTGAAGAACAAGGTGTAGCCATCGGCGGGAGACTTGGCGGCCGCCGCGGCGGCCAGCATGCCGCTCGCACCGGGCTTGTTCTCCACCACCACCGGCTGCCCCCAGGTCTCGCTCATCCGGTTGGCGACTTCGCGCGCCACCGTGTCGGTCGCACTGGCCGCGGAGAACGGCACGATCACCTTGATGGGCCGGGATGGATAGGACTGCGCCTGCGCGCGCGGCAGCAGGCCACCGCAGAGCCATACAGACAAGAACAGGGCGCGGGCGAAGTGGTTCATGGCGTGGGCGTGGGCGTCGATTGAGGAATGGGCGCGGGCATCGGCACGGCGCCCGTCACGCCGCCAGGTGTCGGCCCCACCGGGTGCATCGCTGCCGTGCTACGCCAAGGCATGAGCCGCTTCCCGCGCATGCAGTCGCAGCAGCGCTTCGCGCCGCGCGGCGCCAGTGGCGAACTCGATGTCGCGCACGCGGTGCGGGTCGATCTGCGTGCGCAGCGTGTGCAGCAGCGCGGCATCGGGCCCGGGCGTGACCGGCACGCCACCCACCGCCACGGCCGCAGGCGTGCGCTCGCGCAGCAGCTCGTGGGTCACGCCGGGATGGCGGCTGAGCGCGCGCGCGCCTACCGTCGTGAACTCGAACACCGCCAGGTCGGTGACCATCACCACGTGGCCGACACCCGGCGGGTGCGCGGCCAGCGGATCTGCGACGACGAAGTCGACCGTGTCGACGAAGCAGCGCTGGTCCTGCTGCGGCAGGTAGACGAGGAAGGGCTGGGCGATCTCGGCCAGTTCGGCCAAGCCTGCCAGGCCGGCGAAGCGGCGCAGCCGGCCCTGCTTGTCGGCCATGCGCAGGCTGTTGATGCGGCCCTGGGCGTCGATCTGCAGCGGGCGCACGAACTGGCGCACGCGGCCCGCCAGCCGCGGCATCATTTGACCGATCCACTCGGGGGCCTCGTAGCGCCGCAGCGCGCCGATCTGTGCGGCGCGCTCGCTGCGGCTCAGGAAGGCCGGGCGCTGGGCACGTGTCAGCGTGAGCGCCGCCGGGTCCTCGAGCGCCGGGCCCTGGCCGTTCGTGCGCGCCTGCGCGAGCAGCGCGGCGACCTGGTTCAGCGCCGATGCCAGGCCGAGCTGGATGACTTCGGCGCGCAGCAGCCAGTCGCTCATCGTGCAGACCATCAACTCGGCCACGTCGGCGGGCGCGGCGGCGGTGCTGTGGGTGTCGGTGTCGTTCATCGTGCGAGTCCTTCAAGGCGGGCGCGCGCCCAGCCGGCGACGGCGGTGCGTTCGAGCGCGGCGTAGTCCAGCAGCGCCGGCCAGTCGGCCTCGTAGCCGGGCAGGCAGCCGCCGGGCCGGGCGCCACCGGGCAGGTGCACGACCCTGCTGACCAGGGGTTCGGTGAGGTCGGCTTCGACACCACCGGCGGTGATGTCGTCGACCAGTTCCTCGCAGGTCACGACCGTCTGCCGCGCCGCCAGCGCCAGCAGCCGGTCGGCTGCCTTGTGGCCGGCGAACACCGCGTTGCCGTGACGGTCGGCGCGCCAGGCGTGCACGTAGGCCACGTCGATGGGCACGGGCGGGATCGCCAGCTGTTCCTCATCGGTGTAGGGGCAGCGCAGCGCACGCAGGTCGGGCCGCACCTGCGCCAGCGCCACGCCGTGACGCGCTGGCAACGGCAAGAACGATGCGCCTTCGACCGCGGCGTTCAGGCCCAGCATCAGCGAGGTCTCGGTCTCCTCGACCACCTCGCAGCCGCCCTTCAGCCCCGGCCCCATGCCCAGCGCCTCCATGCCGAGGTAGAAGCCGCGCACGCGCTGCACCACGCCGGTGGCGACCAGCAGGTCGGTCTCGATGCCGCCGGTCAGCACCAGCAGTTCGTCGAAGCGCAGGCCGTGTGCGGCCCAGTGCATCGCCACTGCCAGCGGCCGGCGGCTGAAGCTCCAGCCGCCCAGTGCGACACGTCGCGCGCCGCGTGCGAGCTCGGCGGCTTCGG
>MESD01000010.1:2579-2710 GCA_001770815.1 Burkholderiales bacterium RIFCSPHIGHO2_12_FULL_69_20
GCCAGCTTGCCGTTCGATGCCACCACTCAGAGCCCCATGCCGCGCGCGATGATGTCGCGCTGCACTTCCATCGCCCCACCGCCGATCTCGAACAGCTTGGCATCCTGGAAGTGCATGGGCAGCCCCGAATC
>MESD01000010.1:2741-5023 GCA_001770815.1 Burkholderiales bacterium RIFCSPHIGHO2_12_FULL_69_20
AAGCCGGTGTAGGCGCAGTGCATGTAGCACTCGGCGCCGGCCACCTTGGCGAACGAGGCCTCGTTGTGGCAGGCGCCGGTCTTCTCGAGCACGCTGGCGCCGCGGTAAACCAGCAGCCGCGCGGCGTCGGTGCGCAGCTGCATGTCGACGATCTTGTGCCGCACCGACTGCAGCTTGCTCAGCGGCTTGCCGAACTGCACGCGCTGCTTCAGATAGGTGACCACCTCGTCGATGATGGCCTGCGAGGCGCCGACGCCGATCGCACCGTGGTACAGGCGTTCGTTGTCCAGCCCGCCGAGCACGCATTGCCAGCCCTTGTTCTCGGGCCCGATCAGCGCGTCGGGCGGCAGCACCAGATCGCGGAAGTGGGCCGAGAAGGTGGGAACCGGCCCCAGGCCCATGGTCTCGATGCGCGTCAGCTCGATCGCCGGGTTGCTGCCCGGATTCGGGATCAGGAAGGTCGAGATGCCTTCCTGCTTGACGGCGTGCGGGTCGGTGCGCGCGGCCAGGATCAGGAAGCCCGCCGATTGGGCCTGCGAGCAGTACAGCTTCTCGCCGCTGATGACCCAGTGGCCGTCGGCGCGCTTGACCGCGGTGGTGCGCAGCGATGCGCCGTCGCTGCCCGAGCCGGGCTCGGTCAGGCCGAGTGCCATGAAGACCTCGCCGGCCATCACCTTGGGCAGGACCATGTCCTTCTGCGCCTGGGTGCCGAACTTGGCCACCATCGGCGCCAGGATCACCGCGACGCGGCCCCAGGCGGTGGTGATGGCCGACGAGGCGCGCGCGAACTGCTTCTTGAACAGCTCCTGCGGCGGCTCGACCTTGTCGCGCACCCACTGCAGCACCTGCTGGCGCGGCATTTCCTTCTCGACGAAACGGCGCGTCGTCTCGGCGATCGCGCGTTGCTCTTCACTCAGGTCGAAATCCATCGGTGTTGCTCCAATTCAGGCTCGGGGTTCGTCGATCACACGCAGGGTCTTGTAGCCCACGCGCGGCAGGTCGTCGTGGAACGACACCTGCGTCGGCAGCTTCAGTTCGGCGTCGAGGTGGCGTTGCAGGCGCTGCGTTACACCGGCCGTGGCGTCAGCGGCCAGCGTGGCGGGACGCAGCAAGCGCACTTCCAGCGTCTGCGGCTCGACCACCTTGCGCACCAGCGCGAACTCGAGGTTGCGGCCGTCCTCGCTGCGCGACAGCGCGGTCTCGACCTGGAACGGGTAGACGGCGGTGCCGCGCACCGGCACGCGGTTGGCCAGCCGGTCGAGCAGCGTGAAGCGGCGCGACGTGCGCCCGCAACGGCACGCGCCCGGATGCACCCGCACCATGTCCTCGGTGCGCCAGCGCACATGCGGCGTGGCGCGGCGGTAGAAGTCGGTGATGACCATCTCGCCGACCTCGCCGTCGCGCGCCGGCGCGCCGGTGGCCGGGTCGACGACCTCGACCAGCGTCATGTCCTCGCCATGCCAGTGTTCGCCGTCGTGGGCTTCGCACTCGGTGCTGAAGAGGTTGAAATCCGAGCCCTGGCCCGACAGCGTGGTGACCTCGACGCCCAGCGATTGCTTGAACTGCTGGCGCGCCTCGGGGCCCAGCGCCGCGCCCATCAGAATGGCGCGTTGGTAGGGCAGCGGGCCGCCTTCGGGCGTGGCCGCGGCATGCTGGGCCATCGCGCGCAGCGTAGCCACGCCGGCCTGCAGGAAGCTGGGCTTGAGCGAGCGCGCGACCTCGACGTAGCGCGGCACCTGCGTCGGCTCGTGGTTGTCGCGGATGATCCACTTCACGCCGACGCGCTGCGCGCCGAGGCGGAAGATGTCGGCCGCCGGCGTGAACGGCGTGACCAGCAACTGCAGCACGTCGCCCGGCCGCAGCCCGCTGCACCAGAACAGGCGCGCCGCCAGCTCGACGTTGCGGTCCAGGTCCTGCGCGTCGAAGGCCTGGTAGGTCTGGCGCCCGCTGGTGCCGGCCGAGGGGCCGGCCAGCACGAGGTCTTCGCGCGGCACGCACAGGTGGGGCAGGGCGCTGCCGACGCGGTCCATCGCGGCGCGCAGGTCGTCCTTCGTGCTCAGCGGCACGAGCGCGGCAAAGTCGGCCAAGGTTCGCACCGCGGACGGGTCGACCCCGGCCAGGCGCTCGCGCTGCATCGGCGAGCGTGACTTCACCCAGGCCAGCAGCGTCTGCACGCCTTTGAGCTGCAGCGCCTGCCGCGCTTCGGGCGCCATGCCTTCGGCCGCAGCGTCCCACATCGCGCGCGCGTCGCTCATCGCGGTGCGTCCCCGCCGACGAGGCGG
>MESD01000011.1 GCA_001770815.1 Burkholderiales bacterium RIFCSPHIGHO2_12_FULL_69_20
ACCGGCGCCAGCCTCAGCGCCACCGGCGGCTTCCTCGACCAGGGCCGCATCACCGTGGTCGACTTCCAGTGGCCCGCCACCACCGCGGTGGGCCTGGCCTGGCAGGCCACCCCCGCGCTGCTGCTGGCGGCCGACGTCAAGCGCCTGGACTGGGCCAGCGTGATGAAGGACTTCAAGCTGCGCTACGACAGCGCCGGCACCAGCATGCCCGGCGTCAGTGGCTCGGTGAGCTTCGCGCTGCCGCAGAACTGGAAGGCCCAGACCGTCACCAGCCTGGGCCTGGCCTACGCCGTCAACAGCGCCCTCACGCTGCGCGGCGGCATCAACCTGGCCGACAACCCGATCCCCGACGCCACGGTGAACCCGCTGTTCCCGGCCACGGAGAAGACCCACTACACCGCCGGCATTGGCTACCGCTTCTCGCCGGCCAGCGAGTTCAACGGCTCGCTGACGGTGGCGCCCACCAGCAGCGTCACCAACGGGCAGGGCATCGTCATCACCCACAAGCAGCTGAACCTGCAGCTGATGTACACGCACCGCTTCTGATCGCAGCGGGCCGGCGCCGCCCGCCTGGCGCCGGCTCGTGCCAGGTCGACGCGGGGGCCGTAGTAGACTCCGCCCCTTTTTGATCGGGGGGCGGGTCTCGGTATGGCGCCAGGATTGCAGCGCACGAGTTTCAACAGTTCGGGGCTCGTTCGCTTGCTGGCAGACATGACCGTGGCCGATGGCGCTGTGGCCGTTGGCGCGCCCTCGAACCAGACCCTGGCCGAGCGATTGGGCCTGTGGCTGGATTGGACCGATGCGATCACCCTCTCGGCGGCGCTCAACGGCGTGCCGTCGGCGGCCGGGGCAGTTGCTGAATCCGGCACGCCAGCGTCGGCCGAGGCCATCGCCAACGAGTGCGCGCGCACTCGCGCCGGCCTGGCCAAGGCGATTGCCGCCGAGGGCTTGTTCGCGGTGGGCAAGACTGGCCCGTTGCACAGCGCGACCGATTTTCCGACCTGTCGCCGTGCCTACCTGGCGCATCAGCGCGCGATGACGACGCGGCTCGGTGCCCTGAGGGCCCAGGTGCGCGCGGCGCTGGCCAAGGCCTCCCCGAGCCTGCAGCGGCTGGCCGCCCTGGACGCGGCGATGGACGATGCCCTGGCGGCGCGTGAAGGCCATCTGCTGGCCAAGGTGCCCGGGTTGCTGGAAAGGCACTTCGTGCGCTTGCGCCAGGCGCAGCCCGAGGGTTCGGCCGACGGTGTGGCCGAGTTTCTGGAACACATGCAAGCAGTGCTGTTGGCTGAATTGGCGCTTCGGTTGCAGCCGATCGAGGCCATGGTGGACGTGTTGATGAGCGCCAAGGGCGATGAGGCGGCAAGGCGGTCATGAACAGGGTGCTCGGCGGGGTTGTCTTTGGCTTGGGTCTGGCCGCGATCGCCTGGGTGGGATGGGGCTATGCCGGCTCGCATCCACTGGCGTTGTCGATGACCGCGCTGATCGGCACGGTCTACCTGATGGGCGCGCTGGAACTGCGCCGCTTCCACCAGGCCACGTCCAACCTGGCTGCAGCGCTGGCGGCCCTTCCGGCGCCGCTGCCGACGCTGGCCGACTGGCTGCGGACCGTGCCCGCGCCGTTGCAGAACCCGGTGCGCCTGCGCATCGACGGTGAACGGATCGGGCTGCCCGGGCCGGCCATGACACCTTATCTGGTGGGCCTGCTCGTGCTGCTGGGCATGCTGGGCACCTTTCTGGGCATGGTGGTCACGCTCAACGGCGCGGTGATGGCGCTGGAAAGCACCACCGACCTGCCGACCATCCGCGCGGCGCTGGCCGCTCCGGTGCGGGGTTTGGGGCTGGCGTTCGGCACCTCGGTGGCGGGGGTGGCCGCGTCGGCCATGCTGGGCCTGCTGTCGGCCCTGTGCCGCCGCGAGCGCCTGGTAGCGACGCAGATGCTGGACACCCGCATCGCCACCGACTTTCACCACTTTTCGCGCACCCACCAGCGCCAGGCCATGCTCGAGACGCTGCAGGCGCAGGCGCAGGCCATGCCCGTGGTGGTCGATCGCCTGCAGGCCATGATGGCGCAGATGGAGCGCCAGAGCCAGGCGCTGAACGCGCAGCTGCTGGCCGGCCAGGAAGGCTTCCATCGCAGCGCCCAGGCCGTCTACACCGATCTGGCGGCGTCGGTCGACCAGTCGCTGCGCGACAGCCTGACGGCCAGCGCCCAAGCGGCCGGTGCGACGATCCAGCCCGTGGTCGAAGCCACGATGGCCGGCATCACGCACGAGACCACGCGCCTGCACGCCCGGATGGCTGACACGGTGCAGTCGCAGCTCGATGGGCTGTCCGAGCGCTTCGGCGCCACGGTCGACACGGTGTCGGCGGCCTGGACCGCCGCCCAGGCGCGGCATCAGCGCAGCAGCGAGGACCTGAGCACCGGCTTGCAGGCGTCGCTGGCGGCCTTCAACGACCGCTTCGGGCAGACCTCGGCCGCGCTGCTGTCGTCGGTGGCGGACGCTCATCTTGCGGTGCAGGGCGAGCTGAAGGCCACGACCTCGGGCATCGTGCAGACCTTCACGCAGGGGTCGGCATCGCTGCTGGCGTCGGTCGATCGGGCGCGGGCCGATTGGCAAGCCGATCTGGCAAGCCAATACCAGCAGCGGCAGGCTGAGCTGGCCAGCCGGCACCAGCAGCGGCAAGCCGAGCTGGCGGGCCAGGACCAGCAGCGGCTGGCCGCGCTGACCCAGACGGTCGAGGCCATGGCGGCCTCGCTGCAGCGTGAATGGCAGCAGGCCGGCGCGATGACGCTGGCCCAACAGGAACAGATCTGCAAGACGCTGGAACAGACGGCCCGCGAGGTGCAGCAGCAGGCGCAGGCGCATGCCCGGCAGACCATCACCGAGATGTCCACGCTGATGCAGGCCGCGTCGGAAGCGCCGCGCGCCGCGGCCGAAGTGATGGGCCTGTTGCGGCAGCGGCTCTCAGACAGCCTGGCGCAGGACAATACGCAGCTGGAGGAGCGCAGCCGCATCATGGCGACGCTGGGCACCTTGCTCGACGCGGTCAACCACGCGGCCACCGGGCAGCGTGGCGCGATCGACGCGCTGGTGGCCTCGTCGGCGGCCCTGCTGCAACGGGTGGGCGCGCAGTTCAGCGAGCGCATCGCCGCCGAGTCGGCCAGGATGACCGACGCCGCCACGCAGATCACCGGCAGCGCCGTCGAGGTGGCCAGCCTGGGCGAGGCCTTCGGCCATGCCGTCGGGCTGTTTGGTGCGTCGAGTGACGCGCTGGTGGCGCATCTGCAGCGCATCGAGGCGGCGCTGGGCAAGTCCACCGCGCGCAGTGACGAGCAGTTGGCCTACTACGTGGCGCAGGCGCGCGAGATCATCGACCTGAGCATCATGTCGCAGCGGCAGATCGTCGACGACCTGCAGCAGCTGGCGCAGCGGCAGGCGCCAGCGGTGGGCGTGGCGGCTTGATGGACGAGGCCGATGCCGGCATCGAGCAGACCGCGCCGGTCTGGGCCGTCTTCGGCGATCTGATGTCGGGCCTGCTGGGGGCCTTCGTGCTGATGCTGGTCTGCGTGATCGGCGTGCAGCTCGAACTGGCCACCAGCCTGCAGACCGAGGTGCAGCGCCGGCAGGTCGAGGAGCAGCGGCGCATGGCGCTGGAGAAGGCCCTGGCGGTGCCGCTGGCCACGGGCCGGGTGACGCTGAACAACGGGCGCATCGGCATCAGTGGCAGCGTGCTGTTCCCGTTGGGCTCGGACCAGTTGCAGCCCGAGGGCCGACAACTGCTGAAGAGCCTGGTGGCACCGCTGGCGGCCTACCTCAGCGCCCGTGACGAGATGCTGATGGTCAGCGGCTTCACCGACGACCGGCTGGTGCGTGACAACAACCGGCAGTTCGCCGACAACTGGGAGCTGTCGGCCCAGCGCGCCTTGACGGTGACCCGCGCGCTGATCGACGAGGGCATCCCGTCATCGTCGGTCTTTGCGGCGGCGTTCGGCCCCGAGCAACCGGTGGCGTCCAACGCCGATGCGCAGGGACGATCGAAGAACCGGCGGGTGGAAATGGCACCGGTGCCGAAGGCGTCGAACGGGGCGGGCCAGCGCCGTGAGTGACGTCCGGCCCCGCGACGGGGCCAGCGCATCGCCGGATGCAGCCCAGGCGCCGGGCACCGATGTCAGCGCCACGCTGGCGGCGCTGCGCGCACGCGGTGCGCAGCGGCTCGATCCCGTGCGGTTTCGGCTCATCGAAGCGATGGCCCGGCGCGCCGCAGCCCACGCGGGCGACGTGCGGCGCTTGCTCGACGGCAAGCTGGCCGGGTGGCTGACGGCCTGCGACGCGCAGCTGGCTCGCGCGCGTGCCGAGGCCGACGAGGTCGGCCAATGCTTGATCGACGACTTTCCGGGCGCTGCCGAGCAGGTCCATCGGCTGCTGGCCGACGCTGACCTGTCCGGCCTGCGCCAACTCGCCGCCACGCTGCAGGCGCGCCAGCGCTGCGCGCCGCTGGCCGATCTGGTGCGCGACATCGACCGCAACGCGGCCGAAGGCGGCCCCACCGGTTCGGCCGGCGAGGGCTCGGCCGCGGTCGGCACACCGGCCGAACTTCGGGCGCTGCGGCACTTCAGAAGCACCTGGTCGCAGCTGCGCATCGATCAGCAGATGACGCGGTCCATGGCGAAGGCGCCGGGCAACGCCGGCCCGTTGAACTCGCATCGGCTGGTGCTGCGCGCACTGCAGGCGATGCGCGAGGTGGCGCCGGCCTACCTGCACCGCTTCGTGTCGTATGTGGACGCGCTGATGTGGCTCGATCAGGCCGACCTTGCGCGTGAGCGACCCGCCCGCGTGGCGCCGGGGGATCGACCGGCCCGGCACGCCAAGCGCTGATTTGCCGCGCTGGATCGCCCCACTGGATCGCCCCACAGTCAGGCGCGTGGCGCCCGATCCCGTACAGTGGCCGGCCTCAATAGCTGCGCGGCCGGCACCGGCGCCAGCCACCCACCTGGAGCCCGCCACATGAGTGATTCAACCGCCTACACGCCACCCCCGGTCTGGACCTGGACGCCGGGCAACGGCGGCCGCTTTGCCAGCATCAACCGCCCCATCGCCGGGCCCACCCACGACAAGGACCTGCCGGTGGGGCGCCACCCGCTGCAGCTGTATTCACTGGCCACGCCCAACGGCGTGAAGGTCACGGTGATGCTGGAAGAACTGCTGGCGCTGGGCCATGCCGGTGCCGAGTACGACGCCTGGCTGATCCGCATCGGCGAGGGCGACCAGTTCGGCAGCGGCTTCGTGGCGGTGAACCCGAACTCCAAGATCCCGGCGCTGATGGACCGCAGCGGGCCGGCACCGATCCGCGTGTTCGAATCCGGCGCCATCCTCGTCTACCTGGCCGAGAAATTCGGCGCCTTCCTGCCGACCGCGCCCGCGGCGCGGGCCGAATGCCTGTCGTGGCTGTTCTGGCAGATGGGCAGCGCGCCCTACCTGGGCGGCGGTTTCGGCCACTTCTACGCCTATGCGCCGACCAAGATCGAATACGCCATCGACCGCTTCGCGATGGAGGCCAAGCGCCAGCTCGACGTGCTGGACCGGCGCCTGGCCGAAAGCCCCTACCTGGCGGGCAACGACTACACCATCGCCGACATGGCGGTGTGGCCCTGGTACGGCGCGCTGGCCAAGGGCCAGCTGTACGAAGCCGGTGAATTCCTGCAGGTGCAGACGTACGCTCATGTGCAGCGTTGGGCCGGCGCGATCGCCCAGCGCCCCGCGGTGCAGCGCGGCCGCCAAGTCAACCGCACCTGGGGTGACCCGGCCAGCCAGCTGCCCGAGCGCCACGACGCCAGCGACTTCGAGACCCGGGTGCCGGGCCAGCCGGCCGCGCCGGGCTGAGGCTGTTGCCGGCCGGCCTGTCGGGGCCGGTGCCGGTACGAGCGCTGGTACGAGCGCCGGTACCATCGCGGGATGAGTGAACTCCTGGATGAATTGAACCGCAAGTTCGTGTCGCGCACGCCGCACATGCGTGACATCGGTGCGCGCATCACCGCCGTCGAACAGGCGCGTGGCTCGATGAGCATGCCGGCCCGGCCCGAGTGGGTTGGTGATCCGCAGCGTGGGCTGCTGCACCCCGGTGCCCTGACCGTGCTGGCCGACTCGGCCTGCGGGCTGGCGGTGGGCGCGGCGATGAGCCAGCGCGCACCCTATGCCACGCTGGACCTGCGCATGGACTACCTGCGTGCCGCCGGCCCCGGGCACGCGCTGAATTGCGACGCGCACTGCTACCGCATCACCCGCAACGTGGCCTTCGTGCGTGGCGAGGTCTGGCAGGCCGACCGCGACCAGCCGGTGGCGGTGGCGCAGGCCTCGTTCATGCTCTCGACGCCGGCGGGCACACGCCGGGTCTCGCAGGGGCCGACCGATCCGGCGCCGCCAGCGGCCGCACAGGCCGCCGACGAGGCGGTGCCCGCCACCGCGCCGGAGGAGGCCGCGGGCGGCTGGAAGCCGCCGGTCGCCAGCGAGCCGGTGCTGGCTGGCCATCCGATTCCTTATGTGGAGTACCTGGGCATCCGCGAGGCGGTCATCGACGGCCAGCCACTGTTCCGGCTGCCTTACCAGGACAAGCTGATCGGCAACCCGCACCTGCCGGCGCTGCATGGGGGCGTGATCGCCGGGTTCGCCGAGACGGCGGCCATCCTGCACCTGATCCGCACGCTGGGCGGCACCAAGTTCCCCAAGGGCATCGACTTCTCGATCGACTACCTGCGTGCCGGCCGGCCCGAAGAAACCTTTGCCGCCTGCGAGGTGGTGCGGCAGGGCGCGCGCGTGGCCCTGGTGCAGGTGCGCTGCTGGCAGCGCGCACCCGACTACCCGATCGCGGTGGCGCGTGGGCACTTCCTGCTGACGTCGGCCGAGGCGGGCGCGGCGGGTTGAGCAGGCGGGTCGTGCGTCAAGCCTGCCTCGCTGTCGCGAGTTTACATAAGGTATATCGGCGCGGTTTTGAGGATGGTACGTGAGGGTGGTACGTGAGCATGGGTGGATGCGCTCGGCATTGCGTCAATGCCTTGATGTCGTGGGCGCGATGAAGGCGTCCGATAGACTTTGAAGCCCCCTGAAACCCTCGATCGGCTCGACCATGACTCCCCAGGACCTGCTGCACCACATCGACAGCGGCGAGCCCTGGCCGGCGGGGGCCGGTGCCGGGTTCGACGACCTTGGATCGGCCTACCAGTGCGCGCTGGCGGTGCGGGCGCTGCGCGTGGCGCGCGGCGAGCTGCCGCGTGGTTACAAGATCGGTTTCACCAACCGCACGATCTGGCCGCGGTACAACGTGTTTGCGCCGATCTGGGGCTCGATGTGGAACACCAGCATCGTCACCTGCGACGGCGTGGGCAGCGTCTCGCTGGCCCGCACCTGCCAGCCCCGGCTGGAGCCGGAGGTGGTGTTCGGCTTCAAGGCCAGACCCCCTGCCGATGCCGGCCTGGACGACCTGTTCGACGCGCTGGACTGGGTGGCACCCGGCTTCGAGATCGTGCAGTCGCACCAGCCCGACTGGACCTTCGTCGCGCCGCAGACGGTGGCCGACAGCGGCCTGCATGCCCGCCTGCTGGTCGGGCGCAAGACCCCGATCGCGGCGCTGGCGCAAAACGCCGGCCAGCTCCATCACCTGCTGGCCGCTGCGCGTGTCGGGCTGCACCAGAACGGCCGCCGGGTCGAAGAAGGCCGCGGTGCCGACGTGCTCGACAGCCCGCTGTCCGCGCTGCTGCACTTCCTCACCGAGCTGCGTGCCTGCCCGGGCGCCACCGATGTGGCCGCGGGCGACATCGTCACCACCGGCACCTGGACCGATGCCTGGCCGGTGCGGCCCGGTGAGCACTGGCAAGCGCGGTTCGACGCGGTCTTGCCCGGCCTCGAGATCCACTTCGAGTGACACGGGCCCGCGATGGGCGGGTGCAACGTGAAGGTCGGCCATGATCGATGAACTGGCCACCGCGATCGCGGCCGCGCCGACGTCTCGGCGGTGCTCGGGCAACTGGCCCGCCGCTGCCAGCCAACGCTTGAGCACCGTCAACGCGCTGCCGGCAGCAGTCTGGTCTGATGGCCTTGCGATGTTGCATTTCATGCGCACGCGTCGATGCCATGGACACCTTCCTGCGGCTGATGAATGGTGGTGCCGGCAACCTGGCCGCGTACTTGGCGGCGCATGTGCTGCTGTGCCTGCTGCCGGCGTTTTTCATTGCCGGCGCGATGGCCGCGCTGATCCCCAAGGCCAGCATCACGCGCTGGCTGGGCCGCAACGCGCGCTATCGGGTGTCCTACCCGGCGGCTGCAGCGGCCGGCTCGCTGCTGGCGGTGTGCTCGTGCACCATCGTGCCGCTGTTCGCGGGCATCTACAAGAAGGGCGCCGGGCTGGGGCCGGCCATCACCTTCCTGTTCTTTGCGCCGGCGGGCAATGTCCTGGCATTGGCCTACACCGGCAGCATCCTGGGGGCTGAATTCGCCCTGGCGCGCTTTGTGCTGTGCCTGCTGTTCGGCGTCAGCATCGGCCTGCTGATGGCGGTGGTCTTCTGGCGCGACGACGCCCGCCACGATGCGCAGACCGATGCGTTGTTTGCACAGCAGGCGCAGATCGGCCCGGCGGCCACCGGGGTGCTGCTGTCGTTGGTGGCGGTGCTGATCGCCGGCACATTGAAGGCGCCGTGGCTGGCGGCCGGCGTCGCCACCCTCACCGTGCCGCTGCCCGGGGCCGAGGCCTGGCAGGCCACGCTGGCGCAGTGGGTGCCGTTCGACGCGGCCAAGGGTGAAGAAGGCGTCAGCGTGCAGGGCTCGCTGCTGATCGTGCTGCTGCTGCTGATCGGTCTGACGGCCTGGAAGGGGCTGGAGAACATCGTCGAAGGCGCCAACCGCTGGACCTGGATCGCGTTGGGGCTAGCCGCCGCCACGTTGCTGTTCGCGGCATTGCGCCTGACACCACGCGCCGACGGGCTGGAGGTGATGCTCACCGGCCGCGCGCTGGCGGTGGGCGCGGCGCTGTGGGCGGTGCTGCACCAGGCGCGCCGGCTGGCGCCCGACGCCTGGCGCGCCTGGTTGTGGGAGGCGTGGCGCTTCGTCAAGCAGATCTTCGTGCTGCTGGTGGTGGGCGTGTTCGTGGTGGGGGTGGCACGGCAGCTGATCCAGCCCGAATGGATACAGCGCCTGGCCGGCCGCAACGATCTGATGGGCAACGTGGTGGCCGTGGCCTTCGGCGTGTTCATGTACTTCCCCACGCTGGTGGAGGTGCCGGTGGCGCGCATGTTCCTCGACCTGGGCATGCACCGCGGCCCGCTGCTGGCCTACCTGATGGCCGACCCCGAGCTGAGCCTGCAGAGCATCCTGATGGTGGCCGCGGTGATCGGCCGGCCCAAGACCTTCACCTACGTCGGCCTGGTGGCCGTGTTCAGCATCGTGGCCGGTCTGACCTACGGCGCCTGGGTCGACGGTGCCCACCGCATGGGCGTGCTGATCGGGCTGGCCGTCTTCGTCGGTGCGCTGGTGTTCTTGCTCAACCGCTTGCTGGCAGGCCGGTCGACGCCGCACCACGCCTGACCCTCACTGACCTGGAGTACGTCGATGAAAAACGTCAAGATCCTCGGATCGGGCTGTGCCAACTGCAAGAAGCTGGAGGCCGTGGCCCGCGCGGCCGCGGCCGGTGCCGGCATCGAGGCCGAGTTCGTCAAAGTGACCGACCTGCAGGCCATCATGGCCTACGACCTGCTGAGCACGCCGGGCCTGGTGATCGACGAGCAACTGGTCTGCAGCGGCCGCATCCCGACGCAGGCCGAGGTGCGGCAGTGGTTGGTGGCCTGATTCAGGGCCGGCCGGCGGCGTCGAGCCGGCGTGCCGCCGCGCGCAAGCCGCTGAACACGGCATCGGCCAGTTGCGCCGGAAAGCCGGCCGGCAGCTGCGACGCCACCGTGGTCACCACCCCGGGTGTTCGCACCACGACATCGTCGATGATTGCCTCGACCGCTTCGCCGTCGACGGTGACGATGCCATGGCGGCGCCCAACCTCCACCCAGTGGCGGCGCTGGATGTCGCGCATCTTCCAGTGCGGGTTGCGGGTGCGCAGCGCCATCGCCAGCTTCACCCGGTGGGCCGACAGGCGCCCGGGCCCCGCGCCCAGCACCGGGTAGGCCGACATCACGTCGTACAGCGGCGTCATCGAAAAACCGCCACCGGCCTGCAGCGCCAGGCTGAAGTTCTTGGCATGGCCGTCGGGCGCGCACAGCATCCAGAACAGCAGCTGGGTGCGGAAGAAATTCGCACGGTCGATGACGCGGCGCGACGAGGCATTCAGAACGTCGAGGATGCGGGCCATGCCCGGCCCGCCATCGGCCTCGTACTTGGCATGCGCGGGCGTGCCGGTGGCCTGGCACAGGTCTTCTTGCGGCAGGCGCAGCAGCCAGCGGCCGTCGGCAGACCAGCGCCGGTCGAAGCGCTCGACACCCAGCACACGCTGGCCTTCGAAGACCAGCGGATGGCAGCGCGCCACCGGCAGGCCAAAGGCCTGCAGCAGCTGGGCGCTGAGCCATTCGTTCTCGACCGACTGATTCAGGTCGAGTTTCATGTTGCCCACCAGGCCCAGCGGCAGCTTCAGGATGTGCGTGGTGGGCGTGGCGCCGCGCGGGCGCCACCACTGGCCCTGGTGCCACAGCAGCGCGGTTTTCTCCTGCGCGCCGGCGATCGAGATGCGGAAGTCGTCGGTGTCCGCAGCATCGGCCGCACCACCGCCCAGCGGCGTGGGCGCCAGGCTCGCCTTCAGCAGCCGGGCCACGCCGGCCTCGTCCAGCGGCTCGGCGTCGATGCCACGCACCTCGCCGGGCGCGGCCCCGTCGGGCAGGATCTGCAGCGCGCCGACACAATCGCGGCCGATCTCGGCCAGCAGGTCGAAGGCCTCGGCCGTCGCGGTGCGAAAGCGCCGGGCCAGCCGGTCGCGCATGGCCTGGCTGTCGGGCAGCAGGTTGTCGAAGTAGGCCCGCACCGCCGCGCCGCGGTGCGGCCGGTTGCCCGGTGTGAACGGCAGCGACAGCGACAGCGGCCGGGCCTGTGCCGAGACCAGCCAGCGCTCGTCGTAGTGCAGTTCATCGCCTTGCGGCGACACCTGCCAGGTGCCGACAGCTTCGCCGTTCATCCACAGCGCCAGGCGGCGGGTGTGCGAGCGACGCCCCATGGCCTACCACTGCGGCGGTGGTGCGGCCGGCGCGGTGCCGGCACCGGCGTCGGCACCACCGCCCGGCTGGTGCAGCACCAGCTCGACACCCAGGACGGCCAGCAGTTTCATCAGGCGCGCGGCACTGACGCTGCTGGCGTTGCGCTCCAGCGCCGACAGCGTCTGCTGCGTCACGCCCAGGCGCGTGGCCACCTGCGCCTGCGTCAGGCCGGCGGCCTTGCGAAAGCCCTGCAGCAGGCCGGGCAGCTGATCGGCGCTGCGGACCGCAAAGAGGTGAGCATCGGCCATACAAATCAAAGCAAGTATTGTGAATTTACAAATTCTAAGCTGTTTATCCGGAATACGCAAGAACGGCTGTATTGCACGGCCAGCGACGCAGCGGCGACAGACCGCCGCAGCACGACGCCGGACACTGTCATCCTGCCAACCTGCAGCCCACCCTTGCCGCGTTTGCGGCGTGACCCCCGGAGCCGCCATGTCCTTCGAGCCCACCCCCAAGGTGCAAGCCCTGCAACGTTGCCTGAGCGACTTCATGGACGAGCACATCTATCCCAACGAGGCCCGCCATGCCGAGCAGGCCGAGCGGCTGGGGCCCTGGGCGGTGCA
>MESD01000012.1:0-32286 GCA_001770815.1 Burkholderiales bacterium RIFCSPHIGHO2_12_FULL_69_20
AGAGCTGCAGCACCGACCACGCCGGATCGCAGACGAAGCCGCGCCGCCACCAACCGCCGGCCGCCGCAGCCAGCGCCAGCCGATCGCGCCAGCGCCAGTGCCGGGCGCCGATCACGCCCCGCAGGAAGGCCGGCACCGGCGCACCGGGCGGCAGGCGCAGGCCGCGGCCCGCCGGGTCGACCAGCGCCAGCGGACGGCGCAGCAGCAGGCGATCCGGGTCGGCGCCCACGCTGCGCATCAACGCCAACGTGGCGGTGTAGGCGCCGATCAGGATGTGCTGGCCGTTGTCGAAGTGGCCGGCCGAGGTGGTCGTGCGGCGCGCCCGGCCGCCGGGTTCTCGGGCCATTTCGATCAGCGTGACCTCGGCACCACGCTGCACGGAGCGCACCGCCGCTGCCAGCCCGGCCCAGCCGGCGCCGATCACCGCGATGCGCGGCTTCGGCGTCATGGCGCTCACCGACCGCGAAAACGTTGTCTGTGGCGCGGCCGATGTCACCGGCCGCGCCAGTGCGTCATCAGCGCGATCCACAGTTTGCGGATCGGCGTCAGCGAGGTGCGCTGGTGCAGCACCTGGAAGCCGTCGGCCTCGATCTCGCGCAGCAGGCTGCGGTAGATGTTGGCCATCATCAGGCCGGGTTTCTGCGCCTGGCGGTCGGCCTCGGGCAGCAGCGCCAGCGCTTTGTCGTAGGTGGCATGGGCGCGCTCGGCCTGGAAGCGCATCAGCGCGGTGAAGCGATCGCTGTAGCCCCAGGGCGCCTCGCGCTTGAGCAGTTCGTGCGCCTTGACGTCGAAGCGCTGCAGTTCCGACATCGGCAGGTAGATGCGGCCGCGGCGGGCATCGTCGCCCACGTCGCGGATGATGTTGGTCAGCTGCAGCGCCCGGCCCAGCCGGTGGGCGTAATGGATCGTTTGCGGGTCGGTATGGCCAAAGATGCGCGCCGCCACCTCACCCACCACGCCGGCCACCAGGTGGCAATAGCGCTGCAGGCCGGGCAGGTCGAGGTAGCGCGTCTGATCCAGGTCCATGCGGCAGCCTTCGATCACCGCCAGCAGGTGCTCGCCGGTGATGCCGTAGGCGGCCGTGTGCGGCATCAGCGCCTGCATCACCGGGTGCGTGGCCTGGCCGCTGAACGCCCGCCCCACCTCCTGCTGCCACCAGGCCAGCTTGGTGGCGGCCACGCTGGTATCGCGCAGTTCATCGACCACGTCGTCCACCTCGCGGCAGAAGGCGTAGAACGCGGTGATCGCGGCACGCCGCGGTGGTGGCAGAAAGAGGAAGGCGTAATAGAACGACGACCCGCTGCCCGCGGCCTTGTCCTGCACGTATTGCTGCGGTGTCATGGGTGGGGCGATCAGCGCAAGCCGAAACCCGGCGTGGGCCGACCGGGGCGCATGCGCATTGCGCGCCACAGCATCACGGGCAGGTCGAGCGGGCCCAGCTGGGGGCGTTGTTGGAGGGTGCGGTACTGCATGGCCGCGATTCTCTCAAGGATGCGCAAGCCGCCTTGCACCACCAGCCGCAATTCCCAGCCCAGCCGCCCCGGCACCTGGCAGGCCAGTGGCGCGCCCTTGGTCATCAGCGCCGCGGCCCAATGGCACAGGTCACGCAGCAGTGCCTGGCTGGCCGGCGTGTCGATGGGGCGTTCCAGATCGTCCAGGGTCAGCCCGTGGGCACGGGCGTCGGCCTCGGGCACGTAGTGGCGGCCACGCGGCAGGTCGACGCTGGGGTCTTGCCAGAAATTGATCAGCTGCAGCGCGGTGCAGATCGCGTCCGACCGTGCCAGTGCCTCGGCGCCGTGCACGCCGGCCATCTGCAGCATCAGCCGGCCGATCGGGTTGGCCGAGCGGCGGCAGTAATCCAGCAACTCGGCGCGGTCGGCATAACGCGGGTTGCCGGTGTCCTGCTCGAAGGCGTCGAGCAGGTCGTGCAGCAGTTGCGGTGGCAGTTGGTGGCGGGTGATCGCGGCCGCCAACGGCTCGAACAGGCCGGGCCAGAGCGGATCGGGCGGGCGGCCCGCCAGCACCGCGTCGAGCGACTGGCGGAACAACTGCAGGCAACGCCGGCGCTGCTGCGGCGGCGAGTCGCCCTCGTCGGCCAGGTCATCGGCGGCGCGCGCGAAGTGGTAGATCGCGGTCACGCCGGCGCGCATGAACGGCGGGCACAGCAGGCTGGCGACGGGAAAGTTCTCGTAGTGGTCAACGCTCACGGCGGCGATTGTCGGTGCAGGCTTGCAGACGGCCGGGTCTGGGTGGCGGCCGGATGGCGGATTGCGCCACAGTCCGACCCGCCGCCGTTTGACAGCCCGGGGTGCCGCTTCTATATTACTGACCAGTCAGTCATTAAAGAACCTGCGTGCTTGAACCCATCAAGCCGCCACCAAGCCCCCCTCCCATGCGCCATCTGCTGCTGCCGTTGTTCTTGATGCCCTTGCTGTTTGCCTGCAAGGATGGCGCGCCCGTCGTCGAGCCGGTGCGCGCCGTGCGCACGATCACCGTGCAGGCCGGCAGCACCGCGCTGCAGCACGAATATGCCGCCGAGGTGCGGGCGCGCATCGAGTCGCGCCTGAGCTTTCGTGTCGGCGGCAAGCTGGTGCAGCGCCGGGTGAACGTGGGCGATCTGGTCAAGGCCGGCCAGCCACTGGCGCAGATCGACGCCAGTGATCTGCGGTTGGGCCAGGATGCGGCGCGCGCCGCCGTCAACGCCGCGTTGGCGCAGCTGGCGTTGAGCGAGGCCGAGTTCAAGCGCTACAAGGAGCTGCGCGAGCAGGGCTTCATCAGCGGCCTAGAACTCGAGCGCCGCGAGACCGCGCTGAAGGCTGCGCGCAGCCAGGCCGAGCAGGCCGCCGCGCAGGCCGGCGTGCAGGCCAACCAGGCCGGCTACGCGGTGCTGGTGGCCGATGCATCGGGCATCGTCACCGCGGTGGACGCCGAGCCCGGCGCGGTGCTGGCGGCCGGCACGCCGGTGCTGCGCCTGGCGCACGACGGCCCGCGCGATGCGGTGTTCAGCGTGCCCGAAGACCGCGCGAGTGCGCTGCGCGCCCTGCTGGGCCAGCCCGGCGCACTGAGGCTGCGGGCCTGGGGTGACGATCGCCGTTTGCTGCCCGCCACCGTGCGTGAAGTCGCGGCCGCCGCCGATCCGATGACCCGCACCTTCCTGGTCAAGGCCGACATCGGCGCCACCGCGCTGCGGCTGGGCCAGACCGCCACCGTGCTGATCGATGCGCCCACCGTGGCCGGGGTCATCAAGCTGCCGCTGGCAGCGGTGTTCGAGCAAGGCGGGCAATCGACGGTCTGGCTGGTGGACCGTGCCACGATGGCGGTGCGTCCGCAGCCGATCGCGGTGGCCGGTGCCGACGGCAACCTGGTGGTGGTGGCCGGCGGCCTGGCGCCCGGGCAGGTGGTGGTGACGGCGGGCGTGCACGCGCTGACGCCGGGGCAGAAGGTGCGCTGGTACCTCGAGCCGGGGGCCGCGCCCGCAGTGCCCACCGTGCCTGCCGCGTCCGCCGCCGCGCCCAGCGCTGCGGCCGGCTCCCAGGCCGCATCGCGCTGAGGGCCGCCCGCGATGAACCCGCACCCGACCCCGGGCGACACGCCGTCGCGCTTCAACATCTCGCGCTGGGCGCTGGAGCATCCCGCGCTCACCCGCTACCTGATGGTGGTGCTGCTGGTGCTGGGCGTGGCCGCCTACTTCCAGCTGGGCCAGGACGAGGACCCACCGTTCACCTTCCGGGTGATGGTGGTGCAGGCCTTCTGGCCCGGCGCCACCGCGCAGCAGATGGCCGAGCTGGTCACCGACAAGCTCGAGCGCACACTGCAGGAGGCGCCCAACGCCGACGTGATCCGCAGCTACACCAAGCCCGGTGAATCGCTCACCTTGCTGGAGCTCAAGGACAGCACGCCGCCCAAGGACGTGCCAGCCACCTGGTACCAGGTGCGCAAGAAGATCGGCGACATGCGCCACACACTGCCGCAAGGGGTGGTGGGGCCGGTGTTCAACGACGACTTCGGCGATGTCTACGGCTCGATCTTCGCGTTGTCGGCCGACGGCTTCAGCGACGAGGAACTGCGCGTGATGGCCGAGAGCCTGCGCTCGCAGCTGCTGCGGGTGCCCGACGTGGCCAAGGTCGAGCTGTTCGGCGTGCAGCCCGAGAAGATCTTCGTCGAGGTGTCGCAGAAACGGTTGGCCCAGCTGGGCCTGGACATGAACCAGGTGCTGGGCCAGCTGGCCGCGCAGAACGCGGTGGAGGGCGCCGGCCTGCTCGACGCCGGCACGCAGAACCTGCAGCTGCGGGTGGCCGGCGCTTTGCGCTCGGTCGACGAGCTGCGGCGCCTGCCGATCCGCGCGATCAATCCCGCCACCGGCGCGGCCACCACGCTGCAGCTGGGTGACATCGCCGACATCCGCCGCGCCACCATCGACCCACCCGCGGTGAAGGTGCGCCACCAGGGGCAGCCTGTGATCGCGCTGGGTGTGTCGATGGCCAAGGGCGGCGACATCGTCGCGCTGGGCCAGGCCTTGCAGGCCCGGGTGGCCACGATCCAGGCCGAGTTGCCGGCGGGCATCACGCTGTCGCGGGTGCAGGACCAGCCGGCGGCGGTGTCGAAATCGGTGGGTGAATTCGTCAAGGTGCTGATCGAGGCGGTGGCGGTGGTGCTGGCGGTCAGCTTCATCAGCCTGGGCTTGCACACCAAACCCTTGCGCATCGACATCTGGCCCGGCATGGTGGTGGGCATCACCATCCCGCTGGTGCTGGCCATCACCTTCGTGGCCATGTTCTATTGGGGCGTGGGCCTGCACAAGATCTCGCTGGGCTCGCTGATCATCGCGCTGGGCCTGCTGGTCGACGACGCCATCATTGCGGTGGAGATGATGGTGCGCAAGATGGAGGAGGGCTACGACAAGCAGCGCGCAGCCACCTTCGCCTACGAGGTGACCTCGATGCCCATGCTCACCGGCACGCTGATCACCGCGGCGGGCTTCCTGCCCATCGGCATCGCCCAGTCGGTGACCGGTGAATACACCTTCGCGATCTTCGCCGTCACCTCGGCCGCGCTGGTCATCTCGTGGTTCGTCTCGGTGTACTTCGTGCCTTACCTGGGCGCCTGGCTGCTGCACACCCGGCCCAAGGTCGAGGGCGAGGCGCACGAACTGTTCGACACGCCGTTCTACAACCGCTTTCGCCGGCTGGTGAACGCCTGCGTGCGCCACCGCTGGATCACGCTGGCGCTGACCGTGGCGCTGTTCGGTGCTGGGGTGTTCGCGCTGGGCAAGGTGCAGCAGCAGTTCTTCCCCGATTCGAGCCGGCCCGAGATCCTGGTCGACCTGTGGCTGCCCGAGGGCAGCACCCAGCGCGAGAGCGAGGCGCTGGCGCGGCGCTTCGAGGCGCGGATGATGAAGGAGCCCGACCTCGAGAGCGTCACCACCTGGATCGGCGCCGGCGTGCCGCGCTTCTACCTGCCGCTCAACCAGATCTTTCCGCAGTCCAACGCCAGCCAGGCCATCCTGCTGCCCAAGGACCTGGCCGCGCGCGAGCGCATCCGCAAGCAGTTGCCCGCGTTGCTGGCTGCCGAATTTGCCGAGGCGCGCACGCGGGTGAAGGTGCTGCCCAACGGCCCGCCGGTCGACTACCCGGTGCAGTTCCGGGTGATGGGCGCCGACGTGGGCTTGGTGCGCCAGTACGGCGATCAGTTGAAGGCCATCCTGCGCGCGCAGCCCAGCATGCGCGGCGTCAACGACAACTGGAACGAGCAGATCAAGGTGCTGCGCCTGGACGTCGACCAGGACAAGGCGCGTGCACTGGGCGTCACCAGCCAGGCCATCGCGCAGACCTCGCGTGCCGGCCTCAGTGGCAGCACGGTGGGCCAGTACCGCGAGGGCGACAAGCTGATCGACATCGTGCTGCGCCAGCCGGCCGACGAGCGCGCGGTGCTCACCGACATCGCCAACGCCTACGTGCCCACCAGCACCGGCCGCAGCATCCCGCTGACGCAGATCGCGCGCATCGGCTTCGGCTGGGAGCCGGGCGTGCTGTGGCGCGAGGGCCGGCAGTTCGCCATCACCGTGCAGGGTGACGTGGTCGACGGCGTGCAGGGCCCCACCGTCACGCAGGCGGTGGCTGCGCAGGTGGCGGCGCTGAAGCAGCAGATGCCACCCGGCTACGACATCCGCATCGCCGGCACCCAGGCCGAGAGCAGCAAGGGGCAGGGCGCCATCGTTGCCGGCGTGCCGATCATGCTGTTCATCATCTTCACGCTGCTGATGCTGCAGTTGCACAGCTTCTCGCGGGCGATGCTGGTGTTCCTGACCGGCCCGCTGGGCATCGCCGGGGTGGCCGGTGCGCTGCTGCTGTTCAACCGGCCGTTCGGCTTCGTCGCGCTGCTGGGCGTGATCGCGCTGATGGGCATGATCATGCGCAACTCGGTGATCCTGATCGACCAGATCGAGCAGGACCGCGCCCGCGGCTTGCCGGCCTGGGACGCCATCGTCGAGGCGGCGGTGCGGCGCTTCCGGCCGATCGTGCTGACGGCTGCGGCGGCGGTGCTGGCGATGATCCCGCTGTCGCGCAGCGTGTTCTGGGGGCCGATGGCGGTGGCCATCATGGGCGGGCTGATCGTCGCCACGGCGCTCACGCTGCTGGCTTTGCCGGCGATGTATGCGGCCTGGTTCCGCGTGCGCCGGCCCGTGCACGCGCATGGCACCCTGCCGCCCGGCTAGAATCGACGGTTCACCGGACAAGCCCGGTGGGTGCCGGCGGTAAAGGTATTGGACGGCGGCGCCCATCGATGTTTACTGGTACGACTGCTGACGGCCGGGTAGCCCCGGGCCGCAGGCGAGAGACTTTCCCGCGGTGGTGGCGAAATTGGTAGACGCACCAGGTTTAGGTCCTGACGTCCGCAAGGACGTGCGGGTTCGAGTCCCGCTCACCGCACCAGCTCCAACTATTTCTGTGAGTCCCCCCATGGCTGTCACTGTTGAAACCCTCGAAAAGCTCGAACGCCGCATCACCCTGCTGATCCCGGCCACCGACCTCAACGCCGAAATCGAGACCCGGCTCAAGAAGCTCTCGCGCACCGTCAAGGCCGATGGCTTCCGCCCCGGCAAGGTGCCGCTGTCGGTGGTGGCCCAGCGCTATGGCTACTCGGTGCAGAACGAGGTCATGAACGACAAGCTCGGCCAAGCCTTCGCCAGCGCCGCCAACGAGGCCCAGCTGCGCGTGGCCGGCACGCCGCGCGTGACGCCCAAGGACGAAGCCCCCGAAGGCCAGCTGGCCTTCGACGCCACCTTCGAGATCTATCCCGAGGTCAAGCTGGGCGACCTGTCGGCGGTGGACGTCGAGCGCGTGACCAGCGACGTCACCGATACCGCCATCGACCGCACCGTCGACATCCTGCGCAAGCAGCGCCGCACCTTCGCGCAGCGCCCGGCTGTCGAAGGCGCTGCCGAGACCGACCGCGTGACCATCGACTTCGAAGGCAAGATCGACGGCGAGCCCTTCTCGGGCGGCAAGGCCGATGCCTTCCAGTTCATCATCGGCGAAGGCCAGATGCTGGAACAGTTCGACAAGGCCGTGCGCGGCATGAAGGTCGGCGAGAGCAAGACCTTCCCGCTGCAGTTCCCCGAGGACTACCACGGCAAGGACGTGGCCGGCAAGGAAGCCGACTTCCTGGTGACGATGAAGAAGATCGAGGCGCAGCACCTGCCTGAGCTCGACGAGCCCTTCGTCAAGTCGCTGGGCATCGCCGACGGCACGGTCGAGGCGCTGCGCGCCGACGTCAAGAAGAATCTGGAGCGCGAGGTCAAGTTCCGCGTGCTGGCGCGCAACAAGGCTGCCGCGATGGACGCGCTGGTGAAGGTGGCCGAGCTCGACGTGCCCAAGGCGCTGATCGACAACGAGCTCGAGCGCCTGGTGGCCAGCGCCCGCGAAGATTTGAAGCAGCGTGGCATCAAGGACGCCGACAAGGCGCCGATCCCCACCGAGCTGTTCCAGCCGCAGGCCGAGCGCCGCGTGCGCCTGGGCCTGGTGGTGGCCGAGCTGGTGCGCAGCAGCAACCTGCAGGCCAAGCCCGACCAGCTGCAGGCCCACATCGAAGAGCTGTCGCAAAGCTACGAGAAGCCCGCCGAGGTGATGCGCTGGTACCTGTCCGACCGCCAGCGCATGGCCGAGGTCGAGGCGGTGGTGATCGAGAACAACGTCACCCAGCATGTGCTGAGCCTGGTCAAGATCACCGACAAGGCCCTGCCTTTCGACGACCTGATGACGGCCTGACGGCCGCGCGCGCCGCCCGCCGGGTGGCGCCCGACTGCCGCAGGGCCCGTCGCCCGGGGGCGCATGACTGACCGGTCTGCGCCCCTTTTTTCATCGCCTGCAAGCCCCCGTTCCGGGGGCCATAATCGACGCAGAACTTCATTCGAGGACCTTCATGAGCGCAATGGATACGCAAGCCCTGGGCATGGTGCCCATCGTCATCGAGACATCGGGCCGGGGCGAACGTGCTTACGACATCTACAGCCGCCTGCTGCGCGAGCGAATCGTGTTCCTGGTCGGCCCGGTCAACGACCAGACCGCCAACCTGGTGGTGGCACAGATGCTGTTCCTCGAGAGCGAGAACCCCGACAAGGACATCTTCCTGTACATCAACTCGCCCGGCGGCAGCGTCAGCGCCGGCCTGTCGATCTACGACACGATGAACTTCATCAAGCCCGATGTCTCCACGCTGTGCATGGGCATGGCCGCCAGCATGGGCAGCTTCCTGCTGATGGCCGGCGCCGCGGGCAAGCGCATCGCGCTGCCCAATGCCAAGATCATGATCCACCAGCCCTCGGGCGGTGCGCAGGGCCAGGCCACCGACATCGAGATCACCGCGCGCGAGATCATCAAGACCCGCGAGCAGCTCAACCGCATCTACGCCGATCGCACCGGCCAGACCTACGAGAAGATCGCCGCCGACATGGAGCGTGACTACTACATGTCGCCCGAAGAGGCCAAGGCCTACGGCCTGATCGACCAGGTGATTGCCAAGCGTGCCTGAACCGCACCGCCCGCGGCGGGCCTCATGGCCGCCGCAGGGCTTTGATCTATCATTGTTTCGTTCACTTACCCGCCCTCCACAGCACACTCAAATCCATGGCCGACAAGAAGGGCGCCTCCGGCGAGAAAGTCCTGTACTGCAGCTTCTGCGGCAAGAGCCAGCATGAGGTGAAGAAACTCATCGCTGGCCCGTCGGTGTTCATCTGCGACGAGTGCATCGAACTGTGCAACGACATCATCCGCGACGAGGCTCCGGCCGACGGTGCGGGGGCCAAGGCGCCCAAGTCGGATCTGCCCGCGCCGCTGGAGATCAAGACCACGCTGGACCAGTACGTGATTGGACAAGAGTCGGCCAAGCGCACGCTGTCGGTGGCGGTGTACAACCACTACAAGCGGCTCAAGCACATCGGCGCCGCGGCCAAGGAAGAGGTCGAGCTCACCAAGAGCAACATCCTGCTGATCGGCCCCACCGGCTCGGGCAAGACGCTGCTGGCGCAGACCCTGGCCAAGCTGCTGAACGTGCCCTTCGTGATCGCCGACGCCACCACGCTGACCGAAGCCGGCTACGTGGGCGAGGACGTCGAGAACATCATCCAGAAGCTGCTGCAGAACTGCAACTACGACGTCGAGCGCGCCCAGCGCGGCATCGTCTACATCGACGAGATCGACAAGATCAGCCGCAAGGCCGACAACCCCAGCATCACCCGCGATGTGTCGGGCGAGGGCGTGCAGCAGGCGCTGCTCAAGCTGGTGGAAGGCACGATGGCCAGCGTGCCGCCGCAGGGCGGGCGCAAGCACCCGAACCAAGACTTCCTGCAGATCGACACGACCAACATCCTGTTCATCTGTGGCGGCGCCTTCGACGGGCTGGAAAAGGTGATCCAGAACCGCACCGAGAAATCGGGCATCGGCTTCGGCGCCAGCGTGCACAGCAAGACCGAGAAGCGCGCCGCCGAGATTTTCAAGGAAGCCGAACCCGAAGACCTGATCAAGTTCGGCCTGATCCCCGAACTGGTCGGCCGCCTGCCGGTGGTCGCCACGCTGGGTGAACTGACCGAGTCGGCGATGATCCAGATCCTGACCGAACCGCGCAATGCGCTGGCCAAGCAGTACCAGAAGCTGTTCGCGATGGACGGGGTCGAGCTCGAGATCCGGCCGTCGGCACTGGCCGCCATCGCACGCAAGGCCCTCAAGCGCAAGACCGGCGCGCGCGGCCTGCGCTCGATCATGGAGAACGCGTTGATCGACACCATGTTCGACCTGCCGACGATGGACGGCGTGGCCAAGGTGGTGATCGACGAACACATTGTCGAAGAGGGCGCCAAGCCCCTGCTGGTCTACCGCGAGCAGAAGGCGAGCGCCTGACCACCACGTCAGGCGCCCGGCTCGTCCCCGCCCCGCGTGGCGAAAGCCACCCGCCCGCATCCGCCCTTGCATTCGCCTGCTCAGACCCCAACTCGGTCTGAGAAAGAGAGGTTTCCCATGTCTGGCCACCCCGTACTTCCCGCCGATCCGATCACGCTGCCGCTGCTGCCGCTGCGTGACGTGGTCGTGTTTCCGCACATGGTCATCCCCTTGTTCGTCGGCCGTCCCAAGTCCATCAAGGCACTGGAAGCCGCGATGGAAGCCGGCAGGCAGATCATGCTGGTTGCGCAAAAGGCTGCCGGCAAGGACGAGCCCAAGCCCGAGGACATGTTCGAGATCGGCTGCGTCTCCAGCATCCTGCAGATGCTCAAGCTGCCCGACGGCACCGTGAAGGTGTTGGTCGAGGGCGTGCAGCGCGCCGAGACCAAGGCCATCCACGACACCGAAGAGCATTTCACCGCCGAGGTGGTGCCGGTGCAGCCGGTGGGCGAGCCCTCGCCCGAGGTCGAGGCCCTGCGTCGCGCGGTGACGCAGCAGTTCGACCAGTACGTCAAGCTCAACAAGAAGATCCCGCCCGAGATCCTTACCAGCATCGCCGGCATCGACGATCCGGGCCGCCTGGCCGACACCATCGCCGCCCACCTGCCGCTCAAGCTCGAGGCCAAGCAGTCGGTGCTCGACCTGTTCATCGTCGCCAAGCGGCTCGAGAAGCTGCTTGAGCTGCTCGAGCACGAGGTCGACATCCTGCAGGTGGAAAAGCGCATCCGTGGCCGCGTCAAGCGCCAGATGGAAAAGAGCCAGCGCGAGTACTACCTCAACGAGCAGGTCAAGGCCATCCAGAAGGAACTGGGCGATGGCGAGGAGGGCGCCGATCTCGAAGAGCTCGAGAAAAAGATCGAAGCCGCCAAGATGTCGAAAGAGGCGCGCAAGAAGGCCGACAGCGAGCTGAAGAAGCTCAAGCTGATGTCGCCGATGAGCGCCGAAGCCACGGTGGTGCGCAACTTCATCGACACGCTGATCGGCCTGCCCTGGGCCAAGAAGAGCAAGGTCAAGCACGACCTGCCGCTGGCCGAGGAGGTGCTCAACGAAGACCACTTCGGCCTCGACAAGGTCAAGGAACGCATCCTCGAATACCTCGCGGTGCAGCAGCGTGTCGACAAGGTCAAGGCGCCGATCCTGTGCTTGGTCGGCCCCCCGGGCGTGGGCAAGACCTCGCTGGGCCAGAGCGTGGCGCGCGCCACCGGCCGCAAGTTCGTCCGCATGGCCCTCGGTGGCGTGCGCGACGAGGCCGAGATCCGTGGCCACCGCCGCACCTACATCGGCAGCATGCCGGGCAAGGTTCTGCAGAGCCTGACCAAGGTGGGCGTGCGCAACCCGCTGTTCCTGCTCGACGAGATCGACAAGCTGGGCATGGACTTCCGCGGCGACCCGTCATCGGCGCTGCTGGAAGTGCTCGACCCCGAGCAGAACCACACCTTCAGTGACCACTACGTCGAGGTCGATTTCGACCTGTCGGATGTGATGTTCATTGCCACGTCCAACAGCATGAACATACCGCCGGCGCTGCTCGACCGGATGGAGGTGATCCGCCTGTCGGGTTACACCGAGGACGAGAAGGTCAGCATTGCGCAGAAGTACCTGTGCCCTAAGCAGGCCAAGAACAACGGCGTCAAGGACGAGGAGATGGAAATCACCGAGTCCGCGATCCGCGGGATCATCCGTTACTACACGCGGGAAGCCGGGGTGCGCTCGCTGGAACGCGAGATCTCGAAGATCTGCCGCAAGACCGTCAAGAGCATCCAGCTCAAGAAGGTCACCGGCAAAGTGGTCGTCATCGACGAGAACCTGAACGACTTCCTGGGCGTGCGCAAGTTCGACTACGGTCGCGCCGAGAAGAAGAACCAGGTCGGCCAGGTGGTCGGACTGGCGTGGACCGAGGTCGGCGGCGATCTGTTGACGATCGAGGCGGCGGTGATGCCAGGCAAGGGCAACATCATCCGCACCGGTTCGCTGGGCGACGTGATGAAGGAATCGGTGGAGGCCGCGCGTTCGGTGATCCGCAGCCGCTCACGCCGGCTGGGTGTCAAAGACGAGATGTTCGAGAAGCGCGACATCCACATCCACGTGCCCGACGGTGCCACACCCAAGGACGGCCCCAGCGCAGGTGCTGCGATGGCCACCGCCTTCGTCTCGGCGCTGACCAACATCCCGGTGCGTGCCGACGTGGCGATGACCGGCGAGATCACGTTGCGGGGTGAGATCACCGCGATCGGCGGCTTGAAGGAAAAGCTGCTGGCGGCGCACCGTGGTGGCATCAAGACGGTGCTGATCCCTGAAGAGAACGTCAAAGACCTGCAGGACATCCCCGAGAACGTCAAGAACCACCTTGAGATCGTGCCGGTGCGTTGGATAGAACGCGTGCTGGAGATTGCGCTGGAATCGATGCCACCGGCCTTGCCGGAGGACGAGCCCACGCCAGTCAAGGTGGAGGCCGCCAAGCCAGAAGTTGCGTCGGGCGGCGCGTCTTCAGACGCCTTGCCGCACTAAAATTTACAGCAAGGGCTTGCGGGTTCAAAAAATACCGGTATAGAATGCGGGCTCTGCTGAACACAGAAGTACTTACCAAGTTCTGCAGAGCAGGTTGAAAAACCATGCGGGAGTAGCTCAGTTGGTAGAGCGCAACCTTGCCAAGGTTGAGGTCGAGAGTTCGAGACTCTTCTCCCGCTCCAGATTCGAAACGGGAAGCTTAGGCTTCCCGTTTTTGTCAGAGCAGCTCGGCTGCGTTCTGGAATGTCAAGTTGTGTGGCGCGATAGCAAAGCGGTTATGCAACGGATTGCAAATCCGTCCAGTCCGGTTCGACTCCGGATCGCGCCTCCAGGACTTCTCAGCTGTCCCGTTGAACGCCCCGCATCCCCGGGGCGTTTTGCATTGTGCGTCTGACCGGGTGCGTTCCTGATCGTCTAAACGCTACCTGCCCAAGGCAGCAGTTCATCCAACGCTGGCTCGTCTCAGCACAGTCCCGAGAATGACATCAGGTCGTTGGCCGCCCGCAGGCCCTCCAGAAAGCACGCTGTCGTGACGGCGACCACACTGACGGCATGATCCAGTCGCACAAGGAAGAGCACCAGGCATACGCCGGGCAGCAGCACCAGTTCCCGGTGATGCCCAAGCTGGAGGCTGGGCTCAGCGCCGAGTTTGGAATCGACTTCCGGGCGCCCTGCTGACCCGTGTGATCGCCGGTCGCGACGCACGCCACGCCTATCATCCGGGAGCATGCGGCGTGCATGCGGCTTGCGGACTGTGTTGACATGACCTTCGTTCCAACCTGTGACCTGTGCGATGCCCACAAAGGCGACACCAGTGGTGCGTTCCGTGTGCTGCCGCCGGTCTTCAAGCTCTATGGGGGCCGTGCGGCGTTTGCCGGGCCGGTGGCCACCGTCAAGTGCCACGAGGACAACACCTCGGTGAAGGCCGCGGTCGAGTCGCCGGGCCTGGGCCGGGTGCTGGTGGTCGACGGTGGCGGCTCGCTGCGGCATGCGCTGGTCGGTGGCAACCTGGCGGCCGCTGCTGCGCGCAACGGCTGGGCCGGCCTGGTGGTTGACGGCTGCGTGCGCGACGTGGCCGAGCTGGCGGTGGCCGACATCGGCATCCGCGCGCTGGCGCTGATGCCGCTGCCCACTGAGCGCCGCCATGCGGGCCTGGTGGACGTGCCGGTGCAGGTGCAGGGCGTCACGGTGCGCCCGGGCGACTGGTTGGTGGCTGACGCCGACGGCATGGTGGTGATGGCCTCGGTGCCCGCGGCATGACGACCCAGCCCACCGACGCACTGGCCAGGGTGGCGGCAAGCTGCCGCAAGCGGGTGAGGCAACGCGCGCTGCTGGCAGCGGGCGTGGCGATGGTGCCGGTGCCGGGCATCGACTGGGTCACCGACGTGGGCGTGCTGGTCAAGCTGCTGCCGGAGATCAGCGCGGCCTTCGGCCTGAGCGCCGAACAGGTCGAGCGCCTCGCCCCTGACCGCCGGGTGGTGGTCTACAAGGCGATGTCGGCCGGCGGCAGCATGGTGCTGGGCCGGGTGGTCACACGCCAGCTGGTGCTGACGCTGCTGAAGGCCGTGGGCGTGCGCCTGACCACCCAGCAGGCTGCCAAATACCTGCCGGTGGCAGGGCAGGTGGTGTCGGCGGCGCTGACCTTCTCGGCGCTGAAATATGTGTGCGAGCAGCACATCCGCCAATGCGAGGCGGTGGCCCGTCAACTGGCCTTGCCGGCGCCTGCCGAGGCGGCGGGATAGAATCGGCCGTTTTCGGGGTGTAGCGCAGCCTGGTAGCGCATCTGCTTTGGGAGCAGAGGGTCGCACGTTCGAATCGTGTCACCCCGACCAAGAACCCAACGACGAAGGCCGTGCACTGCACGGCCTTTGGCGTTTTGGGCGTGATATCGGACGGTCGGTGCGGGTGGCCAGCGCATGGTGGTGGCCCGTTGCGCCTGGTCTGGCCGGCGGGGATCGAACCCACAACCCCCAGCTTAGAAGGCTGGTGCTCTATCCAGTTGAGCTACGGCCAGAAGCGCTCGATTCTAGAAGCCCGCGATGCGGGGATCATGAAGGGTTCTTGGGTATCCTGAATTGGATTATGATTATCTTCAAGTCTTGATCTGGATTCATGATGTCGGTCCTCCGTGAACCCCTTCCGCCGCCGCTGACCACTTCGACAGACCCGCTGTCGGCCGCTGGCCTGCGTGCCTTTGCCCGCGTCGCCGAGCTGTGGCATCTGACGATCGACGAGCAGCTGTGCCTGCTGGGCCAGCCGCCGCGGTCGACCTTCTTTGCCTGGCGCAAGCACCCCGAGACCGCGCGCCTGCCGCGCGACACGCTCGAGCGGCTGTCCAACCTGCTGGGCATCTACAAGAGCCTGCAGATTTTGCTGCCCGATACCGCCGCCGCCGATGCCTGGGTGCGCCAGCCGAACGCGGCCGCGCCCTTCGGCGGGCGGTCGGCGCTGCAGTGCATGCTGGCAGGCAATGTGAGCGACCTGAACACGGTGCGCCGCTACCTCGACGGCGTGCGCGGCGGAGGCTGGTCTTGAGGGAGGCCGGCGCCGCGGCCGACGCTGCTCACCTGCCCGCGCTGCGCCGGGTGCGCTGGGCGCAGGCCTGCCGCATCGTGCCCACACGCTACCCCAGCGTTTACCTGTACGACCGCGTGGCCGATGCCGACGACTTCGACGCGCTGTACGCGCTCGAGGCCATGACCAACGAGCGCACGCGCGACGAATTGGGCCAGATCGAGCGCGTGCCACGCGAGCAGCGCCTGTTCGGCCCGGGCAGCGGCCCGATCATGGCGGCCTTCACCCACGTCAACCTTTCGGGCAGCCGCTTCTCGGCCGGCGCCTATGGCGTGTTCTACGCCGCACGCGATCGGGCCACGGCCATCGCCGAGACGCGCTACCACCATGCCCGCTTCCTGCAGGCCACGGCGCAGCCGGCGATGCACCTGCCGATGCGGCTGTACCACGTGGCGGTGGATGCGCGGCTGCACGACCTGCGCCCGCCCGATGCGGTGCCCGATGCGGTCTACCACCCCGACGACTACAGCGCCGGCCGCTCGCTCGGTGCGCAGTTGCACGCCGCGGGCTCGGCTGGCGTGGCCTATCGCAGCGTGCGCCAACCGCGCGGGCAGAACGTCGGCCTGTTCACCCCGCGCGCGGCCAGCCAATGCCTTCATGCGGCGCAGTTGTTGTACGTGTGGGACGGCCAGGCCTTTGCCGACGTCTACGAGAAGCTCTCATGACCGGCCAGCGGCCCGGTGCGCGTTTTGACCGGCTCGATGCGCTGCGTGGCGTGGCCATCGTGTGGATGGTGGCCTTCCACTTTGCGTTCGATCTCAACCACTTCGGCTGGCTTCAGCCGCCGCATCACTTCACCCGCGATGCACTGTGGACGACCCAGCGCACGCTGATCGTCAGCGGGTTTCTGCTGTGCGCCGGTGCGGGCCAGGCGGTGGCGCTGCAGGCGGGCATGGGCTGGCCACGCTTCTGGCGGCGTTGGGCGCAGGTGGCTGGCTGCGCGGTGCTGGTGTCGGCGGGCTCGGCGTTGATGTTTCCGCGCAGCTGGATCAGCTTCGGCGTGTTGCACGGCATGGCGCTGATGCTGATCGCCGCCCGGCTGGCCGCACCCCTGCGCGCGGGGCTGTGGCCGCTGGGGGCATTGCTGGTGGTCTTGCCGCTGCTGGTGCAGCACCCGTTTTTCGACAGCCGCCTCACCAACTGGGTGGGCCTGGTCACCCGCAAGCCGGTCACCGAGGACTTCGTGCCGCTGCTGCCCTGGCTGGGCGTGATGCTGTGGGGGATGGCGGCGGGCCAGTGGTTGCTGGCGCACCAGCGCGCCACGCTGGCCGCGCCACTGCCCGCCGTGCTGCAGCCGCTGGCCACACTGGGGCGCTGGCCCTTGCTGATCTACATGCTGCACCAGCCGCTGCTGATCGGTGCGCTGACGGCGATTCAGGCGCTGCGGTACTGAATCAAACGCCACCGACCCGATCGTGCGTGGCCGGCAGGCAGCTACCATGCGGCGATGAGCACCAAAGTCCTGTTCGGCTTCCATGCCGTGACCGTGCGGCTGAAGACCGCACCTGAATCCGTCGTCGAGATCCATGTCGACGCCACCCGCCGCGACGCCCGCATGCGCCAGTTCGTCGAGCGCGCCCAGGCCGCTGGCGCCAAGCTGGTCGACAGCGACGACCAGCGCCTGATCCGCCTGGCCGGCAGCCCGCGCCACCAGGGTGTGGTGGCGCGCGTCACGCCGCTGGCCACGGTGCATTCACTCGACGACGTGCTCGATGCCGTCAGCGGCGCGCCGCTGGTGCTGGTGCTCGACGGCGTGACCGATCCGCACAACCTCGGCGCCTGCCTGCGCGTGGCCGATGGTGCCGGCGCGCACGCGGTGGTGGCACCCAAGGACCATGCCGTGGGCCTGAACGCCACCGTGGCCAAGGTCGCCAGCGGCGCGGCCGAGACCGTGCCCTACCTGATGGTGACCAACCTGGCGCGCACGCTCAACGAGCTGAAGGAGCGCGACATCCAGGTGGTAGGCACGGCCGAGGACGCCGAGCAGACGATCTATGACCTGGACCTCACCGGCCCGGTGGCGCTGGTGCTGGGTGCCGAAGGCGCGGGCATGCGCGCGCTGACGCGCAAGACCTGCGACGTGCTGGTGCGCATCCCGATGGCCGGCGCGGTGGAGAGCCTCAACGTCTCGGTGGCCTCGGGCGTGTGCCTGTTCGAGGCGCTGCGCCAGCGGCGGGCCAAGGCTGACTGAACGGCTGAACGGCTGAACGGGCAGGGCGCCGGCCCCGATCGCGTCGCTAAACTCGACGCAACCCCGAGGAACACGCCATGCCCGTCATCGCCGTCACCCACCCGCTGGTTCGCCACAAGATCGGCCTGCTGCGCGAGGACCAGATCTCCACCAAGAAATTCCGCGAGCTGACGCATGAGCTGGCGCGGCTACTGGCCTACGAGGCCACCGCCGACTTTCCGCTGGAGAAGACCACCATCGATTGCTGGAGCGGCCCGGTCGAGATCGACCAGATCGCCGGGCGCAAGGTGACGATCGTGCCGATCCTGCGCGCCGGGCTGGGCATGCTCGACGGTGTGCTCGACCTGGTGCCCAACGCCAAGATCAGCGTGGTGGGCCTGGCGCGCGACCACGAGACGCTGCAGCCGGTGCACTACTTCGAGCGCTTCGTCGGCCACCTGAGCGAGCGCACCGCCATCATCGTCGACCCGATGCTGGCCACCGCCGGCTCGATGATCGCCACCATCGACCTGCTGAAGGCCCGTGGTTGCGTCGACATTCGTGCGCTGGTGCTGGTGGCCGCGCCCGAGGGCGTAGCGGCACTTGGCAAAGCGCACCCCGACGTGCGCTGCTGGACCGCCGCCATCGACAGCCATCTCAACGAGATCGGCTACATCATTCCCGGGCTGGGCGACGCCGGCGACAAGATCTTCGGCACCAAGGACGATGCCTGATCTGCGGCGGCCGCCGGGCGCTTCCCGGCCGGGCTGAGTGCCGCGTGCAGGTCAGGGTTCACCGGCGACGCTGATTTCGCGCTTGTTGGTGGCACTGGTGCTGCCCGCCTCGCTGAGCACGACGCCCTCGCTGAGCACCACGCCTTCGCTGAGCACGACGCCCTCGCTGAGCACCACGCCTTCACTCAGCACGACGCCTTCACTCAGCACCACGCCTTCGCTGAGCACCACGCCTTCGCTCAACACCACACCCTGGCCCAGCGTCTTGCCACTGGCTACCCATGACGACAGCGTGGACAGCGGCATGAACAGGCCGGTCTTGGACAGCAGCGAACTGCTGCCCGCCAGCTCGACCATCGACACCACGCCGGGTGTCAGCAGCGCGGTGTTCGGCGCGGCGCTGTCCAGCACGGCCATCGGCCAGGTGTTGTTGCTGTTGGGCCAGTAGCGCACACCCAGCTTGCGCACGCTGTTCTTCACCCACAGCAGGCGGTGGTCGTACATCGGCTGCCAGTGGGTGAACAGCTTGGTGCCGGTGACCAGGCGGTTGCCGCCGGCGGTGACCAGCTTGCCCCAGGGGATGGTCTGACCATTGATCACCGACACCGGGTTGGGCTGCGCGGCGCCCGACCACCACAGCAGCGAGTCGCCCGCGGGGATGGTTGCGCCGGCCTGGATGCGCGAATTCATGTCGTTGCGCATGCTGGCCGCCAGGCGCACCGCGCCCTCGATGTTCAGCGCACCGGCGCCTTGCTGGGCGACGTTGGCGTTGGGCAGCACCTGCGCGGTGTACTGCAGGATGGCCTTGACCATCGGCGGCGTCAGGCCGTGGTTGACCTCCAGCAGCAGCGCCACCGCACCGGCCACCACCGGCGCGGCCACCGAGGTGCCGCTGAGCATCATCAGGGCCTTGTCGGCCGACTGGGTCGACCCGCTCACCATCGTCAGCGAGGGGTACTTGGTCGCCAGCAGGTTCCAGGCGCCGCCGGCACCCACCGTGTCCTCGCCCAGCGCGGCGATGATGCGGTTGCCCGGGGCCACCAGGTCGGGCTTGATCAGGTTGTCGATGGTCTTGACGCCGGTGGCGCTGTAGGCCGCGCCGCGGGTCGGCCCGCGTGAGCTGAAATGGTTGACCACGTCGTCGCTGCGGCTGGTCGTGGACTTCAGGTTGACCGAACCGACCGTGATCACGCTGGGCTCGTGCCCTGGCGAGCTGATGGTGCCGTAGGCTTCCTTGCCGCTGGCGTTGAGCCCGAAGTTGCCGCCGGCCACCACCACCACGATGCCCTGGGCCACCGCGCTGCGCACCGCACGGGCCAGCGGGTCGGTCTGATACGACTCGGTCGAGTCGGCACCCAGGCTCAGGTTCATCACCCGGATGTACTTGTACCTGCCGTAGTAGATGACCCAGTCGATGCCGGCCAGCACGTCGGACAACTGGCCGTAGCCGTTGTCGTCGAGCACGCGGATGTCGAACAGGTTGGCGTTGGGCGCGATGCCGGTGGTGTCTACCGACTGGTAGGTGCCGCGGCCGGCCGCCACGGCAGCGACGTGCGAGCCATGGCCATAGCGGTCGGCCTTGGGGGCGAAGCCGTTCTGCACACTGCTCAGATAGGTCTGCATCGTCGGGCTGGCGGGGTTCAACGTGCCCGACACGTCGATGCCCGTGGTCCAGTCGCGCACGCCGGCGCGCACGGCGTCACCCACCTTGGTGAAATTGATCGATTCGCGCACCCGGCTGTCGCCGCCATCGCCCTTGAAGTTGGCGTGCTGCCAGGAGATGCCCGAATCGAGCACGGCAATGCCGACGCCCCTGCCGGAGACGCCGGTGATGCCTGTCCAATTGGTGGTACTGGTGGTGCGCACCGCTGACGTGCCGGTGACCGACTCGACGGTGCTGGTGGCCCGCGTCATCAGGCGGTTGGGGGAGATGCTCTGCACGTCGCTGCGGGCGGCGATGCCACCCACCTTGGCCGCAGGCAACATCGCGGCCAGCGCCAACACCGAGCTGTAGCGGTAGTAGATAGAGCCGCCGGCGGACATCACGGCCGAGCGCAGGGCGGTCAGTTCGGCGTCGTCGCTCTTGCTGACGATCAGCACCTTGACGTGGCGCACGCCGTTGATGTCCTTGGCCCAGTTCAGCGTGGGCGTGAGGTTGGCGGTCAGCACGTTGCGCAGGTCCAGCGCAATCTTCGGGCTGGTGATCTGGGCTTGCGCCGGTCGACTGAACAGCAGGGCGGTGACCATCACCAGCAGCCCGAGCAGGGCGCCCAGCAGGCGACGGGCAGTTCGGTGCTCGATCAGGACGATGAAGCGGGTCATGGAGGTCGGCTGCGTGTTCATGTAGCCAATTGTTAATCGCCCATCCCCCTGAATGAAGGTGGTGACGACAGTTAGCCAGGAAAACCGGTCCAATTCCGCAAACTGATAAAAACAAATCCAGCGCAGGGCAGAAACCGCCGCATCGTCTGCTGGATATCGGCCTGCGCGCGGCCCGCTTGAGCGCCCGTTTTGCCGGGCGGCTCGTCACGTTGATCGCACGCTGGCGATGCGGCGAACCTTCGGCGCCGCGATTGGTTACCATCGCGGCCGTTTTGAACCAGCCCAACGGAGCAACGTGATGGCGATGGATGTGGTGGACTACGAGATCAAGGGCTCGGAGATGCAGTTCGTCGAGGTCGAGCTCGACCCCGGCGAGGCCGCGGTCGGCGAGGCCGGCAGCCTGTTCTACATGGATGCCGGCATCGGCATGGACACCGTCTTCGGTGACGGCTCGGGCGGTGGTGGTGGCGGCTTCTTCGGCAAGCTGCTGGGTGCCGGCAAACGGCTGGTCACCGGCGAGTCGCTGTTCACCACTGTCTACACCAACAACGTGGCGCAGAAGCAGCGCGTGGCTTTCGGTGCGCCTTACCCCGGCAAGATCCTGCCGATGGACCTCAAGACCCTGGGCGGCCTGCTGATCTGCCAGAAAGATGCCTTCCTGTGCGCGGCGCGCGGCGTGTCGCTGGGCATCCACTTCCAGCAGAAGCTGTCGGTGGGCTTCTTCGGCGGCGAGGGCTTCATCATGCAGAAGCTCGAAGGCGACGGCCTGGCCTTCGTGCACGCGGGCGGCACGGTGGTCAAGCGGGAACTGCGGCCGGGCGAGACGGTGATGGTCGACACCGGCTGCGTGGTGGCGTACACGCCCAACGTCAACTTCGAGATCCAGTACGTCGGCAAGATCAAGACCGCGCTGTTCGGCGGTGAGGGTCTGTTCTTCGCCAAGCTCTCCGGCCCCGGCACCATCTGGCTGCAGAGCCTGCCGTTCTCGCGCCTGGCCAGCCGCGTATTCGCCGCGGCGCCGCAGCGCGGTGGCTCACGCGAAGAGGGCTCGGTGCTGGGCGGTTTTGCCGCCGGCGGGCTGCTGGGTGGCATCCTGGGCGGCGACGACTCGGATTGAGGCCACGCCCGGCGCCGCCTTTGTCACGGCCTTGGGCGGTGGGCGTCGGTTCAAGGGCATTGGTGCGCATTGCGGCCCGTACACTGCCCGGTTGCCTGCCAACCCCCACCCCGGCTGGCCACTAGTGGCTGACCATGTCGATGTTCCTCTCCCGCCGTACCCTGATTGAAGGTGCCCTGCATGGTGCTGTGGTCTGCGCCGTTCCGGCGCTGGCGGGCGGTCTGCACTCGGCGCCCGCGGCCGCGGCTGGCACCGCGCTGCGGCCGATCTTCGTGCTCAACTCGCTCGACGCCACGGTCAGCGTGATCGATCCGGTCACCTTCGTCGAGCGCAAGCGCATTGCCACCGGCAAGGAGCCGCATCACCTCTACCTGACACCGGACGAAAAGAGCCTGCTGGTGGCCAACGCGCTGGGCAACTCGCTGACCTTCATCGATCCGGTCACGGCCGAGGTGCAGCGGGTGCTGACCGACATCGTCGATCCCTACCAGCTGCGCTTTTCGCCCGACATGAAGTGGTTTGTCACGGCGGCCAACCGGCTCGACCATGTCGACCTCTACCGCTGGCTGCCGCGGGATGCCGCGCGGCCGATGCAACTGGTCAAGCGCATCGCCGCGCCCAAGACGCCCAGCCACCTGTCCATCGACAGCAAGAGCGCGCTGGTCTACGTTTCGCTGCAGGACAGCGACGAGCTGATGGCCATCGACCTGGCCAGCCAGGCCCCGCGCTGGAAGATCGCCACCGGCAAGATGCCGGCCGATGTGTACCTCACCCGCGACGACAAGCGCCTGTTCGTGGGCCTCACCGGCGACCGCTTCGTCGAGGTGTACGACGTCTCGGGCGCCGCGCCCAAGCTGATCCAGCGCATCGCCACCGGCGCCGGCGCGCATGCCTTCCGCTCGCGAGGCGACGGCCGCCACCTGTTCGTCAGCAACCGCGTGGCCAATACCATCAGCCTGATCGACACGCAGGCGATGACCGTGGTGGCCGAGTTGCCCGGCCCCAGTGGCCCCGATTGCATGGACGTGCTGGCCGATGGCAAGACCTTGCTGGTCAGCTCGCGCTGGGCACGCAAGTTGAGCTTCATCGACATCGACAGCCGCAGGCTGTTGCGCCAGATCCCGGTGGGCCGCTCGCCGCACGGGGTGTGGACGCTGGACCATGCCGCGCGCTGATTGCCTTCGTCGGCTCATGCTGGGCCTGTTGTTGGCGGCCGGCGGGGGCTCGACCCGAGCGGCCGAGCCGCCGGCGTGCAGCCAGCCGGTCTACCTCAGCTTTGACACCGGCCACATGGGCGTGGCCCCGCTGGTGGCGCAGGTGCTGCGCGAGCAGGGCGTCAAGGCCACCTTCTTCCTGGCCAACGAGCGCACGCGGACCGGCGGCTGGAGCCTCGACGATGCATGGGCGCCGTGGTGGCGCGAGCGAGCAGCTGAAGGCCATGCCTTCGGCTCGCACACCTGGGACCACCACAGCTGGCTGGCCGATCGCGCCGATGGCGGCTTCACGACCCGGCCATCGATGGGGCCGCTGGCCGGTCAGCGCCAGGCCCTGACCGCCACGCAGTACTGCGCCGAACTGCAGCGGTCGGCCGATCGCTTCCGCGCGATGACCGGCCAGGCCATGCTGCCGATCTTTCGCGCCCCCGGCGGCAAGACCTCGCCGGCGCTGCTGAAGGCCGCATCGGCGTGCGGCTGGCGGCATGTGGGCTGGTCGCCCGCCGGTTTTCTGGGCGACGAACTGCCCAGCGACCGCCATCCCAATCCGGTGCTGCTGAAGCAGGCGCTGGCCAACATCCGCGCGGGCGACATCCTGGTGGCGCATCTGGGCATCTGGTCGCGCCAAGACCCCTGGGCGCCGGCGGTGCTGGCGCCGCTGATCACCGGGCTGAAGGCGCGCGGGCTGTGCTTCACCACGTTGCGAGATCACCCTGCCTACCGCGCACCCTGAGCGGCCACCACCACTGCCGACCATGGACGCCCTGATCGATCTGTTTGCCCAGGCCCAGCAGGCCATGTTCGAAGGCCTGCTGCAGCCGGCGATGTTCCGGCTGGGGCTGGGCAACCTGCTGGCCGAGGGCTACCGCGCCACCGGCTGGCTGCTGGTGGGCCTGCTGCAGATCGGCGTGATGCTCACGCTGATGCGCGCGCTGGAGCGCTGGCGGCCGTTCGAGCCGGTCACCGACCTGGCCGCGGTGCGCACCGACATGCTCTACACGTTGATCCACCGCCTCGGGCTGTTCCGGGTGCTGCTGTTCTTCAGCGTCGATCCGTTCTGGGACTGGTCGATCGGCCAGCTGCGCCTGCTGGGCCTGGCCGGCTTCGAGCTCGACCGGCTGTGGCCGGGGATCACCGACGTGGCGGTGGTCAGCTTCCTGCTCTACCTGCTGCTGTTCGATCTGGTTGATTACGCCTACCACCGGCTGCAGCATGGGGTAGGCTGGTGGTGGCAGTTGCACGCGGTGCACCACAGCCAGCGTCAGATGACGCTGTGGAGCGACAACCGCAACCACCTGCTCGACGACCTGCTGCGCGACAGCGTGTTCGTGCTGCTGGCGCTGGTGGTGGGCGTGGCGCCGGGGCAGTTCGTGGCGCTGGTGGCGATCACCCAGCTGATGGAAAGCCTGTCGCATGCCAACGTGCGGCTGCACTTCGGCCCGCTGCGCGGCTGGCTGGTGAGCCCGCAGTTTCATCGCCTGCACCATGCCATCGGACAGGGGCATGAGGCGGCGGGGCAGGGCAACCCGGGCGGACACAACTTCGCGGTGCTGTTTCCGGTCTGGGATCGGCTGTTCGGCACCGCCCGCTTCGACGCGCCGGTGCAGGCCACCGGCATCCGCGATCAGCTCGAGGGGCGCGACTACGGCCGTGGCTTCTGGGCCCAGCAATGGCTGGGTCTCAAGCGATTGGCCGGCCGAGCCTGAGCGGCCTGCCGCAGCGCCGGCGTGGCGTGCCTGCCTGGGCTATCCTCGCCCCCACATGAAATTGCTGCTCGACTCCTTCTGGCGCGCCGGCGCCTACTGCCTGCATCCCAAGGTGATCGCCTTGTCGCTGCTGCCGCTGCTGATCGGCGTCGCGCTGACGCTGGGGCTGGGCTGGTTCTACTGGGAAGCCGCGGTGGCCGGCGTGCGTGCCACGCTGGAAGGCTGGTCGCTGGTGGATGCCGGGCTGACGTGGGCCGAGTCGCTGATGGGCAGCTCGTTCCGCTCGGTGCTGGCACCACTGATCGTGGTGGCGCTGGCCGCACCGGTGATCGTGGTGCTGTCGGTGCTGCTGGTGGCCTGGCTGATGACGCCGGCCATCGTCAACCTGGTGGCCATGCGGCGCTTTCCGGCGCTGCAGCGCAAGCAGGGCGCCGGCTGGTTCACCAGCATCAGCTGGTCGCTGATCTGCACCGTGCTGGCGTTGCTGGCGCTGGTGATCAGCGTGCCGCTGTGGTTCATCCCGCCGCTGGTGCTGGTGGTGCCGCCGCTGATCTGGGGCTGGCTCAACTACCGCGTGATGAGCTTCGACGTGCTGGCCGCGCACGCCAGCGCTGAAGAACGCCGCACGCTGATACACCAGCACCGCGCGCAGCTGCTGGGCATCGGCGTGGTGTCGGGCTACCTCGGTGCGGCGCCGTCGCTGCTGTGGGCGGCCAGTGCGCTGACGCTGGTGTTTGCGCCGCTGCTGATCGTGGTGTCGGTGTGGCTGTACACGCTGGTGTTCGGCTTCTCGGCGCTGTGGTTCACCCACTACGCGCTGTCGGCACTGGCGGTGCAGCGTGGCCAGGCCGATCTGGTCGACCGCGAGCCGGCCGGCGGCCAGCGGGCGGGCAACGGCGAGGTGATCGACCTGCTGCCTGCCACGTCTTCCACACCGTCGTCGGCAGCACCACCGCCCGCGGCCGCGCCGGCGCTGCCGCCGCCCATCGCCTGATCTCCCTCCCCTGAACCACCCTCGGCACCGGTCTTCCATGCGCAACTTCGGCCTCATCATCATCGGCGACGAGATCCTCTCGGGCAAACGCCAGGACAAGCACCTGCCCAAGGTGATCGAACTGCTCAGCGCGCGCGGCCTGGCCCTGGCCTGGGCGCGCTATGTGGGCGACCACCGCGGCCACATCACCGCGGCGCTGAAGGATGCGTTCGCCTCGGGCGACATCGTGTTCTCGTGCGGCGGCATCGGTGCCACGCCCGACGACCACACGCGCCAATGCGCCGCCGCCGCGCTGGGCCGGCCGCTGGCGCTTCACCCCGAGGCCGAGGTGCTGATCCGCGAGCGCATGCAGGACACCGCCCGCGAGCAAGGCCTGGTCTACGACCCCGACCGCCCCGACAACCTGCACCGCCTCAACATGGGCACGTTCCCCGAAGGCGCGGCCATCATCCGCAACCCGTACAACAAGATCCCCGGCTTCTCGGTGGGCGACGTGCACTTCGTGCCCGGCTTCCCGGTGATGGCGCACCCGATGATCGAGTCGCTGCTCGATGGCGCCTACCGCGATCAACACGGCAGCCATGTGCAGACCGAGCGCTCGGTGATCGTGATGGGCAGCATGGAGGCCACGTTGACGCCGTTGATGGAGGCGATCGAGGCGCGCTTTGCCGGCATCAAGGTCTTCAGCCTGCCCAGCGTCGACCACCCCTCCTACGGCCGCCACATCGAACTGGGCGTCAAGGGCCGCCCCGACGACACCGTGCCGGCCTTCGCCGCACTGCTGGCCGGACTGCAAGACCTGGGCGCCCAACTCGGCCCTGAAATGGTGCGCGGCTGATGCTCGAAGGTGGTGCGTAACGGCGATCATCTTTGGTGCATCCCGACTGATGGGCGCTTGGCCTTGGGTGATTTGAGGCAGCGCCTGCGCGGTTGAGCGCTTGTTTCGAGGCCCCTGCCGCGCAGCGCGCGGCGCACGGCGCCGGCCCCAAAGTCAGGCATGCTTTCTGCTACATTCTTGGGCGCCTTGCGGGGAGACCCTCCCCACGAAGGCCTGCACTCGAGCCCCTATTCCAATTTTGTAAACAGCGTCCCGCTAGGAGATTCCTGATGGCAAAGACCGTCGCCGACGTGATGGCTATGGTGAAAGAAAACGAGATCAAGTTCGTTGATTTCCGTTTCACCGATACCCGCGGCAAGGAGCAGCACGTGTCCGTGCCCGTCTCCCATTTCGATGAAGACAAGTTCACCGCGGGCCATGCGTTCGACGGCTCGTCGATTGCCGGTTGGAAGGGCATCGAAGCCTCCGACATGCAGCTGATGCCCGACCCGAACACGGCCAACATCGACCCGTTCTTCGAAGAGCCGACGCTGATCCTCACCTGCGACGTGGTCGACCCGGCCGACGGCAAGCCCTACGAGCGCGACCCGCGCAGCCTGGCCAAGCGTGCCGAGGCCTACATGAAGAGCACCGGCCTGGGCGACACCGCCTACTTCGGCCCCGAACCCGAGTTCTTCGTGTTCGACAGCGTGCGCTGGGGCAACGACATGTCGGGCTGCTTCTCCAAGATCGAGGCCGAAGAGGCCGCCTGGAACACCGGCAAGGAATACGAGCACGGCAACTCTGGCTTCCGGCCGTCTGTCAAGGGTGGCTACTTCCCGGTGCCCCCGGTCGATTCGGGCCAGGACCTGCGCTCGGAGATGTGCCTGATCCTCGAATCGCTGGGCATCCCGGTCGAGGTGCATCACCACGAGGTGGCCAACGCCGGCCAGATGGAGATCGGCACCCGCTTCTCCACGCTGATCCAGCGCGCCGACTGGGTGCAACTGCAGAAGTACGTGATCCACAACGTGGCCCACGCCTACGGCAAGACCGCCACCTTCATGCCCAAGCCCATCGTCGGCGACAACGGCAGCGGCATGCACGTGCACCAGTCGGTCTGGAAGGACGGCAAGAACCTGTTCGCCGGTGACGGCTACGCCGGCCTGAGCGACTTCGCGCTGTACTACATCGGCGGCATCATCAAGCACGCCCGTGCGCTGAACGCAATCACCAACCCCGGCACCAACAGCTACAAGCGCCTGGTGCCCGGCTTCGAAGCCCCGGTCAAGCTGGCCTACTCGGCCAAGAACCGCTCGGCCTCGATCCGCATCCCCTACGTGGCCAACCCCAAGGGCCGCCGCGTCGAGGCGCGCTTCCCCGATCCGCTGATGAACCCCTACCTGGGTTTCGCTGCGCTGCTGATGGCCGGCCTCGACGGCGTGGAGAACAAGATCCACCCGGGCGAAGCCGCCACCAAGGACCTGTACCACCTGCCGCCGGAAGAGGACGCGAAGATCCCGACCGTCTGCCACAGCCTCGACCAGGCGCTGGAGCACCTGGACCGCGACCGTGCCTTCCTGACCAAGGGCGGTGTCTTCACCGACACCTACCTGGATGCGTACATCGACCTGAAGATGCAGGAAGTCACGCGCTTCCGCATGGCCACCCACCCGGTGGAATTCGACATGTACTACACGCTGTAAAGCGCCGCAGTGGCGCTGCGCCACGCAGCAACGAAGGGCGGCGCAAGCCGCCCTTTTTCATGGCCACCGCGCGGGGCGACAATGCCGCCGACGGGCGCCTCCGGTGGGGTGCCGATAGCCGAGAAACGATGAAGCGCTGCACGAGCATCCTGTTGATGGCCTGGGTCGCGGGTACCGCCGCCCTGGCGCCGCTGGCCGCCGCCGCCCAGGGCGGCATCGTCTACCGCTGCCCGGGGCCGCCGGTGCTCTACACCGACGCGCTCAGCCCCGAGGAAGCGCGCGAGCGCGGCTGCCGCACGATCGAAGGGGCGCCCATCACCATCATCCAGGCGCCCAAGCCCCGGCCCGCGCCTGCGAGCGCTGCCAATGGCAGCGCGGCATCGCGCCCGGGTGAAGGCAAGGTCGATCCCGCCGCCCAGCGCCAGCGCGACAGCGACGCGCGCCGCATCCTCGAGGCCGAACTCCGGCGCGAGGAAGACAAGCTCGCGGCGCTGAAGCGCGACTACAACAACGGCGAGCCCGAGCGCCGCGGCGACGAGCGCAACTTCCAGAACTACCTCGACCGCGTGGCGCAGATGAAGGCCGGCATCGCCCGCACCGAGAGCGACATCGCCGCCATCAAGCGCGAGATCGCCAAACTGCCATCGTGAGCGTCGCCTCCATGAATCAGCGGGCCGAACCCTCACGCTACGACGCCTTCGACCTGCTGGCCACGATGGTGGCCGTGCTGCAGCCGGATGGCACGCTGCTGTTCGTCAACGCGATGTTCGAGGACGTGGCCGGCCTGTCGCGCCGCACGCTGATGCGCAGCAGCCTGTTCGACTGGTTCGTCGACGCGCACCAGTTGCGCGAGACGGTGGCCGCGGTGCGCCGCAACGAGATCGCCACCGGCCGTTTCGAGAGCGTGATGCGCCGCGCACCGGTGGCCGCCCACGATCAGTTGCCGGTGCATGTCATCGTCACCCAGATCGAGCATGGGTCCGACCGGGTGCTGGTGGAAATGCTCGAGATCGAGCAGCAGACCCGGCAAGACCGCGAGGAGCGTGCGCTGGGCCAGGTGCAGGCCAACAAGGAGCTGATCCGCAACCTGGCCCACGAGATCAAGAACCCGCTGGGCGGCATCCGCGGCGCGGCGCAGTTGCTGGAGATGGAGATCGGTCATCCGCAGGGCCGCCCCAAGGAGGACCTGCCCCCGCGGGGGGCAGCCGCCGCGGGCGGCGTGGGGGCACTCAATCCCCGCGAACTGACCGAATACACCCAGGTCATCATCCACGAGGCCGACCGCCTGCAGGCGCTGGTCGACCGGTTGCTGGCGCCGCACCGCAAGCCGCATGTGGTCAGCGACGTCAACATCCACGAGGTGTGCGAGCGGGTGCGTTCACTGATCCTGGCCGAGTTTCCGCGCGGGCTGGCGGTGCAGCGCGACTACGACATCTCGATCCCCGACTTCCGCGGCGACCGTGAGCAGCTGATCCAGGCCGTGCTCAACATCGCCCACAACGCCGCGCAGGCGCTGCAGCAGCGCATCGCCGACGGCGACGCGGTGCTGATCCTGCGCACCCGCGTGTCGCGCCAGGTCACCATCGGCAAGCAGCGATTTCGACTGGCACTGGAATTGCATATCGAGGACAACGGGCCGGGTGTGCCCGAGGACATCCGCGATCGCATCTTCTACCCGCTGGTATCGGGGCGTGATGGCGGATCGGGCCTCGGGCTCACGCTGGCGCAGACGTTCGTGCAGCAACACCAGGGCATGATCGAATGCGACAGCGAGCCGGGCCGGACCACTTTCCGCATCGTGATCCCGCTGCCCTAGCGCAGCTGCTTCAAGCCCCCCGAACAGGCCGCCGCCGCATGAAACCCATCTGGATCGTAGACGACGACCAATCCATCCGATTCGTGCTCGAGAAGGCGCTGGCGCGCGAGCAGTTCGCCACCCGCAGCTTCTCGAATCCCCGCGACGTGCTGGCCGCGCTGGACGACGACGAACCGCAGGTGCTGGTCAGCGACATCCGCATGCCCGGTGGGTCGGGCATCGATCTGCTGAGCAAGGTCAAGGCGCGCCTGCCGGGCCTGCCAGTGATCATCATGACGGCCTATTCCGATCTGGACAGCGCCGTCTCGGCCTTCCAGGGCGGTGCCTTCGAGTACCTGCCCAAGCCTTTCGACCTGAACCGCGCGGTCGAGCTGATCCGCCGAGCGGTGGAAGAAAGCCTGCGCGAGGAGGTGCGCGACACCCATGGTGCCGAGATGCCCGAGATGCTGGGCCAGGCACCGGCGATGCAGGACGTGTTCCGCGCCATCGGCCGGCTGAGCCAGAGCAACGTCACGGTGCTGATCACCGGCGAGTCGGGCTCGGGCAAGGAGCTGGTGGCGCGTGCGCTGCACAAGCACAGCCCGCGGGGTGACGCCGGCAAGGGCGGGGCAGGGGGTCCGTTCATCGCCATCAACACCGCGGCGATCCCGAAAGATCTGCTCGAAAGTGAGCTGTTCGGCCACGAGCGCGGTGCCTTCACCGGCGCGCAGACGATGCGTCGGGGGCGCTTCGAGCAGGCCGACGGCGGCACGCTGTTCCTCGACGAGATCGGCGACATGCCCTTCGACCTGCAGACGCGCCTGCTGCGGGTGCTCAGCGACGGCCAGTTTTACCGCGTCGGCGGCCACCAGCCGCTGAAGGCCAACGTGCGGGTGATCGCCGCCACCCACCAGAACCTGGAACAGCGGGTGCGCGAAGGTGCCTTCCGCGAAGACCTGTTTCACCGCCTCAACGTCATCCGCCTGCGCCTGCCGGCGCTGCGCGAGCGGCGCGAGGACGTGCCGTCGCTGACGCGCTTCTTCCTGGCCAAGAGCGCCAAGGAGCTGGGGGTGGAGGCCAAGCGCATCACCGATGGTGCGCTGGAGCGGCTGACGGCGTTCGATTTCCCGGGCAACGTGCGCCAGCTCGAGAACATCTGCCACTGGCTCACGGTGATGGCGCCGGCGCAGGTGATCGAGCCAAAGGACCTGCCGCCCGAGCTGATGGCCGTGGACGTGGCGCGCCAGGCACCGCCCGCGCCGACGATGACCCAGGGCCACCACGGCGATGCCGCGGGTGCCAACGCGCCGGCGCCCGCCGGTACGGGATCGGAGGACTCGGCCGCCCCCGCGCTGCCCGGCCCGGTGGTGGGTGGCCTGCCCAGTGGCTGGCTGCTGGATCTGCAGCGCGAGGCAAGGCGCCTGCTTGAATCGGGCGATCCCGAGGTGTGGGACACGCTGACCCGGCAGTTCGAGGGCCAGCTGATCCACACCGCGCTCGAAGTCACCCGCGGCCGGCGCATCGAAGCCGCCCACAAGCTGGGCATCGGCCGCAACACCATCACGCGCAAGATCCAGGAGCTCGGCCTGGACGACTGACCGGCGCGCGGTGTCCGTCAGCGCCGGCGCCGATCCGGTGCGCTGCGGTACAGGCTGTCGCGCTGCGGCGGATCGAAGGCCGGGATGTCGAATGCCGAGTTCGGCATCTCGTCGACCACGATGCCGGCGGGCGGCAGGCTCATCGGCCCCAGCGTGCTCATCCGGCTGTCGAGGCCATCGAGGCTGCCGTGGAAGCTGTCGTCGTGCTCGGGTGCAGGTGGCTCGACAGCTACTTGCAGACCGCGGGTCTCGATGGCCTCGATCAGGCGCAGGTGCAGCGTGTGCAGGGGATGCAACGACGCATCGGGATGCGCCTCCAGCGGCAGCCGGCCCAACTGCGGCAACGCCCGCTGCATCACCCACAGCGGCATGTCGAACAAGGCGGCCGTGCCATGGCGGGCGAGCGAGCGCTCGACGAAATACAGGTGCGGCAGCACCTGGCGCAGCGCCGGTTGGCGACGCATCTGCCGGCGCAGTTCACGGTGCGCTTCGCGCAGCGCCTGGCCGCGGCCGCCCGAAGGCAGGGTGGTCATTTCACCGCTGCTGCGTTCTTGCGGATGGGCTGGCTGCTGACCTGCCTCGTGCGTGTGACGATCCT
>MESD01000012.1:32299-39029 GCA_001770815.1 Burkholderiales bacterium RIFCSPHIGHO2_12_FULL_69_20
CAGCGCGCCGGTCAGTCGCTGCAGGGCCTTCAGGGGATGCGCCCAGGCGCTGCCGCTGACGGCGGCCTCGGGCGGTGTGACGCTCCATACCGAGAGGTGGCTGTCCTGCACGCGCTCTTTGCTCACTCCCATGGGGCCTCCGCATGCGTCAATCTGCACTGGCCGTGCCCTGCAGACCGGCTCTGCCCAGCAGGCAGCATGAGCGGCTGAAATGATGCCACAGCCCCCTGCTGACAAGCGTCACAAATTGCTCAACCGGTCAGTTCGACCAGCACCGGCGCATGGTCGCTGGGCCGCTCGTTCTTGCGCGGCAGTTTGTCGATCAGGCAAGCCGCCACCTGCGGTTTGAGCGCCTCGCTGACCAGGATGTGGTCGATGCGCAGGCCCTGGTTCTTGCGGAAGGCCAGGTTGCGGTAGTCCCACCAGCTCCAGCTCTTGACCGGCTGCTCGAACAGGCGGAAAGCATCGACCAGACCCAGCCCGCACAGTGCGCGGAAGTGCGCTCGTTCCTCGTCGGTGCAGTGGATCTGGCCGGCCCAGGCCACCGGGTCGAACACGTCGCGGTCCTCGGGGGCGATGTTGTAGTCGCCCATCAGCACCAGCCGGGGGTGGCGGGCCAGCTCGGCGGCCACGAAGGCCTGAAGCGCATCCAGCCAGGCCATCTTGTAGGCAAACTTGTCGGTGCCCGGCGCCTGCCCGTTGGGAAAATAGGCGCCGATCACACGCACCCCGTCCACCGTGGCGGCGATCACCCGCGCCTGCGGATCGTCGAAGCCGGGCAGGTTGCGCACCACGTCGATGGGCTCGCTGCGGGACAGCAGGGCCACGCCGTTGTAGGTCTTCTGCCCGAACCACACGCTGTGCCAGCCGGCCGCGGTGATCGCGGCGTGCGGAAACTTGTCGTCGGTGAGCTTGGTTTCCTGCAGCACCAGCACCTCGGGCTGCTGCACGGCCAGCCAGTCCAGCAGTTGCGGCAGCCGCACGGCCAGCGAATTGACGTTCCAGGTGGCGAGTTTCAAGGTGGTCCTAAGTGGCTGACTTCAGGGGGTTTGTTCGGTCATCGATGGGTGGATGCGCCCGCGCATGCTCGCCCATTCTTCTGCTGCAGGTCCGGTCGATGAGACTTCGCCATGACATGACTTCGCCATCCTACAAGGCACTGATGGTGCCTCGGTTCTGGTGATCAGCGCGGGAACCATTCTGCGCAAAGCGGGCAACGGCACACCTCGATCCGCGGTGGTTGGCGTCCGTGTCCGCACGGGTCGGGATCGGATCGGCGGCAAACTGTCGGTGCGCAAGCCACCGAAGGCCCGTGCCAGCCGCCTGGCGGCAGCCGGGCATCGGCCATCCATTGACCCGCTCGAACCGCTCGTACCCCTTGATCCCCTTGAACCCGGAGCCCGACCCCATGAACGACTGGCAATGTTTTGATGTTTCGATGGACCACGGCGTGGCCCATGTGCGCATGAACCACCCCGAGCGCCACAACAGCATGGTGGCGGCTTTCTGGTCGGAGATCCCGCGGTTGATGCGGGCGCTGGACGAAACCGGCGGCACGCGGGTGATGGTGCTGTCGTCGGTGGGCAAGCACTTCACCGCCGGCATGGACCTGGGTGTGTTTGCCTCGGCCGGCACGCTGGGCACGGCCAACGTCAGCGCGCGTGAGCAGTTCCGCCAGCAGTTGAAGACGTTGCAGGCGTCGTTCAACGCCATCGCCAATGCGCGCTTTCCGGTGATTGCGGCCATCCAGGGCGCCTGCATCGGCGGTGGTGTCGATCTCAGCAGCGCCTGTTGCCTGCGCTACTGCAGCCGCGACGCCTACTTCTGCATCCACGAGATCAACATCGGCATGATGGCCGACGTGGGCACGCTCAACCGCATGCCCAAGCAGATCCCCGAGGCGGTGATGCGTGAACTGGCCTACACCGGCGACCGCCTGGGCGCCGAGCGTGCCGAGCGGCTGGGCTTCGTCAACGGCCTGTTCGATGACCATGCCGCGCTGCTGACCGGCGCGCTGGCCGTGGCGCACAAGATCGCCGCCAAGGCGCCGGTGGCCATCGCCGCCAGCAAGGAGATGATCGACTACACCCGTGACCACTCGGTGGCCGAGTCGTTCTCCTACCTCAATGCGCTGCAGCCCGGCGTGTTCGACCCCGAGGACATCGCCTGCGCGATAGCGGCGCAGAAGAGCGGCCAGCCTGCCCAGTTTGCCGACCTGGCACCGATCAAGCCGGCCATGGGCTGACCGCGTGGACCGGCCGCGTCACCGTCTGCCAGCGCACGATCCAACGCATGCACGTTGAACGCCGGCGGCTGACGCCCGCACTGCTGTTCTCGCTGCTGATTCACGCGCTGCTGCTGAGCCTGACCTTCGGTGGCCAGGGGCTTGGGCTCCCGGGCTTCGGCCTGCCCTGGCAGGAGCGGCGCATCGAGGCGCCCGATCTGCGCATCGTGCTGATGCCGTTGCCGGTGCCGGTGCCGGTGCCCGTGACCGTGACCGCACCGAAGCCGGCGCAGGCGTCGGTGCTGCAGCCGTTGCCGCAGGCATCGGTGGTGCCGCTGGTGGCCGGCGAGCCTGTCTTGGCGCCTCCCGTGTCGGCGGCGCCGGCCATGGCGCCGATATTGGGTGCGACGACGCTCGAGGCCAGTGCGACGGCGCAGGCCTGGCCAGCGCCAGATGCCGAGACCGGTGCATCGCCTGTGACGGCGCCTGCGACGGCGCTTTCGCCCACTCAAGCGCTCGGCGATCCAGCGCCTGCGCCGATCTCTGCGCCCGTGGTGATTGCCGCGCAGCCATCCGACGAAGCCGAGTGGTTCGTGCCGGCCGCGCCATCGGTGGCCAACCCCGTGACCGCCGCAACAACGAGTGCGTCGAGTCCGGCGGCTGTGATGCCGGCGACGCCAGACGTCACCGACGCTGCGCAGGATCGAATCGATCTGCGGGCACAGGCGCGAGCCGCCGAATTCGCCGAGCTCGAACGTTTGGCGCAAGAGACCCAACGGCAGGCGGCGCAGCGGGAAGCGGCCGAGGCCGCGAGGTTGGCGGTCGAACGCCAAGAAGCCGAACGCCAAGAAGCCGAACGCCAAGAGTCGGAACGCCGAGAGTCGGAGCGCCAAGAGCACTTGCGGCAATCGGTGGCGCGTCAGGAGGCTGAGCGCCAGGCAGCCGAGCGGGTTGACAACGCCCGGCTGGCGCGTGAACACCAAGAGGCTGAGCGGCAGGCAACTGCCCGCCAGGAGGCTGAACGGATCGAGAGTGCGCGGCTGGCGGCCGAACGCCAGGAGGCGACGCGACAAGCAGCCGCCCGGCTCGCGGCCGCAACCGAGGCGGCAACCGAGGCTGCAAAAGCAGCCGCAGAAGCAGCCGCAGAAGCGGCCGCAGAAGCGGCCTCGAAGGCGGCCGCCAAGGATGCCGGAAAAGTGGCCGCCCGTGACGCGGAAGCGCGCAGGGAAGCGCTGCTTCGCGCCATCGGCCGGCAACTGGATGAAGAAGCCGCCCGGCGTGATGCGGCGGCCACGGCCACGGCTGCGGGGCAGGCATCCGGGCTGGCACCGTCGTCCAGCGGCACGCGCCGAGGCCGGCTGTTCGGGCGCACCGACCCCAACGTCGAACTCATCCTGTACGCGGAAGCCTGGGCCCGGAAGATCCAGCTGAACAGGACCTTCGACGGGGTTCGCGACGCGGTGAAGCGGCCCCACACCGATCCCCTGGTGACCGTGGCCCTTCGAAGCGACGGCAGCGTGGAATCCGTGACCTTCGTTCGGTCCAGCGGCGTGGCAGACATCGACGAAGGCATCCGGCGCATCGTGCAGGGCCAGATGCCGTATCCGGCGTTTCCGCCGGCGCTGGCCCGCGAGTTCGACGTGATCGAGATCCGCCGGACCTGGCACTTCGACATGGCCATCCGCTTGTACTGATCGCTCGTGCCGATCGCTCGTACCGATCGCTCGTACCGATTCAAGCCCTGCGCGGACTGCCGACGCATCCCGACTGCAATGGTGGCGGTCTACCCGGGGTCGTTCAGGCTTCGCCGTTGAGCTGCAGCCCCGGGATGGGCCAGTCGTCGATGGCGATCAGCCGGCCGCTGCCCGACAGCGTCACGAACGCGGTGCGCCGATCAGGGCCGCCGAAGCACAGGTTGGTGGTGAACCGGTCGGGCAGCGGCACATGGCTGGTGATGCTGCCGTCGGCCGAGATCACGCTGATACCGCCGTGCATCAGCGTGGCCACGCAGATGTTGCCCAGCGCGTCGATCGCCATCGAGTCGAAGCGCTGCAAGTGGCCGCCCGGCGATGCCGTCACCATGCGCGCGCCGTTGGGTGAGGGCCAGCTGTCCTTGCGCACCTGGCCCGGCGCGGTGATGTCGTAGGCCCATACCCGCGCGCCGGCGGTCTCGGCGTAGTACAGCGTGCGGCCATCGGGTGACAGGCCGACGCCGTTGGGCGTCATCAAGGGCCGCGCGATCACGCTGGCGGCGCGGCCGTCGGCCTGTCCGTAGTACACGCCGCCCATGTCCATGTCGGTCTCGCGCGCCTTGCCCAGGTCGGTGAAGTAGAAGCCGCCGTGGGCGTCGAACACCAGGTCGTTGGGGCCGCGCAGGGCCAGGCCGTCGACGCGCTCGTACAGGCGCTCGACGCGGCCGGTGGCGAGATCAACCCGCTCGATGCGGCCGCCCGAGTAGTCTTCGGCCTGGCCGACCGGCCGGTGCGTGCCGTCGGCTTCGGTGTGCCAGCGAAAGCCGCCGTTGTTGCAGACGTAGACCGCGCCGTCGGGGCCGATGGCCGCGCCGTTGGGGCCGCCGCCGAGGTCGGCGACGATGGCGATGCGGCCGTCCATCGTCACCCGGCTGAGTGTGCCGCGGGCAATCTCGACCAGCAGCACCGAGCCGTCCGCCAGTGCGACCGGGCCCTCCGGGAACTGCAGCCCGCAGGCGATCTCGCGAATCTTCATGGCCATCCTCTGTGCTTGGTTGTTGGGCAGGGAACCAGCTTAACCACCCGTCCGACGCGGTGCAATGCGGTTGCAGGCGCAGGGGCCGGCTGCGGCATCGCGCCGCGCCTGACGGGCGCAGACACGACGCGGCAGGCCTGTCCCGAGCGTTCACGCCATCATCGCGGCCGGGGTCCCGGTGATCACCGGCGCCACGCCGGGTTCTGCGTTGGTTTTTGCGTTGGGTTTTGCGCCGGATCAAGCCGGAGCGCCGGTTGTGGCGCACGGGGAAACTCCTGCCGCGGCGCGGCGTGCGCCTCCCTAGAATGGGTTTTCCGCCCAAGGAGTTTTCCGCGATGCCATCTCAACGCCGCAGCGCCGCCAAGCCGGCCGCTGAAGCCACCGCAGCGGGCACGTCGCGGGTGCTCAAGAAGTACCCCAACCGGCGCCTCTACGACACCCAGACCAGCAGCTACATCACGCTGGCCGACGTCAAGCAGATGGTGCTCGAGGGCGAGACCTTCGAGGTGCGCGACGCCAAGACCGGCGACGAACTCACCCGCAGCATCCTGCTGCAGATCATCCTGGAAGAAGAAACCGGCGGCATGCCGATGTTCACCACCCAGATGCTGGCGCAGGTGATCCGCTTCTACGGCCACGCCATGCAGGGCATGATGGGCTCGTACCTCGAGAAGAACTTGCAGACCTTCGTCGACCTGCAGGCCCGCCTGGCCGACCAGAGCAAGGGCCTGTACGACCCCAAGAGCTTCACGCCCGAGATGTGGGCCACCTTCGTCACCGGCCAGGCGCCGCTGATGCAAGGGCTGATGGGCAACTACCTCGAGCAGAGCAAGAACCTGTTCGTGCAGATGCAGGAAAAGGTGCAGGAGCAGATGCAGGCCGGCGCGCTGTTCCCCGTCATCCCCGGGCTGACGCCCAAGCGCTGACCGCGGGCTGCCGTTTCGGCCGGCGCCACGGCAGGGCTTGCGTTGTCACCGACAATCGCGGCATGCAAGAAACCAACACCACGCCGGCCCCCAAGGTCGGCTTTGTTTCGCTCGGCTGCCCGAAGGCGCTGACCGATTCCGAACTGATCCTCACGCAGCTCAGCGCCGAGGGCTACCAGACCAGCAAGCACTTCGAAGGTGCCGACCTGGTGATCGTCAACACCTGCGGCTTCATCGATGACGCCGTGCGCGAAAGCCTGGACACCATCGGCGAGGCGCTGGCGGCCAACGGCAAGGTCATCGTCACCGGCTGCCTGGGGGCGCGCCAGGGCGACGACGGCGGCAACCTGGTGCGCCAGATGCACCCCAGCGTGCTGGCCGTCACCGGCCCGCATGCCACGCAGGAGGTGATGGACGCGGTGCATTTGCATGTGCCCAAGCCGCACGACCCCTTCGTCGACCTGGTGCCCGAGGTGCGGGCGCAGTTTCGTGGCGAGGCGGGCATCAAGCTGACGCCGCGCCATTACGCCTACCTGAAGATCAGCGAAGGCTGCAACCACCGCTGCACCTTCTGCATCATCCCCAGCATGCGCGGTGATCTGGTGTCGCGCCCGGTGGGCGAGGTGCTGGGCGAGGCCAGGGCGCTGTTCGCCTCCGGCGTGAAGGAACTTCTGGTCGTCAGCCAGGACACCAGCGCCTACGGCGTGGACCTGAAGTACCGCACTGGCTTCTTCGACGGCCGGCCGGTCAAGACCCGGATGACCGAGCTGTGCGAGGCGCTGGCCGAACTGGCCAAACCGCATGGCGCCTGGGTGCGGCTGCACTACGTCTATCCGTACCCGCATGTGGACGA
>MESD01000013.1 GCA_001770815.1 Burkholderiales bacterium RIFCSPHIGHO2_12_FULL_69_20
GATCGGCCTGGCCACCGAATCGCTGGCCGACGTGGAAGGCCTGGTCACCCTGCCCTGCTACGAGTGGCAGCACGTGCTGGTGGTGCCGGCGCGCCACCCGCTGGCCGGCGTGGAGCGGCCCACCCTCGAGCAGTTGGCCGCCGAGCCGCTGATCACCTACCACCCGTCGTTCAGCGGCCGCACCCGCATCGACAACGCCTTTGCCAAGGCCCGGCTCAAGCCCAACATCGCGCTGGAGGCGATCGATGCCGACGTCATCAAGACCTATGTGCGGCTGGGCATGGGCGTGGGTATCGTCGCCGAGATGGCGGTGCGCGACGATCCCCCCGGCGGCGATCTGGCCTGGCGCCCGGTGGGCCATCTGTTCGGCCCGATCACCTCGCGCGTGGCCTTCAAGCGCGGCGCCTACCTGCGCCATTTCGTCTTTGCCTTTGCCGAGCTGCTGAGCGAGCGCCTGAACCGCGCCCTGATCGAGCGCGCGATGGCCGAGCGCCCCGGCACCACCCCCACCGCCTACGAACTCTGATGCGATGACCGCAACGATGAACACCCCCCGCACCCCCCTGCCGCCCAGCCGCCTGCCCAAGGTGGGCACCACCATCTTCACCGTGATGTCGGCGCTGGCCACCGAGCATGGCGCGGTCAACCTGGGCCAGGGCTTCCCCGATTTCGCCGGCGATCCGGCCCTGCTGGACGCGGTGAACCAGGCCATGCGCGAGGGCCTGAACCAGTACCCGCCGATGGCCGGCGTGCCGGTGCTGCGCGAGGCGGTGTCGGCCAAGATCGAGGCCCTGTACGGCCGGCGTTATGACGCCGGCAGCGAGATCACCATCACCGCCGGCGCCACCCAGGCCATCTTCACCGCCATCCTGGCCGTCGTCGGCCCGGGCGACGAGGTGATCGTGCTCGAGCCCAACTACGACAGCTACGTGCCCAACATCGAGCTGGCCGGCGGCACGGTGGTGCGCGTGCCGCTGATGGCCGAGACCTTCCGGCCGGATTTCGACGGCATCGCCGCCGCCATCACACCACGCACCCGGGCGATCCTGGTCAATTCACCGCACAACCCCAGCGCCACCATCTGGCGCGCCGCCGACATGGACCGGCTGGCCGAGATCCTGCGCCCCACCGACGTGCTGCTGATCAGCGACGAGGTCTACGAGCACATGGTCTTCGACGGCGAGCGCCATGCCAGCGCCTCGGCCAACGCCGAGCTGGCCGCGCGCGCCTTCGTGGTGTCGAGCTTCGGCAAGACTTTCCATGTCACCGGCTGGAAGATCGCCACGGTGGCCGCACCGGCCCCGCTGACCCACGAGTTCCGCAAGGTGCACCAGTTCAACGTGTTCACCGTCAACACGCCGATGCAGCATGGCCTGGCGCGTTACCTGGCCAATCCGGCGCCGTACGTCGAACTGCCGGCGTTCTATCAACGCAAGCGTGATCTGTTCCGCGCCGGGCTGGCCGGCACCCGCTTTCGGCTGCTGCCCAGCGAGGGCAGCTACTTCCAGGTGGTGGACTACAGCGCCATCAGCGATCTCGGCGAGGCCGACTTCTGCCGCTGGCTGACCACCGAGATCGGCGTGGCGGCGATCCCGCTCTCGGCCTTCTACGACGATGGCCGCAACCAGGGCCTGGCCCGGTTCTGCTACGCGAAGAAGGACGAGACGCTGCAGGCCGCGCTGGGCCGCTTGTCGCGGCTGTAGCCGCGGTTACAACCGCGACGGCAAGGCCGGTGAATCGCTGTCAGGCGCGTCGAAGGCCAGATCGGAGAGCCGGCTGTCGCGCCGCATGTCGATGTCGGTGAAGGCCGCCGGCCGGGTGAACTCTCGCGGCGCGGGGGCGTAGTCGGTCAGGTCCAGATCGAGCAGACCGGGCCGTGACACGGCGTCCAGCGGGCGTTCGCCCCAGCCCATCACCTCATCGTCCAGCGCCGTCAGTGGCGCTGGTGCCGCGAAGGGTGACAAGGGCGCGGTCGCTCGGGTGAACACCCACTCGGCCAACATCGCCTGCGCGCTGGTGCGCTCTGACAGATGCGGCCGCGGTGACGTGATCTCCAGCGGCCCTTCGCCCAGCGGCAGCAACAGGTCGACCGACTCGCCGGCCCGGGCGGGTGGCGCCGGTTGGGGGGGCGGCGGCAACAACTCGATCGTCGGCGAGGCCACCGGCGCACCGGCCACCTGCGCGCCTGCCAGCGGCGCGGCAGGCAGGTCGAGCACCAGCGCGTGCAGCATCAGCACCTCGCGGTAGGCCGGCAGGTCGAAGGGTTCGAGGTCGGCGCGGCGCAGCAGCAGCGATTCGAGCTCGGCCACGGCGCGCATCGGCTGCGCCCAGGCGCGCTGCAGGCGGGCCATCACCTCGGCGTAGTCTTCCAGGCTGCGCCCCCCCGCCAGATCACCCGACCAATCGGGCGCAAAGGCGTTGAAGCGCTGGTTGAAGCGCTCGCGGGTGCGTTCATACGCCTCTTCGTCACCCAGCTGGCGGTAGATTTCCAGCAATTTGAAGTACGGCAGCGCACTGGTGCCGCCGGTGCCGCGCACATGGCTCAGCAGCAGGTCGATGGCCGCCTGCTCCTGGCCCAGCACCAGGAAGAATTCGACCTGTTGCTCGAGATCCAGCAGTTCTTCGACCGACACCGGGCGCGGCGGCACACCCGTGCCCAGCGAGAAGTGGCGGGATGACGCGGTGGCGTCGCCGTCGGCCGGCGACAGTGCCATCACCCGGGTGTGGGCCACCGTCTTGGACGAGGGTGTGCTGGCGGTGCCGGCCGGAGGCTCGTCCGACGGCGCCAGCAGGGGGCGATCGGTCGACAGCAGTGGCCGGCGGCTCATCGCTGCGCCCGCTGGCACCAGCGCGGAGCGTGAGTCGGTATCCACCGCCTGGCGCTGGCCACGCTGCTGCGCTTGTTGCAACCGACGCACCCGCAAGCTCATCCAGACGGCCAGACCGCCGATGAGCACCAGGCCCAGCACCAGCCACGGCAACCAGGCGCTGGCCGCTTCGGCGGCCGCCAGGCGCTCACGCATCTGCGCCGCCTGTTCCTGCTGGCGGCGCGCCTCGGCCAGCACCACCTGCACCTGCTGCTCGAGTGTCTTGATCTGGTTGCTGGCGGCCTGCGTGGGAGTGTCGCCAAGCACCGACGGCGCGGGGCCGGCAGTCACGCGCAACACTGGGCCGTCTGCCGCCTGGGCCCGGGTATCCGGCACGGCGCCCAGCACGAAACCAGCCGCGATGAGCAGCGCCATCGAGGCCTTGAAGTGCATGCGATGCACCATGCGCTGCGGAGAATCAGCCAAGCGTGAAGAGTGAAGTCGAGAGGACCGTTTCACTCTAGCATGCGCCCTCCGGGCAACGCCGCCCAGGCAAATGATAAAAGCGGGCAGATTTCTCCCGACCCGCCACCCACCAGCCGGTGCGGCGTCCCCTGGCCCCGTGAGCCCGCCTTTGTGCCCGCAATGCCTGCCGGGCCCAGCCGGCGAGTCACCGGGCCTCGGCTGGGCGGGGGCCATCGCCAGGGCGGTGTGCAAGCTCATGGACAATGCAAGCTGCATGGTGGCGCGGTTGTCGCGCCAGGGACAAGACATGAATACCCCGGTTCTTACCATTGAAGAGCGACAAAACATCGAGTCCGGTGCGTGGTTCTCCAAGCTCTCTCAACCCTTGCGGCATGCGATCCTGTCCCGTGCCTACGTGCGGCGGTTGAGCGACGGCGGGCCGCTGGCGTCGCGCGGCACGCCGGCCGAAGACTGGTTCGGCGTGGCCCGCGGGGCGGTGCGGGTGTCGCTGGTGTCGCTGTCGGGCAAGCAGGTCACGCTCAACTACTGCGAGCCCGGCGTCTGGTTCGGCGACATCTCACTGTTCGACGGCCTGCCGCGCACCCACGATGCCGACGCCCATGGCGAGACCACGCTGCTGTGTGTGCGCAAGGCCGATTTCAAGGAACTGCTGTCGCATCATCCCGAGCTGTACGACGCGCTGCTGCGGCTGAATTGCCGTCGCCTGCGGCTGATGTTCAACCAGTTCGAGGACCTCAATACCAAGCCGCTGTCGGCGCGCCTGGCCAAGCAGATCATCCTGCTGGCCAAAAGCTACGGCATCGAGCAGGGCGAAGAGATCCGCATCGGCCTGCAGCTGGCGCAGGAGGATCTGGCGCAGTTGCTCGGTGCGTCGCGCCAGCGCGTCAACCAGGAACTGAAGGGCTTCGAGCGCGAAGGTGCCGTGCGTGTCGAGCCCACCCGGCTGGTGGTGCTGTCGCGCGACAAGCTGCTCGATATTGCAGAAGGCTGAGGAGCCCCACCTGATGGATCATTTCACCGGCAGCGGCGCGGTGTCGCAGCAGCATGCCTTCGACATGCCCGCCTTGCAAGCCTGGCTGACGGACAACATGAGCGGCTTTTCCGGCCCGCTCGCGGTCGAGCAGTTCAAGGGCGGCCAGTCCAACCCCACCTACAAGCTGATCACGCCGGCGCGCAGCTACGTCATGCGCACCAAGCCCGGCCCACTGGCCAAGCTGCTGCCCTCGGCACACGCCATCGAGCGTGAATTCCGGGTGATGGATGCGCTGGCGCTCAGCGGCGTGCCGGTGGCGCGCATGCATGTGCTGTGCGAGGACGAATCGGTCATCGGCCGCGCCTTCTACGTGATGGAGTACGTCGAGGGCCGGGTGTTCTGGGAGCAATCGCTGCCGGGGCAGACGATCGAAGAGCGCGGCGCCGTCTACGACGAGATGAACCGCGTGCTGGCCGCCTTGCACAACGTGGACGTGCGTTCGGTGGGCCTGGGTGATTTTGGCCGGCCCGGCAACTACTTTGGGCGGCAGATCGGCCGCTGGGGCAAGCAGTACCAGGCCTCGGTCACCGAAGCCATCCCCGAGATGGACCGGTTGATGGCCTGGCTGCCCGAGCACATGCCTGCCAGCGCGCTGGACGAAAGCCAGGTTGCCATCGTGCACGGCGACTACCGGCTCGACAACCTGATTTTCCATCCGCACGAACCGCGCATCATCGCGGTGCTCGACTGGGAGCTCAGCACCGTGGGCCACCCGCTGGCCGACTTCAGCTACCACTGCATGAGCTGGCACATCGAACCCGGCGTCTTCCGCGGCATCGCCGGGCTGGACCACGAGGCGCTGGGCATCCCCTGCGAGCGGGAGTACGTGCGCCGCTACTGTGAGCGCACCGGGCGCGGCTCGGCGGACGATCTGCTGGTGGACTGGAATTTCTACCTCGCCTACAACCTGTTCCGGCTGGCCGCCATCACCCAGGGCATTGCCAAACGCGTGCTCGACGGCACCGCGGCCAGCGCGCAGGCACGCGCCACCGGTGCGGCCACCCGCACGCTGGCTGAACTGGGCTGGCGCTTCGCGCAGCAGGCCTGAGCGGCACGGGCGGCGCCCGCTGGGCGGCGCGGCGCGCGATCAGCGCTTGGTTGTCAGGCCGCCGGGGCGGGTCAGCACGCTCTGAGACCAGGCGCTGGGCTGGGTGGTCAGGCCACCACCGGCGGCATCGCGCCATTCGGTGCCCAGCCGCTTGGCCTCGCGCATGGCATGCTCGAACACCGAATACCACACGGCCAGCCGGGCTGCATCGGGCTGCGGCATCGAGGTGCGCAAGGTCAACCGGCCGCGGCTGATGGTCAGCACCACCGGCGTGGCTTCCGGCACCATCTCGATGGTGGCGGCCAGCGCATCGTTGAGCGGGCTGGCCAGCCACTGCAGCAGCCAGGGTGCCACGCTGCACACCGCGCCATAGCGCTCGCGCAATCGGCCCAGATCCTGGGCGCCGACCTTGGTGTACATGACCAGCCAACGCATCTCGGGCGGCGTGTCGGTGTCGATGCGCGTCTGCACGTCGTCGACGAAGCGCTCGTAGACCGTCTTCTCCATCACTTCCATCAGGCGCCGGTTGAGCACCATCGCCATCAGTTCGGGCGGCAGATCGAGTTCGGCGATCAGGCGCAATTCGACGCCGTCGATGTAGTCGCGCTGTGAGGCACCCCATTCGATGCGCCACGCCTGGGCGCCTTGCCGGCCGTCGATCACGCAGCCCTCGGCGCCACGCACCTTGCGGTAGCCATGGCCCCGCTCCAGCGCCCATTGCTGCAGCGCGGTGGCTTCAAGTGGCGCGGGCCCCTTGGAAAGCAGCCGGCGCAAGGACTTCAGCATGGTTTAGAGTGGTTGCAGCGCAGCCGCCGCGATGGAGGATTCAGATGATAGAAGTGTATTCGTGGGCCACGCCCAACGGGCACAAGGTTCACATCATGCTGGAGGAGTGCGGCCTGCCCTACCGTGCCATACCTGTCGATATCGGCGCTGGTGATCAGTTCGATCCCCAATTCCTGGCCATCAGCCCCAACAACAAGATCCCGGCGATGATCGATCCGCAAGGCCCGGACGGCACGCCGTTAAGCCTGTTCGAGTCGGGTGCCATCCTGCTGTACCTGGCCGGCAAGACCGGGCGCCTGCTGCCCGAAAGCACCACCAAACGCTACGAGGTGCTTCAGTGGCTGATGTTCCAGGTGGGTGGCCTGGGGCCGATGCTGGGCCAGGCGCACCACTTCCGCATCTATGCGCCCGAGAAACTGCCTTACGCGATCGAGCGCTACACCAATGAAGCCAAACGACTGTACGGCGTGCTCAACCGCCGGCTGGCCAAATCGCGCTACATCGGTTGCGGCGAATACTCGATCGCCGACATCGCGGTCTTCCCCTGGCTGCGCTCGTGGAAGAACCAGGGCATCGACTGGGTCGACTACCCGCACCTCAAGGGCTGGTTCGACGAAATCGCCGCCCGCCCCGCGGTGATGCGCGGCGTCGAGGTGCTGGCCGACAAACGCAAGCCGCTCACCGACGAGCAATCACGCAGCGTGTTGTTCGGCAGCGAGCAGTACAAGCGCCACTGAACCCACCCTGCTGAATGAGCACCCTTCCCCCTGACCCAGCGGCGCCGGTCGATCCCGACTGGGCCGCCACCGAGTTCATCCCGCGCCCGATGGCCTCGAAACACGGCAACGCGCTGCCCACCGGCAGCCACCTGGCCGAGTTCGAACTGCTGCGGGTGCTCGGCGAGGGCGGCTTCGGCATCGTCTACCTGGCCTACGACCATTCGCTGCAGCGCCGGGTGGCGATCAAGGAGTACATGCCGGCGTCGCTGGCCATGCGCTCGGGCCCGCACGAGGTGGTGGTCACCTCCGAGCGCCATCGTGCCGTGTTCGATGCCGGCCTGGAAAGCTTCGTCAACGAGGCCCGGCTGCTGGCGCAGTTCGATCACCCGTCGCTGCTGAAGGTCTACCGTTTCTGGCGCGACCACGGCACCGCCTACATGGTGATGCCGTTCTACGAAGGCGTGACGCTGAAGGACCAGCTCAAGCAGATGGGCAGCCCGCCCGACGAGCGCTGGCTGACCACCCTGCTGGGCCCGCTGACCGAGGCGCTGATGGTCATTCACGCCGAGCACTGCCTGCATCGCGACATCGCGCCCGACAACATCCTGCTGCTGGCCGACAGCGGCCGGCCGCTGCTGCTGGATTTCGGCGCCGCGCGCCAGGTGATCGGCGACGCGACGCAGGCGCTCACCGCGATCCTCAAGCCGGGCTACGCGCCGGTCGAGCAATATGCCGAAGTGGCCTCGCTGAAGCAGGGGCCGTGGACAGATGTGTACGCGCTGTGCGCGGTGATGTATGCGGCGATGACCGGCAGCAAGCCACCGGTATCGGTGGCCCGCACGGTGGCCGACGGCTACGTGCCCCTGATGCAGTGCGCCGAGGGGCGCTACAGCCGGCCCTTCCTGCAGGCGATCGACGAGGGCCTGCGGGTGCGCCCTGACGAGCGCACGCACTCGGTCGCCGCCCTGCGCCAGGCGCTGGGTCTCGACGAGGCCACGATCCTGGTGGCGCCGCCAGCCGCCGCCGCGGCCCGCGTGCCGCCGCCAGCACCTGCACCGCGAGGCATGCCCGCCACGGCAACGACCCCGCTGCACGCTGGGTGGTCGCGGTCCACGCAGGCGGGCATCGCCATGCTGGTTCTGGTGGTGGCTGGCGGTGGCGCGTTCTGGGCGGGGCAACGGCAATCCATGCCCACGGCCATCAGCCCGGCAGCCCCGGCGCCTGTGGTGGTCACGGCGCCCACCGCGCCCGCTGCAGCCGCCACACCGGCGATGTTCTCGGTGGTGGGTGAATTCGACCGGGTGATGCAGGCCAGCCGCAGCGATTTCAAGGTGCAGGCCAGCGCAGCCCAGTCACGCCTGCGCATCGCGCGCGACCGCCTGGCCTTCAAGGTCAGCGCCGGCCGCAGTGGCCATGTGTACGTGCTGGTGGGTGGACCGGATGGCTCGCTGCTGCTGCTGTTTCCCAACAGCGTGGCCCCGGACAACCGCATCAGCGCCGGGCAGACCCTGACCCTGCCACAGTCCCATTGGCCGCTGGACACTGCCGAGCCGGCCGGCGTCGAGCATTTCGTCGTGATCGTCTCCGAGCATCCACGCGACTTCTCGCACCTCAGCCAGGAGCGCGATGCCTGGTTCCTGCGCCTGCCCACGGGCGATGCCGGTGCCACGCTGGCCGCCGGTCATGCCGGCGCCGGGTCGGTGATGGCCGGCAAGGCCCGCTGCGCCGGCGCAAGCTGCGATGCCTACGGTGCGGCAAGGTTCTCGCTCGACGTGGTGAACTGAAACGGCCGCGGGCATGAAAAAAGCCGCCCGAGGGCGGCTCTTTACGAATCGGCAAGAAAACCGATTACTTGCTGGCGGCCATGTCGGCGACGGCAGCCGCAGCACCGGCAGCGGCCGAAGCAGCAGCGTCGGCAACACCGGCAGCGGCAGCGTTGGCGGCCGAAGCAGCCGAGTCGGCCACGGACGAGGCGGCTTCAGCCACAGCCGAAGCGGCTTCGGCCACGGGAGCGACGACGGCGGCCGGGGCAGCAGGCGCCTCTTCCTTCTTGCCGCAAGCGGTCAGGGCGGCGGCGGCGATCAGGGAAGCCAACAGGAGCGACTTGTTCATATATGTATCCTCAGTGGAAAGTGTCGATCAAATTTACCGGTAACAGGATCTGACCCATTCAGCAGAACCGATGTGTCTAGAAACCAGATCCAGAAAGCTCGAGCCCTTCTGGAGCCAGCCTAAAATTATAGCAAACATAGGGAAGGCCCCTATAAACCCAGCGTCGTCGAGGGCCAGCAGGACTCGCAGCGTTGCAAAAAGTCTGCAACCTCAGCGCGCGCCGCTCTTGCATGCACCGGATCGGTGAATGCACGCAGGCGCCAATCGGGTGCATCCAGCCGCTGCAGCAGCACCGGCGCCACCAGAAGCCCCCACAACAGGGCCGGCAGTGCCCCATCGACAGGGCGAAACACGTCGATCGCATGCATCCAGTCTCGGCGCCAGCGGGCAAAGCGGGGCAACCCACGGGCCGTGGCGTCGAAATCCACGCCCACGATCTGCAGGCGGCGCCCGCCCTGCCGCAGCCACGCGCCAAGGGCCGACAGCACCAAGGGATCGTCCAGCGGCCAGTCGTTGAACTGGCGATCGATCAGCCAGACCTCGCGCACCGACGCCAGTGAAAGCGCCAAGGGGGATGCCGGCGCGTGCGCGCCAGGCACGGCCACACCGGCGGGTGGCGCCAACGCGGTCAGCACCTGCCGCAGCAGCGCCGTGCAGGCCTGCCGTCCTTGGTGCAGGCCCGGGGTGAGCGCGGCAGCGGCAGGATGGTGTTGCGCTGGCATCGGTGGCCTCCAGGCGCGCTCAGTCAGGCATCGGCCAGCACCCAGCCGGCGTCGGCCCAGTCATCCAGCAAGGCGCGGGCCTCACCGCCGAGACGTGCCACCTCGGCGGCGGCCAGGTGACGGCGGTCGGCCAGGGCGTGCATCAAGCGGGCATCGCGTCCGGCGGCCACGAAGGCTTCGCCATTGATGAACACATGCCGATCGTCATAGGCCATGCGGCTGCGCCGGTCGAGCTGCACGCCCACGCCCGCCGGCAGCGGCGTGCCGGCCTCGAACCACACCTGCGGCTTGGGCTCGGTCATCAACACGCCCAGCGCACGGTCCAGCGCCTTCGGATCACGCAGCGCACGCTGCAGCGCGGTTTGGGCGAACTGGCGCAGGCTGTCGGGCAGGCGGCCCGGCGTGTCGGTGGCGGCCTGCGCGGCGTCGCGGTAAATGGCCTCGGCAGCGCGGCCGGTGGCGTCGGGCTCGGGTGGCTCCAGGTCGTCGGCGATCTGGTGCAGCAGTTCCTGCGCCAGCGCGGTGGCGGTGGCCGCGCGGAAACCGACCGAGCAGGTCATGCACTCGCCCACGGCCACGCCGTCATGTCCCCACAACGGCGGCAGGTAAAGCATGTCGCCAGGCTGCAGCAGGTATTCCTCGGTGGGCTGGAAGTTCGCCAGGATGCGCACCGGCAGGCCCGGCACCAGGCGGCGGTCGGTCACCGGCCCGATGCGCCAGCGGCGCTGGCCATGCACTTGCAGCAGGAACACGTCGTACGAATCGATGTGCGGACCGACGCCGCCGCCATCGGTGGCATACGAGATCATCAGGTCGTCGAGCCGCGTCTCGGGCACGAAGCGAAAGGGCTGCAGCATCTGGTGTGCTGGTTGCCAGTGCAGGTCGAGGCCCTGCACCAGCAGCG
>MESD01000014.1:0-10618 GCA_001770815.1 Burkholderiales bacterium RIFCSPHIGHO2_12_FULL_69_20
AAGCTCAAGCCCGGCATGAAGGCCGACGTGCTGGCCGAGCCGCCGCTGTCGGGCCGCTACCAGGGCACGGTGGCCATCGTCGACCGCGTCGTCGATTCGGCCAGCGGCACCTTCGGCGTGCGGCTGGACCTGCCCAATCCCAAGGGCGAGATCCCCGCCGGCGTCAAGTGCCGAGTGCAGTTCCAGCCGTGATCACTGCCGGCTGTCCGCCCGGGTGGCGCGTTAGCGATCAGCCGTCGCCAGCGCCACCACCTCCAGGCCCGGCAGGTTGCCATCCTTGCGCCAGGCGTCGAGCAGCCGGATGAAGACCATCGGGCCGCGCCAGAACTGCGAGTTGCGGGCGGTGCGCTCGTCGGGCCGGCCCTCGTTGTTGTAGTAGCCCGGCGTGCACTCGTTGAGGTAGGGCTGGCGCGCCTGCGCGTACTTGACGATGGTGGCCACCCAGTCGGCCTCGGCCTCGGCGCTGGCCTCCAGCGTGCGCAGCCCACGCGCCTTCACTTCGCCCAGGATGTAGGCGATGTGGTGCGACTGCTCGTCGAGCATGTGCTGGAAGTTGGCGCTCTGGCCCGACTGCTGGGTGGTCATCACGAACAGGTTCGGAAAACCGCGCGTGGTCAGGCCGTGGAAGGTCTGGGCGCCGTGCTTCCACTTGTCGGTGAGCGCAAGCCCGTCGCGCCCCCACACCTCGAAGCCCAGGCGCCGCGTGAAGTCGGTACCGACCTCGAAGCCCGTGCCGTAGATCAGGCAGTCGAGCGGAAACTCGCGCCCGGCCACCACCACGCCCCGCTCGGTGATGCGCTCCACGCCCTGGCCCTGCGTGTCGACCAGGTGCACGTTGGGCCGGTTGAAGGTGTCGAGGTACTGGTCGTGGAAGCAGGGGCGCTTGCAGAACTGGTTGTACCAGGGCTTGAGCGCCTCGGCGGTGGCGCGGTCCTTGACCACCGCGTCGACCCGCGCACGCACCCGCTCCATCTTCTGGTAGTCGGCCAACTGGATCAGCGCCTCGGTGTCGGCCATCGTCTGGCCAGCGGCCGCCTTGCCGCGGGCGGCCAGCAGGATGGTCGTGATCAGGTCGGTCCAACCGTCGTTGACCTGGTCTTCTTCGAAGCGCCCGCCCGAGATCACGGTGCTGAAGTTGTCCATGCGCTGGCGCTGCCAGCCCGGCTGCAGGCCCTGCACCCACTGCGCATCGGTGGGCCGGTCGTTGCGCACGTCCACCGACGACGGCGTGCGCTGGAAGACGAACAGCTCCTTCGCACCAGCCCCCAGGTGCGGCACGCACTGCACCGCCGTGGCGCCGGTGCCGATGATGCCGACCCGTTTGTCGCGCAGCCCGGTCAGGCCGCCGGCCGCGTCGCCGCCGGTATAGGCATAGTCCCAGCGGCTGGTGTGGAAGCTGTGGCCCTGGAAGCTTTCAACGCCCGGGATGCCCGGCAGCTTGGGGCGATTGAGCGGGCCGCCGGCCAGCACCACGAAGCGGGCGCGCAGCACATCGTGGCGGCTGGTGTCGACGTGCCAGCGTGCATCGTCCGCGTGCCAGCGCATGCCGGTGATCACGGTCTGGAACAGCGCCGAGCGGTACAGGTCGAAGTGCCGGCCGATGCGCTGCGAGTGCGCCAGGATCTCGGGCGCGCGGGCGTACTTGGACACCGGCATGTAGCCGGTTTCTTCCAGCAGCGGCAGGTAGATGTAGCTCTCGGTGTCGCAGGCCGCGCCCGGGTAGCGGTTCCAGTACCAGGTGCCACCGAAATCGCCGGCCTTCTCGATGATGCACAGGTCGTCGTAGCCTGCTGCGCGCAGCCGTGCCGCGGCCAGCAGGCCGCCGAAACCGCCGCCGACCACCAGCACGTCGACATCGCGCACGATGGCCTCGCGCGTGAAGCCCGGGGCCACGTAGGGATCGTCGAGGTAGTGGGCGAACTCGCCGGTGATCTCGCGGTATTGCGCATTGCCGTCGGCGCGCAGCCGGCGCTCGCGCTCGAGGTCGTAGCGGGCGCGCAATGCGGTGGGATCGAAGGCGGGTGCGTCTACAGAGGAGGAAGGCATGGCGGAGAATTAAGCCTCAGCGCGCCAACCCCGCCGGGTCACGCACGCGACAACGCCGCTGCCTCGCGGTGGCGGCACACTCCAGCTTGCCGACCGCTGCGTGCACCGGCAGTCCGACCCCGCCACACGATCGAGGATCATGACCATGGATGATGGACAACCGATGCGCCTGCGCTGCCTGTGCCTGGTGATCAACGCCCCCGACGACCTGCGCGTGGTGGAGCAGGACGCCGGTGAACTGGGCCCTGGCCAGGTGCTGGTGCAGGTGGGCTTCGGCGGCATCTGCGGCTCCGACCTGCATTACTTCCACCAGGGCGGTTTCGGCACCGTGCGCATCAAGCGGCCGATGATCCTGGGCCACGAGGTGGCGGGCACCATCACCGCGGTGGCGCCCGATGTGCAGCGGGTGCAGGTGGGTGACCGCGTGGCCGTCAACCCCAGCCGGCCGTGCCGCAGCTGCAGCTACTGCCTGGAGGGCCTGCCCAACCAGTGCCTGGACATGCGCTTCTACGGCAGCGCGATGCGCGACCCGCATGTGGAAGGTGCCTTCCGCAACCAGCTGGTGTGCGATGCCCTCCAGTGCGAGATCGTGGCCCCCGGCGTGCCGCTGGAACTGGCCGCGCTGGCCGAGCCTTTCTCGGTGGGGCTGCACGGCGTGCAGCGCGCCGGCCCGCTGCTGGGCAAGCGCGTGCTGGTGTCGGGCTGCGGGCCGATCGGCACGCTGGCCATCGCCGCAGCCAAGGTGCATGGTGCGGCCGAGGTGGTGGCCGTCGACGTGACCGATCAGACGCTGGCGATCGCCCGCGCGATGGGGGCCGACGTCACCATCAACGTGGCGAAGGATGGCGACTGGGTGCAGCGCTACAACGCCGATGGGCAGACGCGCAAGGGCACGTTCGACGTGATGCTCGAATGCTCGGGCAATCAGCAAGCCCTGCGTGCCGGCCTGGACGTGATGCGCCCGCGCGGCGTGGTGGTGCAACTGGGCCTGGGCGGCGACGTCAGCATTGCGCAGAACGTGGTGGTGGCCAAGGAGCTGAGCATCTGCGGCTCGTTCCGCTTCCACGCCGAATTTGCGCTGGCGGTGCGGCTGATCAACGAAGGCCGGGTGAACCTGCGGCCGGTGATCACGCGCGCCTTCCCGCTGTCGCAGGCGCGGCAGGCCTTCGAGCTGGCGAGCGACCGCACCCAGGCGATGAAGGTGCTGCTCGACTTCTCGGCGGCCGAGGCGGCGTAGCCTCGGCCTCGGGCGATGCGTCCGCAGCGGCTCAGTGCCGCAGCGCCCGGCGCACCCGGGCGCGCAGGCGCGTCAGGTCGAGCGGCTTGGTGAGGTAATCATCGAAGCCGGCATCCAGCCCCTGCTGGATGTCGCTGTGCATGGCATTGGCGCTGATGGCGATGACCGGCGTGTCGCGGGTGGCGGCCGCGCCGCGCAGGCGCCGCAGCACCTCGAAACCATCGATGCCCGGCAACTGGATGTCCAGCAGGATCAGCTGCGGGCGCTCGGTGCGCGCCAGCGTGATGCCCAGCAAGGGGTCTTGCGCGGTGATCAGGCGCACGCCGGGCTCGTGCTCGAGCATGGCCTCCATCAGCAGCAGGTTGACGGGGTTGTCCTCGATGTAGAGCACCGTGCTGCTGGTGGGTGCAGACAGCGCGCCCGGCACGGTCAGCTCGGCCGGCTGGTCACGGTGGCTGGCCGGGTACGGTGCTGGCGCCAGCGGCAGACGGACCCAGAAGGTGCTGCCCGCGCCGGGCTGGCTGTGCACGCTGATGTCGCCGTGCATCAGCGCCACCATGCGCTGGCTCAGCACCAGGCCGATGCCGGCGCCTTCGACGGGGCCGGCCTCGGCGCCCAGCCGGTCGAAGGCATTGAACAGGCGATCAAGCTGGTCCGGGCTCAGGCCCGGGCCGGTGTCACGCACGCTCAGGCGCACAACCGCGCCGTCACCGTCACCATCGCTGTTGACCTCGCAGGCCAGCAGCACCTGACCCCCATCGTGGTTGTACTTGATGGCGTTGGACAGCAGGTTCAGCAGCACCTGCTTGAGCCGGGTGCGGTCGGCCGCCACGAAGCAGTCGCAGGGGATGGCGGCGTGGGCCTCCAGCCGGATGTGGCGCTCTTGCGCAACCGGTCGCATCAGGGCCATGCAGTCGTCCATCAGCGTGGCCACCGCCACCGGCTCGATCACGACGGGTTGCTTGCCGGCTTCCACCCGGGCCAGGTCGAGCACGTCGCTGATCAGCTCCAGCAGGTGGGCACCGGCGCGCAGGATCTCGCGCACCTGGCCCTGCTGGCGCGCGGGCAGCGGGAAACACGGATCGGCGGCCAGCAGCTGCGCAAAGCCCAGGATCGCATTCATCGGCGTGCGCAGCTCGTGGCTCATCGCCGACAGAAACTCCGACTTGGCCTGGCTGGCACGTTGGGCCTCGTCGCGCGCGGCGCGCAGCGCGTGCTCGGCGGCCTTGCGCTCGCTGACGTCGCGCGAGATGGTGACGTACTGCAGCACCTGGCCGGCATCGTCGCGGATGGCCTGCGCCTCCATCGCGATCCACAGCGGGCGACCGCCCTTGGTCTGGAACTGCAGTTCGACGGCCGTGCGCCCCTGGTCGCGCAACTGCACCAGCATGCGCGCGATGTCGGCGGCATCGGTCTGCGGGCCGCGCAGCAGGTCAGAGGCCTGGCGGCCAAGCACTTCATCGAGGCGGTAGCCGGTCAGCCGCGTGAAGCCTTCGTTGACCCACTCGATGCGCCGCTGCGCATCGGTGATCGTCACGGCGTTGTCGGTGTGCGCGGCCACCAGCGCCAGCTTGCGCGCCTGCGCTTCGCTGTCGGCCAGCTTCTGCTGCGCATCGAAGTAGGGTGTCACATCGGAGAAGGTGCGCACCACGCCGCCACCGGGCAGGTAGCGCGACTTGACCTCCAGCACCCGGCCCGCCAGGGTGCGCCGGGTGTAGCTGGGTGGAAACTCGGCCCGGTCACCGCTTCGCCAGCGGCTGAACGCCGAGCGGGCGGCATCGTCCATCAAGTGCCGGTCATTGGCAAAGTGCCCGTGCTCGGTCTGGTAGCGGGTGATGTCCTCCATCGACGGCCGTGCGGCCAGCAGCGCCGGCGGCAGGTCCAGCAGTTGCAGCAGGCGCTGGTTGTAGAAGTTGGTGCGGCGGTCGGCGCCGATGCTGAGGATGCCCTGCGCCATGCTGTCGAGCGTGAGTTCCAGCGCCTCGGTCTTGGCGCTGAGTTCGCTTGACAGCTGCTGCAGCCGGGCCTGGTTGCGCAGCAGCGTTTCGGCCCGCAGGGCATCGGCGCTGCGCAGCGCCACGGTGTCGCGCAGGTTGCGCTGCGCGCGCAGGCCGGTCAACGACAGGAAGGTGACGAACAGCATCACCATGCCGGCCATGGCGGCGTCCGCCGCGCTGCCGGTGCCCAGCAGGCGCACGCACAGCGGTGCCAGCGCCAGCACGCAGAAGCCCATGGCGGGGAACAGGTCGAAAGCGGTCAGCGTCAACGTGCCAGCGGCCATGCCGGCGAGCAGGAGGTACAGGAACACGTGGTACACCGCGCCCTCGGGCGGGAACAGCAGCGTGCCCGTCACGCCCCACAACAGGCCCATGACCCACAGCGACGAGCGCAGGCGCAGCAACATCGTGCGGGGATCGGTGGGCTTGTCGGGCGTGCCTGGCCACTGGGCCAACACCCGGCCCGCCAGCGCCAGCACCAGGCAAGCCAGCCAGCCCAGCAGCCGGCCCTGCGCCACCTGACCCCACAGCACCACCACCAGAAAGGCCGCCATCAGCCCCTGGCCGGCCAGTGCCGAACCCAGGTTGGCGCGGTACAGCCGCAGCCGCTCGGCGCCCAGCGCGGCATCGATCCGGACGGGCTGGGGGGTGGGGGCGATCGTCGTGGCGGTCTCGTCGCCTGTCATGGTTCGCGGTCCGGAGCGGGTGCTGCCCGATGGTCGCAGCGTGTCGATGCCATGCTACCGCGAGTGCGGGGGCCCCTCGGAGGGTGGCGCTGGCGGCGGCGGATCGCGTGGCGCGCGGTGCCAGCGCCGTGCACTACAGCGTATGGGTCTGCGTGGGCACGCCCAGCAGCAGCCGGCCGGTGAGCTCGTAGGTGGCGTCGTTGACCATCATGTGCTGGGTGGCCACCTGCACGTTGCGCAGCGCGCGCTGCAGCGGCGATGCGGCAAACACCGCGCCGCCACCGGCCAGCGTGTAGAGCCGGGTCACCAGTTCGGCCGAGGTCTGTACCGCATGGGTGGCGGCCAGGCGCAGGTCACGGCGCTTGTCCACCGGCAGCGCGCCGGGCTGCTGCGCCGCCCGCCAGGCGGCATCGACGCTGGCCAGCAGGTAGCAGCGCGCGGCTTGCAGCGCGGCTTCGGCGCGGGCCACGGCCTCCTGCACCGTGGCCTTGGACGACAGCGGCTTGAGGCTGGCCTGCGGCACGCTGCGGGCGGCATCGCCGATGAACGTGGCCAGGGTCTCGCGCGCAATGCCGGTGGCCACCGCGGCAATGGCGATCGCCAGCAGGCCGAAGACCGGAAAGCGGTACAGCGGCGTGTTGATGCGCGGGCCGTCGAACAGCGAGGCGCTGTGTGCCAGCGGCACGAAGGCGTCGCGCACCTCGAACTCACCGCTGCCGGTGCCGCACAGGCCGAAGGCGTCCCAGTTGTCGAGCAGGTGCACCTGCGAGCGCGCCAGCACCACGCTGAGCACGCGCGGCGCGCCGTCGTCCAGCAGCACCGGCTTGCCGTCGTCGCCGATCAGCAGGCAGCCCGCCGAGACCAGGTCGGCATTGCGCGCGCCCGAGCCCCAGGCCCAGCGGCCGCTGATGCGCAGGCCGGCCACGCCACCTTGCTCGGCGTGCACGGCGCGCCCGCGCGGCGCAAACACACCGGCGGTCTTGATGTGGGGGTGGCCGAACAGCGCCTGGGCCGAGGCCTCGGGCAGGTAGGCCGCCAGCACGCTGGACGTGCAGGCGATGAAGCAGCACCAGGCCGCCGCGGCATCGGCGCGGGCCAGCTGCTCGATCACCAGGTAGAAGCTGGCCGGCGGCGCCTCGTGGCCGCCGTGCGCGGCGGGGGTGAGCAGCCGGTAGAGGCCGGCTTCGGCCAGCATATCGGCGATGTCCTGCGGCAGCCAGCGCTGCGCCTCGATCTCGCGGCTGCGGCCCGACAGGCTCAGCGCCGCGCGCGAGGCCGCCTGCATCAGCTCGCGGTGCTGGGGGCTGCGGGTGGACTCCGTGGCGATGGGCATGGTGCGATCGGGCAGTGGCGTTGCGGTGATGATGCCCGCCGGCCCGTGGCCGGTCCATCGCGGTTGGCCCGCATCGCCCGGGCCGCAGCGGCTACAGGTCTTGGCTTGCCGCGGCGTCGGTCTGCGGTGTCGTGCCGGCATCGGCGGCCAACAGCGTCTCCAGGGCCTGCTCGCGCACGCCGAAGAAGGCCTTCAGCGCGGCCACCTGCGCCAGCAGCGCCTGGCGCTGGGTGGCGGGCAGCGGCGTGGCGCGGCGCACGGCCAGCACCATCTTGTTCTTGCTGGTGTGCTCGGGCGAGATGAACTCGAACACCTGCGCGTCGTAGCCAGCCGATTGCAGCAGCAGCGCGCGCAGCGCATCGGTCAGCATCTCGGCCTGCTGGGCCATGTGGATGCCGTGGCGCAGCAGCGGCTGCAGCAGCGCCGGGCTGTGCATCTGCGGGCGCAACTGCTTGTGGCAGCAGGGTGAGCACAGGATGATCGCCGCGCCGCTGGTGATGCCGCGGTGCATCGCCACGTCGGTGGCGGTGTCGCAGGCGTGCAGCGCGATCATGATGTCGGTGCGGGCTGTGCCGTTGGCGCCGGCATGACTGCGCACGTCGCCGCAGTCGAAGCGCAGGCCCTGCAGCCCCAGCCGCGCCACGGCGCTGTTGCACAGGGTGGTCAGGTCCTCGCGCAGCTCGACGCCGGTGACCTCGGGCAGCCGGCCGATGGCCTGCAGGTGGTGCTGCACGGCAAAGGTGAGGTAGCCCTTGCCGGCGCCGAAATCCAGCACCCGCACCGGCTGCGCCGGATCGCGTGCGGCCAGCGGTGATTGCGTGATGGCATGGCCCAGCACCTCGACGAACTTGTTGATTTGCCGCCACTTGCGCGCCATCGCCGGCACCAGTCGGTGCTGGGCATCGGTGACGCCCAGTTCGGCCAGGAAGGGCGTGTCCAGCGACAGCGCGTGCTGGCGCATGCGGTCGTGGCCCAGGTAGCGGCCTTCGTCGTCATCGGCGGCAGCGGCCTCGGCGGCAGGCGCTGCCGGCGCCACCCCGGCCGCGGCCAGCTTGCCGATGCGCAACCCCCACTGGCCCTTCTTGCCCAGCGCCAGCTGGATGTCGTGGCCGCTGGTCACCAGGTGGGCATGGTGGAAGCTGTCGTGCAGCAGGGTCTCGATCAAGGCCACCGCTTCGGGCAGCGGCAGGTTCTTGGTGATGTCCTTGGTCTGGTGGCGCCACACCAGCGACAGGTGGTCCACCCCGCGCAGCACGATGCGGCGTGCCAGCAGCTTCTGCAGCGTGGGGTCGGCGCCCAACGGCCGGCCCAGCATCAGCTTGCCGAAGCTGCCATCGGCCAGGCTCTGCTGCAGCCGGTTGATGAACTTTTGCGGTTCGGTGGCGGGCGAGAGTGGGTGGCCGGTGGGTGGGATCGCTGCGCTCATGCCGGCATTGTCGGTCTCCGGTCGGCGACGGTTCAACGCCTGCGCAGCGGCGCGACCCCCTTGACACCCGCCTTGCCGCTTGAACGCCCGCCCGCCTTGCTGCCCGCCTTGCCCGAGGCCTTGCCGGTGGACCTGGTCGACGCCTTCTTGGCGCCGGTCTTGCGGGCGCCCTGGGCCTTGCCCTTGCCGGCCGATCGGGCACCCGCGGCCACGGCACCCGCCTGCGGCCCCAGGCCCAGCCAGCCCAGGCAGGCGGACTGTTCCATCGCCTGCGGCACCGGCTGGTAGCGCGGCAGTTCATGCACCGGGTCGCCGCCGGGCAGGTAACGGATCTCCTGCCGGCTGCCGTCCTCGGCCTGCACCTGCAGCCACACCGGCTGGGTGGGCTCGCCCGGCACCAGGCTGTGGCCCAGCAGGCGCATGCCGTCGCGCAGGCCGGCCGCCTCGGCCGGGCCGCCCGGCTGCACCCCGGCCACCACGCGGCTGAGCAGCGATGCAGGCTCGAAGCCCAGCCGCCAGCTGGGCACGCGCGCGGTCTGGCCGATGAAGCAGGGCCCCAGGCTGCCGGGGCCGAAGGCAAACACCTCGCCCTGCTCGATGTGTCGGTGGATGTCGCGCAGCGGCCGGTCGTCCAGCACCGCGCGCAGGGCCGCCACCAGCCGGTGGGTGGCCAGCGGCGCGCTGATCGGGCCTTCGCGGCGGGCCAGCGCGGGCGGCACCAGCAGCCGGCGCATCAGGGCCTCCAAGCCTGGCTGGCCGGCGCGGCTCAGCGCCTGGTGCCACTGCAGCGCCAGCCATTCACCGCGGGCCACGGGCAGCGCGGCCAGGGCCGGCTGGGTGGTGGCAGCGGCCAGCCACTGCGCCTGGGGCAGGGCGCGCTCGGGCGCGATCAGGTAGGCCATCAGCTTGCGGTTGAGCGCGGTGGCGTAGTCGTCGGGCGTCCAGCGGCCCTCACGCAGCAGGCTGCGGTGGGCCAGAAAGTCGGCCCAGCCTTCGCTGAACCAGGCGCGCATCGCCTCGTCGCCGCGCCCGGCATGGGCCAGCGGGCCGAAGCGGTCGGCCAGCCAGGCACGGGCCAGGGCCTGACGGATCAGCGCGTCGAAGGCGGCGCCGGGCAAGGGCAGGTCGGTGGGGGCCTGCAGTGCCAGCGCCTGCAGCCAGGCGGTGCCGCCGGCGCTGTCCAGCCCCGCCGGCGCCGCGGGGCCGGGCAGCATCAGCACCAGCCAGGGGGGCGCGGGTTCGCGCTCGGCCCAGAAGCGGCGCTGCGTGGCCAGGGCCTCGGCGCTGGCTTGCGCCAGGGCGGCCACTTCGAAGCGCCAGCCGGCATCGGCCGGCATCACCGCGGTGAGCGTGCTGCCGTTGGCCGACAGCGTGTGCGCCTGCAGCGCGCCACCGGCGTACAGCGCCTGCTGCACCCGCTCGGCCAGCGGCGCCGCACCCGGCGCCACGCGCAGCAGCGCTGTGCTGCCCTCGCCGCTGCCGTGGCTGCTGGCCCAGCGGCTGCCGGCGCCCAGGCCGTCGAGCTGCACGCAGGCGGAGGGGGCGCTGCGCTGATCGAGCTCGTCGGGCATGGCCAGCACACCCTGGCCGCTGAAGGCGAACCAGCCGGCGCCCGCCTGCGCGCTGCCGCCGAGGCCGGTCGCGGCGTCGAGCGTGAGCCGCCAGTGCAGCTGCACCCGCGCGCCGGGCGCATGGTCCACGCTGCGCAGCGTGGGTGCACCGGGCACCGGCCGCGCGCGCGGGCCAGTGGCCGAGGCGTCGCCGGCGGCGCTGGTCAGTTCGTCAAGCGCCGCCCAGCCGCCAGGCAGGCGCAGCGTGGTGTGCGAGCGGTTGCCCGGGTCGAAGGCCAGGCTGACCTGCAACCGGCGCGGCTGCCGGTCCAGCACCGCGGTG
>MESD01000014.1:10626-12163 GCA_001770815.1 Burkholderiales bacterium RIFCSPHIGHO2_12_FULL_69_20
TGAGCAGCAGCGCGCCACCCACCAGCCGCGCGTGGCCAGCCCAGCGGGCGAGGCCGGTCGATCGAAGGGAGTGGGCAGGGCGCGGGCAGGGCATCAGGGTTAGGGAGCGGGCGGCAGCCCGACCGGGCCCTGCAACACGCCGGAGTCAAGACCGGGGCGGCGAGCTTAGCCGATGCGACTGGCGGGTTTGGTGCGGCGGGCGTCCCGTATGCTCGTGCGGCGGCCACCCGCTGGGGGATGCCGCTTCATCATCTGCAGAGGGAGGGCCCATGGCCACCGTGACCCTGTTGACCGACGAGCAGCTGGCGCCCGAGGCGGCGGCGGTGTTTGCCGACATCCGCGCCACCCGCGGCACCGACTACATCAACAACTTCTGGCGCGCGCTGGCGCACGACCCGGCGCTGCTGGCGCGCACCTGGTCGCAGCTGAAGGTGGTGATGGGGCCGGGCCGGCTGGCGCCGCAGGTCAAGGAGATGATCTACCTGGCGGTGTCCATCGCCCACGGTTGCGACTACTGCATCCACTCGCACACCGCGGCGGCGCGCGCAAAGGGCATGGGCGAGGCCGAGCTGATGGAGTTGATGGCCATCGTCGGCATGGCCGCGCAGACCAACCGCATGGTGGCGGGCCTGGGTGTGCCGGTGGACGAGGCCTTCAAGCGCTGATGCGCCACGCCGCTCGCGCGGCGGTCACTGCTGCTGGCCCTGCTGCGCCTTCAGCGCCTCGAGCATGGCGCCCATCTTCTGGTGCAGCAGGTTCACCGCCTTCAGCGGCCGCACCATCACCTTGAAATCGACGATCTGGCCGGCCTCGTTCCAGCGGATCAGGTCGATGCCGTTGATCTGGATGCCGTCGATCTCGGTGACAAATTCGAGCAGCGCATCGCTTGCGCCGACGATCTGGCGCTCGTAGCGGAAGCCGGCGTTGTTGAGCACGTGCATCGCGCCCATCAGGTACTGGAAGGTGATCGCCTTGCCGCGCTGCGGCGTGTGCACCACCGGCGAGTGGAACACCACGTCGTCGGCCAGGATCGCGCGCAGTGCGGCGGGGTCGCGCGAGGTCACCACATGGTGCCAGGCGCTCATCACGGATTCGGGGCTCATCGGCGTCTCCCAGGGTCAGGTCAGGGTGGCCGGCGGCGGTGCCGGCAGAGCCGCATCGTAGCGTCGCCGCCCATGCGTGGATGCACGGGTATCAGCCGCCAGCGGCGCTGCCTACCATTGGCCTCCCATCCACCCCATCCCCTGCGGAGCAAGCCCATGCAAGTCACCGACACCTGCTGCACCCTGGTGCCCTATTTCCAGATCAACGAGGGCCAGCTCGATGCCTTCAAGGCGCTGGGCCCGCAGTTCGTCGCCAAGACGCGCAGCGAACCCGGCTGCGTGCACTACTGCTTCTCGTTCAACGGCATGGTGGCGCACTGCCGCGAGGGCTACGACAACGCCGACGCGGTGCTGGTCCACCTGGGCAACGTCGGCGCGCTGCTGGGCGAGGCGCTGAAGCTGGCGTCGATCATCAAGCTGGAAGTGCACGGCCC
>MESD01000015.1:0-147 GCA_001770815.1 Burkholderiales bacterium RIFCSPHIGHO2_12_FULL_69_20
CAGGTGCCGCTGCGCGCGGCGCAGCTGCAGGTGCTGGGCGCCGACAACGCCGTCGACTACTGGCATGACCGCGGGCACGACGGGCTGGAGCGCCATCGCTTCGTGCTCGACCTGACCCACCAGGTGCCCAAGGAAGTGGCGCGCGGC
>MESD01000015.1:177-1987 GCA_001770815.1 Burkholderiales bacterium RIFCSPHIGHO2_12_FULL_69_20
GGGCTGACGGCGCTGGCGCGCGTGCTGCAGCGCTGGGTGGCGCACCTGAGCGGCGTGGCGGTGACCATCACCCCGCTGGCGCGCATCGCCGACACCGCCTGGCGCTGGCACGTGGGGCTGGACGTGGAATCGACCACGATCCTCAATGACCTGTACCGTGGCGCGCCGGTCGACGAGGCGCGGCTGGCACGGCTGATCGGTCTCTTCAGGCTGGACTTCGACGACCCCGCCGACCAGCAGCCCGCGCTGGCCGGTGCGCCGGTGTGGCTGGGGCTGGCGATGACGGCCGACGGCACGCTGAGGCTCAAGCCGCAGAACCTGCTGCTGAACCTGCCGCTGGCGCGGCGCAGCTGAGCGCGCGGCCGGGCCCCGCTCAGCGCGGGTGGCCCACGTCGAAGTCGTTCAGGCCGCTGGCGTCCACGCCCTTCACCAGCCACAGCGGCCGCTGCGCAAAGTTGACCGCCACGCCGGTCTTGCCGTCCACCGGCTTCAGGCGCCGGTCGAAGTGCGACGTGGCCGGCAGGTAGCGCAGCGCCACGCCGGTGCGGCGCTGCGGGCTCAAGTTGGCCGCGGCGCCGTGGATCATGTAGACGTCGTGCAGGCTCATCTGGCCGGGCTGCAACTCGATGTCGACCGCATCGGCCTCGTCGAAGGCGCCATCGGCCAGGCGCTGTTGCAGCGTCAGGTCGCTGCGGTCCTCGTGCAGGTGCGGGTGCAGCAACCGGTCGCGGTGCGAGCCGGGAATCACCCGCAGGCAGCCGTTGGCGCGGGTGCTGGGCTCCAGCGCCACCCACACGGTGCAGGTGGCCAGCGGACGGATCGGCCAGTAGTGGCCGTCCTGGTGCCAGGGGGTCTCGTAGCCCTCGGCGGCCGGCTTGCAGAACACATGGGCGCCCCACAGGATCACGTCGTCGCCGATCAGGTCGGACACCAGATCCACGATCTCGGGGTCGCGCGCCAGGTCGAGAAAGGCCGACACCCCGCGCACGCCCTCGCCGTTGTCGGTGGCACCCGGTGCACCGGCGCGCTCCACATGCGCCGACACCAGTTTCTCGGGCCGCACGCCGGGGTTGCGGCGCAGCAACTCGTCCAGCGCCTCGCGCATCGCCGCGACCTGGGCGGCAGGCAGGCGCCATTGCGGCACCACCCAGCCCTCGCGCTGGTAGCGGGTGATCTCGTCGGCAGTCAGGTGGGCCATGGTCGTCGCGGCGGGCAGTGGGCGATGCCGGATTGTGGTGCTCGGGCCCGCCGCCGCCACCGCGGGCCGACCCGTAGCGGTGGCCGCCGGGCGCACCCCTACCATCGCGCCATGCCCGCCCTGCCCCCGCCTGCCGCCCCCGCCCCCGCGCGTACCGCGCTGCTCACCGTCGTCGCGCTGATCGCCTTTGCCGGCAACTCGCTGCTGTGCCGCGTGGCGCTGAAGGCCACTGCCATCGACGCGGCCAGCTTCACCAGCGTGCGGCTGGCGTCGGGGGCGCTGGTGCTGGCGCTGCTGGTGCTTTGGCGGGCGCGCGGCCCGGCCACCGGCGACGCCCCCACGCGGCCCTGGCACGCTGGCAACTGGATTTCGGCGCTGGCCTTGTTCGTCTACGCGGCGGGCTTCTCGTTCGCCTACATCAGCCTGAGCGCCGCCACCGGCGCGCTGCTGCTGTTCGGCGTGGTGCAGACCACGATGATCGGCTGGGGTCTGTGGCGCGGCGAGCGGCTGCAGCCACTGCAGTGGCTGGGCCTGGTCGCTGCCAGCGCCGGGCTGGTGTGGCTGCTGCTGCCGGGGCTGGCCACGCCGTCGCTGTCGGCGGGGCTGCTGATG